>JAKVCB010000084.1 GCA_022448345.1 Pirellulales bacterium
CATCGTTGTTGGGGAAAAAACGGGGACGGTCTGCCTCAGAAAAAAGGACCGCATGCTGGTCCGGGTCCAGTGCGGAGTGGTTTTGCAGCCAGGATTCAATCACGTCATCAATATTGCAAAGATGTAACCAGATCTGTTTTGACTGTTGAAGGCTTTCGTGGGAGGTCGCGACGGTTAGTTCTTCGCAGGCTTCCAGGTCGATGCCGAAAACAAGAGATCTGTCATCCAAAAGTTCAGTCATCATAGCTTTTTGTCAAGGTTTCAAAGGAGAATGTCGTGTCGTGGCAAAAAGTGTGACGCTATTCTCCACGTTGCAAGAAATCATTGCGTGCGGGTGTCGGTCCCTTCCATGTCTAGCAGCAATTCACCGGTGGGGCCAGTGACCGTGAAGGTCCAGTTCATCGTGTCCTCGCCAGTGAATTTCCAGTGTCCTTTCCCATGGTACCCATAGCCGTAATCAGCTTTCCACTTCAAGGTTTTCGATTTGGCGTCCCAGTTGCCGGTTGTTTCCCCACGCGGAAACGTGGTTTTGGAGAAGTTCCAACTGCGGTAAACACCGTCTTTCGAATCATAGTTGACCAGTTCGAGCGATTCGGCATCGAGGGACGCAAAATTCGATTTGTTTTCAATGAAATTGTCCCCTAACGTCCACTGAATCTTGGTCTGCCCACTGCTTTTGATTTCCAAAGGGGTCCAGGCAGCTTTTTTGAGGGTGAGCGTGGCATTCCAGGTGCCGACTCTCAGGTTCAGGGGTTCTAGCGGATCGTCCTTGGCCGCCAGGGTGCCTCGGCAGATTCCGTAAAAGCAAAGAAGTGTCAGTAGTCCAAGGTAGAGTTTTTGTTGAGTCACTGGTTTGACTCCCGGATTGGTTGGGGGGGGCGCTCTGGCGCGTGATGGGAGAACGATTCAAATCGCAAGTGGAGTAAATCCGAGTCGTGGGCCAGGTTAAGCAGTCCGGAAAAAGCTAGGACCCCGATTATAGCATTGCCCGTCTTGGCTGGGCAACATGGTTGACCGCAAGGGGAGATTTGATCGCGGTGTTCTGTGTGCCCGATGGGCGCGCGTTGTGAGAGTGTTGGTTTTCGTCCACGCAGTTTTGGACGGTTGTCCAGCTTTTCTTTGCGCAGCAGGATGGCCGGATCATTCCTCCAGCTATTGAAGAACACTTCTGACGAGAACGGGCTTGTCGTTCAACTAGCCGATGGTCCTGGAATGCGGATCATTTAAAGAATGGGATCGACAACGGGTACTTCCAAAGTTGACCATCGTTCGCCTTGATGCCACCGATGATGGGAAAGATGATGGTTGCCACGATGAGCACGATCAACATGGGGATCCCAATGAAAATGAACAAGAGCAATGCGCTCAAAATCAAGTAGAGTATTAGAGAGATAAGCCAATTCACGACGACTTTTCCATGCTCATCAATGCCGGGAAGTTTGTCTTTCTGAACCTGCCAGATAATGATCGGGGCAATGAGTCCGGCGATGGGGGCTACGTATCCTGCCAGGAGGGAGAAGTGCAGGAACATGGCCCAGGTTCTTGTTTCACGTTCTTTGTTGGGGGTGGTGCTTTCGGAAGTTTCGTGATTCATCAAAGATTCTCCTGGAAAGACCTCTCTGGAAAGATCGGGCGGCCAAACGTTTTTTGGGCGAACGTCCCTTGAGTGTATTGCGACGGCTGTGGTCGCCACAATACGAGCCGGCAATGCGTCCTTCGGTGCGGTATCGTGCCTGCGGGCTCCGACCAAAACTTTGTCAGTTCTGAACCGCTTTATAAATTACATCTTTGAGGGCCTTTTCCAGTAAGAATGTGTGTGGCATGGTCTGTTCCATGGTGATCACAATCAGATCATCCTCGGGTGAGCACCAGTAGTGGGTACTGGCGGCACCTCCCCAGCCGTACTCTCCCTTTTGCATGGCAGGATCCCAGGTATTTTTTCTTGTGCAGACAGCAAACCCAAGACCGTGACCAACCGCGGTGCGGACTTGGGCTCCAAAAGAAACAGGCATCGCACCAGCTGCTAACTGGTTGGTGGTCATCAGCGCAACGGTCTCCGGCTTGAGGAGTCGCGTTCCGTAGAGTTCGCCGCCGTTGGCTACCAGTTGCAGGAACCGCAAGTAATCGCGTTGGGTGGAGACGAGTCCTCCACCACCGGAAGGGATGTTTGGCTGGTTGCGAAAGCGCGCCTCTTCTGGCCCTGCGCGAAGTGTCAGTTGTCCTTGCTGGTCGGAGTTGTAGACAGCAGCGAACCGGTTTGCCTTTGCGCGGGGGACCACAAAGCCGGTATCTTTCATGTCGAGTGGGAGAAAAACCTGCTGTTCTAGAAACGTGTCAAACGACACGCCCGTTTTTATTTCGATAATGCGGCCCAGCATGTCCATCGAAAAACTGTAGGTCCAGTCGGTGCCCGGTTCGAATAGCAAAGGCAGCTTGCTGATTCTCTGACTCATTTCTGCAAGGCTGGCGCTTTCGTAGGGTTTGGCCGCCTGGTAGAGCTTGTGGACGGGAGAGTTTCCGGTACCGCCGTCGACCAGACCTGAAGCGTGGCAGAGCATGTCCTGGATGGTCGGAAGCCGTTGGGGACGCACCAGGCCGTCTGGGGTCCATATTTTGACATCTGCAAATTCCGGGAGATGGTCTGAGATCACATCATCAAGGCTAATTTGTCCCTGTTCGACCAGCATGAGCGTTGCCAGGGAGGTAATTGCCTTGCTCATCGAGTAAATCCGAAAAATAGTGTCCCGGGTCATCGGCATTTGCGCTTCGCGGTCTTGCTGGCCAAAAGTTTGGAAGTAGGCAATTTTGCCGTGGCGAGCAACGATGACCGAGCCGCCCACTAGTCGGTTGGCGTCAATCAGGCCCGTCACGGTTGGACCAATCTTTTCGAGTTGTTCGGCGGATAGGCCAACCTGGTCTGGTTCGACTTCCGGGATTTCTGTGGCGAAGAGTGAGGGTGAAGCAGTAAGGATCAAAATTCGAGCCAACCACGTCACACGAGTTGAAGTTTGCATGGGAATTTGCCAGCTGGAGTCCATGAGAAAAACCCGGCACGCTGCGCTAAGGGTTACTTGTGCGCAGTATACCGGGTTCTTGGGGCTGGTTTCAAATGGGAAGGCGGTTTGTGTTTCCCTCCGAGGGGGCAGTCGTCAGACGCCAGGAGAGAGTTTTTCGGAAAGTTCTCACCGCCGGCGTCGAGCCCACAGGCCCAACAAGGTCAGCGAGCCCAGCACAAGCGTGGAGGGTTCAGGAATCGCAGTAGGTGCCTGTAGCACAAAGCCGTTATGGGTTGTTGCTTTGTTGAGTTCGAGTGCGTGGATGGGTTGATTGCTTACGAGGGCAAACGCAACATTGGGGTTGCCGCCACTAATGGAGGATCCATCGATAACATAGGTAGCGGAAGTTCCGGGGGCGTCCCACGACCATTCGGGCATGTCAGAAGGTTGGATTGTCGAAGAAGATGCTCCGCTACCAGTCACGGCGTGGGTCTCGTCGAGCCATGGGGTCGTAAGAATATTTCCAGAACTGCCGAAAGCCCGCAGGTCAAATCGTTCTGAAAGAGTCGAACCCTGGTCGACATCTCCAAAGACAAAAAACGTACCCGCGGGAAGGTGTCCCAGGGGAAGCGTGCTGAAATCATAACTGACTGCCCCTGCAGCCATCGACGAAGGGATCGGTCCGGTGGCATTGTAGGTCCCGAGCCAGTTGGGCTGAACTGGTGAAGACCAGGTGCCGGTAAATCCGGCGGTTGTCGCGACTCTTGAGGGGGGATCTCCAGGCGGCCAGGCAGGGTTGGGGGAGGGAATAGACAGGTGTGGTCCCGAGCCCGTTAGGGGGGCTCCACAAACCGGCAGGATCGCAATTGAAGTGAAAAGTAATCCTGTGGCACAGGCGAACCAGTAGGTTGAAAAAGAAAGTCTCACGGTGAACTCCTCTTTGGTGAAGGGGGTGTGCAGGTCGAGCGGTGGCCCATGAGCCGCGCGATTTGTCCCCGTTTTGCCCCGGGTAAAGGTCGGGCGTTACATGGCTTCGGGTGTTAGCTGGTAGTGGATGAATATGGCCCCATCCGGTGAACGTTCGCTCTTTTTAATAACTCAATTTCCAGCGCGTGGGCCCGACACGAAAACCCGGTTTTTCTGCCAAGCAGCTATGCCAGCGTATTGATGGGCCGCAAGAACCGGGTTCTGGGGTTGTCGTTGTGGAATGGCAAAATTGCGGCTTCAGAAAGTGAGCCGCCAGGGGTACATCCGCGGATTCCGGTGGCCTCTGGACTGAGAGGTGATTTTCAGAGCAGGCTCTCGGTGTTTTAAAGCACGCCAAGGGCCATGAGGCCGAAGAAAACACCAAATCTGGAGCACGAGCGGAACCTCTTGTCCGCTGAGGGGTTCTACCGACTAACCGGGTGCTTCCACGGGCCTTGATGGCGGGCAGCCTTCGGTGAGGTTTTCAACTTCCTGGTTTTTCGCACCGACCCGGCATGGTAGCGGGGTATATCGCAGCCCACCCTGTTGTTTGTTTTCGAGAGGAGTTCTTCGATGATTTGTGTGCCAAAAAGTTTTGTTTTTTTCAAGACTCCATTCGGCGGAAAAGGGCCAGTTGCTTTTCGTGGAGTATCCACCTGGTGCTTCCTGGTGCTGGGCATTTTAGTTCTGGTGGTTGCAGTGGATTTTGGCTGGGCGCCTGCTGTGGGGGTGGCGGACCAGTCTCCCATTTACATGACTTTCGATGTGCATGTGGATCCAGTCACCAATGGTTTTCCAGTTTCTGGAAAGCGTGCAGTTTACGAAGAGCGAACTGACAACCTGGCTTGGGTGTTGGATCAAACGGAGCCCCTCGACATTCCGATTTCCTTTCTTAGCGGCGGGTGGTACATGGAAATGCTGGTGGAGGAAGGTCCTTCAGGCGTGGGGGCCCAGGTGGTCCGTCGGATGTACGGTTCGGGGGGGCAGATTGGTTCACCCCCCCGCACCCCCGCCCCGGGCCCCCAGATTGGTTCACACAGCCATAACGAATATCAGGTCGGCAAGTTTAACTGGCCGTCGTTTACCGGCACCCCAAACCTGGTGGAGTCACGCAAAAGTTGGCAAGACAATATCAGCTGGGTCAATCGGGGAATTGAAACTGCCTTTTGGGGAAGTCCTCCCGAGCCAGTCTCGGAGATCAACAATGTAAAAGGGTCTCACCTGCCGAAATCCGAAGAAGAGTATCACACCTTGATGGAGGAGTTTGGGATTACGGTACGCGAACCGGGGCCGGAAGAAGATTACTACGGGTACTATGGACACCACATTTGGAATCCTTTCCGTCCTTCCACGGAGAATGCCATGGCCGAAGACCTGTCGGCACCGTTTGTACAGGTTGTTTCCGGTCCGGTGATTGGCGAAGTGGGCATTCACCACGGAACCCTGCAGGATATGAGTGCCGAGTCGGTGAAACGCCAGTTCTTGCAACTCTACGTGAACTGGCGACATGCGGAGCGGTCCAATGCTCCCGAAAAAGTTTGGACTTGGGGTTGGGGCGCCCACGCCCATAATTTCTCTCCAGGATCGGACTCCCGGGCGGACCTTCTCGACGTGGTAGGCTGGCTGGAAGACAACTTTCGTGACCGTGTTGAACCAACCGGGACGCCGGTTATGGAGTATGCAACCCAAATAGACGTGGGCGAGGCTTATGAAATTTGGGAAGCGGCTAATCCGGGAGAGTCTTCTTTTTCATTCGACTCGCTTTCGGTCGATTGGGATGAGTATCCCTACCTCGTCCCAGTTGCGGTTGCAATGGAGGATCATCTGTGGGAAGCCGACCTCGATCTGGGGTGTGGAATTGATGCTTTCCATTTGGATAAGGCGGGTGACGACGCAGTCGTCATGTGGCGTGAGTTAGGTTTGAGTCGGGTCGACCTGAGTGACATTTTTTCCACAACCGTCAGTGTGCTGGGGTTGGAGACGGGAAATATTTATGGTCTTTCGGTGAACCCGGCAAACGTGTTGGTCACAACTGAGCCGTTGTTTGTCGCCGAGCAGCTTCCCGCACTACTTCTTGGCAAGCCTCCCCGCAATAGTTACGCGCGGTTTCACGCAGTTCCGGAACCGGCCAGCTGGGTTTTGCTGGCCTTGACCCTGGCATTTGTTCTCCCGAGCCGCAACGGTCGGTCAACACCCTCGCAACCCTCAGCGTGAAAGCCGGTCTGTGAAATTAGCCGCAGGCCACAGTGGTTAGTTGACTAGGGACTGGTGGACGATTGCCGGGACCTTGACACGGCTATTTCTGGTGGTTGATACTGCGCGCCTGCTGGGCTTCTTGAGTTGCTGGTAGAGAGATGCAACTGGAGGGAAAGTGGGGTTCTTACGTGACCCGTCCGGCGATCAGTTTCTTTGAAGCGTGCCGGGTGTTTGGCGCCAGGTAACCAGTTAGGTGGCTTTGGATCGCAGGGGAAGACAGTGCAAAAGGGAGGGAAGGAAATACGATGTTAAGTGTTTTTTCATCACCCAGCAGGTATACCCAGGGAAAGAATGCGACCGAGTCGCTTGGCTCAGAAATGAAGAGTCTTGGTCTGGAAGGTCCGGTGTTTGTGATTGCCGGTGCGAGTGCCTGCCGGGAATTGACTTCTATCTGGAAGCAAACGCTCAGTGAAGCAGGCTACGCGTACACCGTGTTTCCCTTTGGGGGAGAGTGCTCGCTGGCGGAGATTGCACGGGCCAGGCAGCAGGCAGAAGCGATCAAGGCCCAGGTGATCGTTGGAGCGGGAGGGGGAAAAGTTCTAGACACTTCTCGGGCTGTTGCAGCCGACATGGACCTGCCCGTTGTGAACTGCCCAACGCTGGCTTCCAGTGACTCTCCTTGCAGTGCTTTGTCAGTTGTTTACGACCAGAATGGTACGTTCGAGCAATATCTCTTTTACCGCCGTAATCCTGACCTGGTGCTGGTCGATACGGCGGTCATTGCCAGGAGTCCTCCACGACTGTTGGCCGCGGGGATGGGGGATGCGCTGGCAACCTGGTTTGAAGCCCGCACGTGCGTTGGGGGAAATGTTCGCAATATGCGCGGGGGTGGATCTACCCTGAGTGCGGCAGCCTTGGCCCGGCTCTGTTACGACACGCTCCTGGCCGATGGAGTCGACGCACTGCGGGCTGTTGAGAACCGGGTCGTCACGCCGGCACTGGAACGCCTTGTGGAGGCAAACACGCTGTTATCGGGCCTTGGTTTCGAATCTTCAGGGCTGGCGGCGGCCCACGCGGTGCATAACGGGTTCACCGTGATTGCCGACACGCATGCGATGTACCACGGCGAAAAAGTTGCCTACGGCCTGCTGGTTCAACTGATCCTTGAAGGGCAGCCGCGGACGGAGTTAGAAACGGTGCTCGACTTTCTCACCCGGATCGGTCTTCCCTGTACCCTGGCCGAAATTGGAATTCAAGATCCGACGTGCGCCAAACTCGAAGCTGTTGCCCAGCGGGCCACAACTCCAGGGGAAACAATTCATAATGAACCTTTTGAGGTCACCGTAGATATGGTCGTCGATGCCGTGGTGGCTGCTGATGCTGCAGGACGGGCTTTTCAGGATTCGGGTACGAACCGATAGGGACAACGCTTGAAGGTTTTCTCCGCAACAGAAATAGAAAAAATCGGGTGGGAGACGGAAAAAATCGGGTACGGGAAGAATAGGTCGCTGCCTATAATACTCGGTGTTGTTCAGTAGAGATCTGGCCAGGCGACGACACCAGGTGAGTTGTAGCGATGGGTCAGTTTAAGGGGCGGGGGTGCAGAAAAGTCCACTCCCAGTGTTTTGCGTTTTAAGAAAATCTAGAGTGAGTACTACCAACTACATCCAGCAAATTAAACAGGAGCTGGATCCGCTGCGCAAAAGCTTGTTGGATCACCCTGTTTACCACACGATCGATAACCTTTCGCAACTGCGCTGCTTTATGCAGTACCATGTGTTTGCGGTATGGGACTTTATGTCTTTACTGAAGGCATTGCAACAGTCACTGGGTGTTTGGGCTGTTCCCTGGTTGCCGACTGGAGATACGTCGTCAGTTCGCTTTGTCAATGAGATTGTTCTCGGAGAAGAAAGTGATGAGGACGGAGAGGGAGGATATGCCAGCCATTTTGAAATTTACTTGCGGGCGATGCGGCAATGTAGCGCTTCGACGACCCAGGTCGACCAGTTTGTCGATTCCCTGAAAGCGAACCCGTCCATAAGCGCGGCCTTGGAAGTTGTGGCTGCAGAAGTCCCTGTCAAGCAGTTTGTGCAGCAAACATTTTCAACGATCAACAGTGGCGAGTCGGCCGCGGTGGCTTCTGCCTTTTTGTTTGGTAGGGAAGATCTACTGCCTGACGTGTTCGAACGCGTCGTTCAGCGGCTGAATCTTAATGCAGGCGGTCGGCTGACGGTGTTTCAATACTATCTGGAGCGTCATATTGAGCTTGATGGTGACCACCACGGCCCTCTTGCAGAAAAGTTATTGGCTTCAATTTGTGGTGGGGACCAGCGGCTGTGGGAAATAGCCCGTGTTGCGGCAAGCAAATCGCTTGAAGCTCGTAAATTACTTTGGGATGGCATGGTGGTTGCGATGACTCCGCCGGCGGAGGTGAAACCACTTTGATGAGGACGAGCAAGTTTTGATGAGGATGAGAAGGTGTCGGCCGTCATCCTCATCCTGCTGGCAGAAATTGTGATCCGTGGTAGTAAAAACAACTCCTGCGGCATCCGGTCGCATCTTTGACGACGGCCAGGTGGGGCTAGCGGTATGACCTAAAGGCTGAGGATGGCAAACCTTCCCAGCTCAGCCCCTAGGTATCTGCATGCCTTTGTGCCCAGGCAGCAGCGCCCATTGCGGTTGCGTCGTCACCGAGTTGAGCCGCGACCACCTCGAAGGAATCGATCAAAGCTGGGAGTACGCGTTGCTTGGCAGCGGTATCAACTTCCTGGATGAACAAGTCCGACATTGCCTCGACGAGTCCTCCTCCCAGGACAATCAGGTCAGGCCCCAGTAGGTGTACGACTCCGGCGACGGCTCGGCCAATGTTTCGAGCTGCTTCGCGAACAATGTTTTCGACGGTGGTGTCACCAGCTTCGATCGATTCGGCCAGTGCACCACTGCGGATTTGGGCGACGTCCGTACCAGCGATCGACAACAGGTGGGGTGCCTGGCCACGGTAAGCTGCAGCGGCGGATCGCGAAGCGATCACAAGACGGCTGGCGATCGCTTCAAGGCACCCGCGCCGTCCGCAGCCACAGAGCGGTCCTTCGGGGACCACTTGCACGTGACCGATTTCCATACACGAGCCGCTCTTGCTTTGGAGAATATTTCCTTCGTAAACACAACCACCGCCAATTCCTGTGCCAGGGAACACGCCAACGACCGTTTCCGCGCTTTGTGCTGCACCAAACCGGTATTCGCCATAGATGCCCGCATCGACATCATTCAAAATGACCGCAGGGCAAGAAAATTCCGCCTCGAGATGTTTCTTGACCGGTACATTGGTCCAGCCAAGGTTCGGAGCCATGCGAATCTTCCCCCGTTTGAGGTCGAGTGGCCCCGGACAGCCAACGCCAATTCCTTCAACCTGGGTCGACTTGACATCAGCATCATGGAGTGCCTTGTGGATCGTTGTGGTGATCCGTTTCAGGCCCGCTTCGGCACCCTCGTAGCCTTTGGTTTTGGTCCGTTCTCGACCGACGGTGCGGTACTTGGAATCAAAAACCTTGGCAAGCATTTTCGTCCCGCCGAGGTCAAAGCCGACCCAGTACCGCTGGTTGTGGTGCGCTGCCATCCTGGCTCTCTGCCTCCCTTGCTGCGACGTGATTGCGTGTCCACTCACCTTGTGAGCGTCGCGCAGGATACGCTATTTGGCTTGCTGGGGAAAGTAGAATTGCGGCGATCGCCCAAGCCTTCGGTGTGGTCTTCCGGGGTGGAAAAAATATTTTTTGCGCGGTGTCACTTTGCTGCGAACACCGGACCTTTTCTGTTGGGAATTTGGATGGGGCTTTCTGAAAAAGGCGTATCGGGCATCCATCGCAGGCAGAAAGAATCGCGAGCTGTGGAAGAGAGCCGGATATGTAGGCGAACCAGATATGTAGGCGAACCACATATTTAGGCGAACCAGATATTTAGGCGAACCAGGTGTGTCCCTGCCCAGGCTGTCGTCCGTTGGAACAGGCCGGTGGCAGGCGGCCGCCACTGGACACAGCTGGACTTAGCCGTGGTTGGCTCGGAAAACCGGGTTGGACTCGCGGTGGACTTAGAAAAGCCAGGTGTTTTCAGGGTCAGAGACGGGACGACGCAATTACAAGTTATGGGGTGGCTGAACCCTGTTTGCGGCAGCGACTTTTTTTTAGACAGTTATGCACCAATCCGTAGAATGTTAGCAGAGGGGATTCTTTATGGCGACATCCGCAAAGGCAAGCAACCGTCTCGCTTCGGAGAATCTGCGCGTGAAAGCCCAGGTGGTTCAACTTACAGATCGACTTGATCGCCTGACCGCAGGTGTGTGTGTCGGAGTCGTTCCAACGAGCCGCAATAAATCAGCGATCGGCAGAAAGAGGGCACCCGAGTGTGATGGAAGGTGTATCTGAGGTTGTGCTCGTGGCCAACGGCTCGAGGCGACTTACGTATGTTTCCCCGAATGTACACCTGTTTGTTTGGCTATTTTCTCGAGGATACGAGGTTGCAGGTTTCGGTGGACCAAGTTGAGGTTTGCTTTTTTTCAAAGACGCAACGGATGGAGGACGAGTGATGTCAGTGAACTTGAAAAATAGTAGCGAGCAGCGAAGAGAAGTGGCAATAGAGGCGAAGAAAAACCGGAAAAAACCGGGCGCGGTGCATTACCTGGCCGAAGTGCGAAACCGGCAAGGGCTTTCGCGCCGTTGTGTCGCCAAGCGTCTTGGTATTTCTGTCGCTGAGGTTCGAGAGCAGGAGGAGCCTTCTTTTGACTTGACGCTTTCTCAGCTCTACCGGTGGCAGGCAGCTCTTGGTGTTCCAATCCATGAACTGCTTCACGAATTGGAAGATACCTTATTGCCGGATGTTATGGGCCGTGCTCGTATGTTACGTGTTATGAAAACGGCGTACACCGTAAAGTCAAATGCCCGGACCGGCAAGCAGCAGCAGTTGGCAAGCCATCTTGTAGAGCAGCTAGTTGACGCGATGCCAGAATTACGGGACGTCTCCTCATGGCCGTCTGTGGGCAAAAGACGGCTTACGGAAGAATTTGGAAGGATTGTTGAGAACCCGATTTCCGAACAATGGTTTTACAGTTCGAACTCGATAGGCTAGCAACATTGCTCCGGTTTGCGTGAAGAAGGATCGATCGGGGTATCGTTCAGTTTTGAGCGTTGCGTCGGTTATTGGTCAGACGCCAGGTGGCCATCCTTATGAGGCGAAGAATGACTGGCCAGGTTATCGTTGGTGAGTAGACTGGAATCATCGGACGGGTAAGGAATCGGTTCGTTGCGAAGGGAGCAGATTGCGTTGTGGGCAGCCCGCTGCTCCGATTCTTTTTTGCTTCGCCCCCAAGCTGGTGGAAAGGGTTGCTTGCCAATTTGGGCAGTTATCTTGAAGCACTTGCTGTGATCCGGCCCTTTTTCGTCGAGGAGATCATAAGTCGGCGTGACTCCATGTTCGCGCTGGGAAAACTGTTGTAGCAGTGATTTGTAGTTTCCTTCTGCTTCCCCGGTTGCTGCAAGTTCTATTTCTGGTCCAATGTAAGTATCGATAAAGTGGCTTGCGGGCTCGGTGCCACCGTCGAGATAAATTGCGGCAATCAGGGATTCGAGTACATCGGCGAGTAATGACATCGGCACCACGGGATTGGTCGTCATGCCTTTGCCAAGAATCAAGAATTCTTTCAGGCCGAGTGCCTGGCTGATTTTGGCACAGGTTTGGCGGCTTACAACGACCGATTTCAGTTTGGTCAGATCGCCTTCCAGGTATTCGGGAAACTGATGATAGAGTCGTTCACAAACAACGGCCCCGAGGATGGCATCACCGAGAAATTCCATCCGTTCGTTGGAAGCAAGGCGATGGTGGGCTCCCGAGGCATGAGTTAGCGCCGCCTCAAGCAGGTTTAGGTTTGCAAACCGATAGCCAATCCGCTCCTGGCATTTCTCCAGAGCGGCCGGATCAACTGGGCGACCATTAATGGTAGTAGGTTTGGCCATCCGCCTGCCTGGCACGGATTGATGTTTGTGGCAAACGATCGGTAGGACCACCGGTAGGGCCAAGGGGTACCAGTATCGCTGGTGATGTTGCGCCGCAACCGGTGTAGTAACGGTGACTTAAGTCACCTCGTTAAGCTAAGCGTCCTGGGGGTGTCTGTCAATGTTGTAGTTGGGCTGGCCGGCGATCGGATTGTCCCGCTAGGTGGGTTGGCGGGCGGGCGGATGTGACGGTCATACAGGTTTCGTGGTGCCAAACTGGCCGGAACGTCGTAAATCGTAAACTAGAGACCTGCCGGTCCGACCGGTCGCGGACTAAACTGCAAGCGGGGCGAAAAGAAGAAAAGGTCGGGCGGTCCACAGATCGCTGGCCACAAATGGGTTCCGGGTCGTGTGACGATGATCAATACGCTTTACTTGCCTGAAATTCGCGAAATGCTGGTCGACCGCGACAGCGAGGGGCTGCGCGACTTCAGTGGGGCACTTCATCCGGCCCGCACGGCAGAGTTCATGG
Organism: Pirellulales bacterium; assembly: GCA_022448345.1. Taxonomy (GTDB): domain Bacteria; phylum Planctomycetota; class Planctomycetia; order Pirellulales; family Lacipirellulaceae; genus JAKVCB01. Next base: position 12,672 of record JAKVCB010000084.1, read on the forward strand.
AAGGATTAACGGCCGCCGAGTCGTGGGTCGTTTTGCGGGCTGCTCAGCCATACCTCCGCGCGCAGATCTTTGGCTACTTTGATGAAGATCGACAAATCGAAATCGTCCAGACGTGTAATCGTCAAGAGGTAAGCGAACTCATCACGGATATGCCGGCTGATGACTGCGTCGACCTGCTTGAGGAAGTCGATCCGGCGGTGGTTGAAGAGATTCTTCCCCTGCTCCCGGTTGATGACCGAAGGGATATTCTTCGCCTCCGTGAGTATCCCGAAGGAACGGCAGGGTCGGTGATGACAACGGAAGTTGCGCGCCTTCCAGAAACCATGACCGTCCGTGACGCACTGCTTGAAATTGGACGTCAGTCACAAGAACTGGAGACGATCTACTACATCTACATCGTCGACGGTGAAAGTCATTTGCGAGGTCTGGTTTCAGCTCGGCAGTTGGTCGCCAATCTGGGTAAGGAAGATACTTGCGTTGCTGATTTGATGGAACGAGACCTGGTGACAGTGTATGGCCATGACGACCAGGAAGTTGTTGCCGATAAAGTCGCCAATTACGACTTTCTGGCAATTCCGGTGGTGGACAACGAGCAGCGTTTGCTAGGGATTGTGACACACGACGACATTATTGATGTGTTGCTCGAGGAGGCTGAGGAAGACGCTTACCTGGCTGGGGCAATCAATCCACTTCAGGAATCGTATCTCGAAACCCCCTGGTACACGCTTGCCTGGAAGCGTGGCCTGTGGCTCTTTATTTTGTCGATGGCAGCGCTACTAACGGTTATTGCCTTGCAGGGGTATGAGAATGTGCTCAAAGAGGTGACATGGCTTGCCCTCTTTATTCCCTTGATTATTTCTTGTGGTGGAAATTCGGGCGGACAGTCCGCTACGTTGGTGATTACCTCGTTGACGACCGGTGATCTGAAACTGTCGGAATGGAGGCAGGTTTTGTGGCGGGAGTTGATTATGGGATTGGCGTTAGGAACCGGCCTGGCTGCGCTTGGTTATGTGTTTGCCGTGGTTCTCATCACCGATGCGACTTCCGTCCAGAAACTGGTGATCCCTATCACGTTGCTGTTGGTGGTGGTAACGGGAACCGTTTGCGGAGGCGCCTTGCCGCTTGTTTTTCGCCGACTCGGCCTTGATCCGGCCTTGATGAGCAATCCGTTTGTGGCCGGTATTATCGACGTGGCTGGGATCCTTATCTATATGGCCGTTGCGGTCGCAATGCTCGATGAACTGCAAGTCTTGTTTGCAAAATGACAACCCGTCCAGGCTGCGCATTTACCGATGAGAGTTGTGTTTGCCGGGTGAGAGCCAAGCAAGTTGGGAGGCTTCAAACGCCAGGGAGTTCAAACCTCGAGCAATGGATGCCCAACGTACATCTCGAGAATTTGGCTTTGTACTTTGATCGCCCGAATCAGGGTCCAGGTTTGGTCCTGGCTGAACGATTTCGGATCAGAGGCAGCCAGAGTTTCCAATTCTTCGGTCATGGCGGCGTGTTGGTCGGTTGCTAACTGGATTTGAAGTTTGGTCCGTTTCCACGCCTCGTTCAAGTTCTGACTTTCCTGGAAGTCGTCGAGATTCAGAACCGAGTTAGTCAACAGCAGGCACATACGAGCCACCTCTTGTGGCGTGGACTCGGGCCGCAGTTCTTCAATTTTTTGAGCCAGTTGTTGGCAGTTCATCGACCGCTACCGTGGTTAAACCAGAAATGTCTATTGGAATGAGTGGGGAAAGTGGTTTGAAACTGGTGGCCCGTACCAGCCGTTTCAAGTTGGCCGTATTTTTGCCGACCACCAAGAATAGGTCCGCGGCGGTGCGGCGAGGACGCATTTTTGGAGATTTTTCTTCGCGAAAGCCTAGGTGTCGAAATGGCAACGTTTCGTAGGATCGGTTGTTGCAGAAAGGATTCGAAACCCGGCCGTGGGTCCTGTTTTTGGTCCGTTTGGGCTGGTTTTACCCCTGGGGCCGAAGTGATGACTTGGGTGGCCAAAACCAGTGGGTGGCGAGGCCATTTGCTGCTTTCCGCTGAAGTTTGGCCTGCCCTGTGAAGTTTAGCCTGCGTTTAGCCTGTCCTGTGGCGGCTTATGTCAATCGACCTAACCTGCGGCAAGGCAAAGCATTGGGCAGAGGGTGTATAAATCGGGCGGCCTTGTTCGCCGTTCTCCAAACAGGAGTTTTTCTGCGCCGACGCGTAGAATGCTTGTTGTCTGCTGGCCATCAATGGCGAGGGGCCACATAATCGATAAAAACGGTGCCGGAGGTCGGCTCCTGGAAGAATTGCCACACTCGTGACCCGCTGCCCATGACCGTTTGTCCTGAATGTCAAGGCTCCTTTGATCCGGAGGTGCTGTCGACCGGCCCGACACGTTGTCCGTTTTGCGATACCGATCTTGCCGAAAACTGGAAAGCCGTGGCACGGGTGACAAACCTGGCAGAGGCCGGGTTCCTGGCCAATGATTTAACCTCGTGCGGCATCGAGAGTCGGATCTTTGCTTCGGAGAACTTTAGTGCCGTAACGGGTCGGTGGTCAGTTGCCTATTTGGTTCAGGTTTCCAGCCATAGGGCGACTGCAGCGAGAGCGCAGATTTGCGAGCATCTGAGCGGTCGCGAAATGGATTCGTCGACGGATCAAGACCAGGAATTGGCGGGCCATGAAGATCGATCGGTTTCTCCTGTTTTTTGGCAGGCGATCGCACTGATGGTTCTAGCCGGGATGGCCAGCTTTATGGTAGGACAACATTTGGGCGGTGCGCACAGGCAGCCAGATGGGCTGCCGCGCGGCAGTTCGCTGCCGGCAGTCGTCGGGTCTGTTGGCAGGCCCTTTGAGACCCAGTCGGTCGCCGGAAACCCTGGTCAACGTCTCTGGTTCAACAGTCGTCAGCAGTCGTGGTACTTGGAAACGGATTCCGACGGTGATGGCGAATTTGAACGAAGGGACCGCTTTCATCCAAACGGTGATCCTTGGTAATCAAGGCGACCGGCCTGCAGGCCGGGGTTACGATAGGTCGCGACCCCGGCGGAGGAATCGTAAAGTGAGCAACCCAAGGTACGGGCCTACTTGTAAAAAGGAAAGGAACAATTTGTGACTGAACTTGGTGTCAATATCGACCACGTCGCGACGGTACGCGAGGCTCGAAAAACCAACGAACCGGATCCGGCATGGGCCGCAACGCTGGCAGAACTCGGTGGAGCCGATGGGATTACGCTCCACTTGCGGGAGGATCGGCGCCATATTCAAGACCGTGATCTGCAGATTTTAATGGAAACGGTGACGGTTCGGGTGAATCTTGAGGTGGCCTGTGCAGAGGAGGTATTGGCCATTGCCTGCCGGGCTCGGCCGCAACAAGTGACACTTGTCCCGGAGCGTCGCGAGGAGGTGACGACCGAGGGAGGGCTTGATATTGTGGCAAGTGAAGCACGCGTGCGCGAGGCGGTGGCTCGCCTGAAGGATGTTGGCATTGGAGTAAGTTTGTTTCTCGACCCCAGCGAAGCCCAAATCGAGGTTGCTAGCCGTGTGGCAGCCGATGCGGTTGAATTGCACACGGGGGCTTATGCCGAGGCCGCGCGGCGACACCAGGTGGATGTAGAGCGGAACGAACTTGAAAAGCTTTGTATTACCTCCAAGCAAATTGTTCAGTGCGGTTTGCGGCTCCACGCAGGCCATGGATTGACCTACCGCAACGTTTCTCCGGTTGCCGAAATTCCCGCCATGCACGAACTTAATATTGGGCATAGCATTATCGCTCGGGCCCTAATGGTGGGGCTGGAGCAGGCGGTGCGCGATATGAAAAAGCTGATCGGTTAATGCCCGAGGTGGTTTGCCAGCCTGGTACGGCCATAGCAACGATTCGGGGACAAGTGGTTTGGAGTCGTTGGGGGCGAGCATGGGTCGATGGCCAGATTCGGTCGTGCAAATTTCCGTGGGGGCTGGGCAACCAGGAGATGGGGGAGTTGTTGCCCAGGGCGCGATGCGCTATCATAGGCGAAAAGTTTTCCGACCCAGGTAT
>JAKVCB010000085.1 GCA_022448345.1 Pirellulales bacterium
CAATGGAACGGGTTACTCCCGATGTACTTTTCGATGACCTCCTGGGGTTCCCGACCGTTACTTTCACCAAGGCCGACAAGGCCATTATCGGTGTGCACCACATAGATCGTGCGACGCGATGGCCCGTAGTAATGATTCAATTGGTAAGCAATCCAATCCTCGTAGGGCACCATAATATCGTGGACTTCGATGTCGGTAACCTTGATTGGCCCATGGCGCGAATCGGACTTTTCCTGCGCCGCCAGTGCAATCGGCGCAAGGTTCATCGCGACCGGAGCGGCAACCACACCGCTTGACATCGCGATCAGAAATCTCCGGCGATCCAACTTATCGCAGACAGGTGTGTTCATAGCAGTTCCACGATTCGCTCAAGGCAAAAGCCAACCTACAGGGCACAAAGACTGTTAAACCATTCTCGGAGTCACCAACCCGGCGGGCAACAGGATACCCCTTCCGGTCGGCAACACACATATTCTCAGGTATCCCTTCCATCTTAATATCAATTGGCACGCTGGCGTAGCAAATTTATTGACCGATGGACTTGTCTGGCCATTGGCTCGCTGGGCGAATTTATCGCAAGCCTGGCCCCTGAAACAGCCTTGGTAGCCGCCAGCCCCAACAGCATCGGGCGGGCTGAGCGAACATCCGTCGGGCGTGGTACATAAATTGGCCACGTACTCAATTGGAAGCCTTGTGGATCGCGTCGATGGCTCCCTGCATCGTGCGCGCCACATGTTGGTTTGGTGAATTTTTTGCGGCTTTAAGTGCGGGCAGCGCCTTGGCTGCTGCCGGGCCCATTCGCTGCAGACAGTCAGCGGCGGTTGTCTTGTTCATCAAAAAAGGATCCTGCAATCCGAGAATCAAACCATCGACACCAGCTGGCCCCATCTCGTGCAATGCCAAAAGACTACCACAACGCACGATCGGATCGGGATTCTCAAGCCCTCTTTCAAGTGCCGGAACTGCCATGGCCGCCCTTGGGCCAATTGCACCTAACGCATTGATTGCCGGCAAACGCACGTCCGGTTTCTCCACCAGTGCAATTAAAGCGGGAACCACCTCCTGGACACCATCATCATCAATCTCCACGACGACAAGTGCCGTGGCCGCTGCACGCTGCAGGGCGGACGATCCATGTTGCAATGCCAAACCGATCTCCCCGGCTGACTTGTCGAGAAAATCCTCTCCCTCCCAGCCACTGGCAATGAACTCTCGATCGACCGGAGGAGGATTAAGCTCTCCTGACGCTTCGGACAATTGCAGAATGAATCGGGCCGCAGTGTCCCGTAGGGAAGCATATTGGGCCGGGCCGATATTAGGACTCGGCTCCACCCAGTCGAGTTCCCAAAGATGTTGAGAACCCGAGGCGTATACACCTTCGAGAGACTCTGCCACGATTTGTTGTTTCAGGCCATCCAGCCATAAACTGGCCTCTTTGGCTGCCGACAGGTTGGGATCCGCAGCGGCAAGCCGCGCCTCGAGCAATTGGAGATACCGATAGTCATCAATTCCTTCCCGTCTCCCCTCAAATCCCATGCCAGGGATCGGGCCATCGGGCCCCGGAATCACGTAGCCGTTAATCACATGCATGGAGGTCCGTTCATGCGATGGTAACCAAACCGGATCCTGAGCACCCTCGCCTGCCTTCGGCTGAAAAACGTAATGCCCATAGGCATAAGTCGTATTACCATCCAACCCAAGACCCCAGGTATACAAGCCGGCGTAATAACGATTGCTCCGCAAATTGGTAATCCGGAGCCTTTCGGAATAGGTCCATAACTTTGCCCCCTGCCGCCTGGCTTCTTCAACCAATTCAGGCGTGATTTGGCCGGCCAACACAATCCACACGTCATGGTAGTGTCCAAAAATGACTGCCCCATGGCCACTGAGGGCCGTATAGGAACGACCATGTTTCATCCGTTTAAAATCCAACATCGCCTGGGTCGTTGTAACTGGAATAGCACCAGGACCGTGCCGCCAATGGGGCGGTTCGTCGCGGGTGTAAAACATGATCTCCGGCCAGCCTTTCTCGATCGCAAACCGCCGGAAAGTATCCATCACGAGTGGCTTGTTCTCACAAGTCCAGTTCCCCTGGACCATAATGAGCGGAACATCCTGCTGGGCAAGTCCCGCCTGCTGCATCATTTCAACCTGGGTTTCGACGAGCCGCTCAGGGTCAAATTTTCCATCGGCGACCTCTTCCGATTCAAGCAGACAGGTCCATGGCTCCATCCATCCACCCCCGGGATCCGGGAGCGGGAGTCTGCCTGTTTTTAGATATTCTTCGTTGGCGAAGGAGCCAAAAAAGCTGACAATCTGACCGCTGTTATGGCCATGCTCGGCCATGTCACGGGCATACATCTCCTGGTATTTCCGCTCGTAATAACGGGGAATACGATCGGGGCGGGCATAAATGTTGAAAGTCGCATCAGGTCGAGGAAGCGAAAAAGGGTGGATTTCCACCTGCAGCGGATAACGGCGCGTCTTTTGGCCTGGAATCGTGAGCGTAAAAGACCCTTTGTGAATACCACTGGCAATTTTTCCAGCCGGCTTGAAAGTGATCCAAAAAGCGGCCGTGTGTCCCGGCTTGATCTGGGTCATGGTATCCCCGGGAACCAGGTAGAGGGGCAACGACTGACGGCCCCCCGGGTAGTCGGTATACCAACGACCTTTGTCAATGGGTCTCCAATGTTCCTTGTACCATTCGTGATGAATTATGCCGACCTGGCAGGGGATGTCGATGTGCACCCCGAGCGAGACTCGCTTGAGCGGCTCTGCCCCTTGAGGCACATAAATTCCGATCTGCACCGGTTCGATCTCGTTGGCTGCCATCGAGACGGTGAACTGGCCATCCACCTCTTCGACCGTTGGCACATAATCGCCGAAGCAGGGCATACCGTAGTGGCGGGAATAAACCACCAGGGGAAGTTCGGCCGCAGCTCCCAGGTTCTGCTCCGCGTTTACAGGGGGAGCGACACTTACAGGCGGGGCCACCGATTGCCCGTGCAGCTTCAAAGCCCAGGGTCCCATGCATGTGCACAGAGTCATCATGCATCCTAAGAGCACAGCGAAGCAGGCCGAGCCTGTTGGAAAAAACCGATTCAACCGGTGATGTTTTCCGTACTCACCACACCAAGTCCCACTCGAGTTGGTCCGTTTCAGAGTTCCTGAACATCGCACCGCCAAAAATAGTCTCAACAAATCGTGCATACTTTTAAATTGCTTTCCAATGGGTCCGCCACAAACCCTGAGGTCTCAGCAAAACACAACACCTCATCGTTTCCGGCGCTACAGGTTCAAAGGACTTAAAAGGCAATACGTTCAAGTTAACCCATTCCACCTAAATCAAATAGTATCCATACAACAGCCCCACTACTTTCTACCCGCCCCTCCTGGCAGACGCCGCCAATCGCCGCAAACCGTCGACTTGCTTTCTTTTTATTGCCGGGGCTTCCCTTTTCAAAGTGATTTGGAGCTGGAAGCCGAAATTTAAAACAACAAACAGGCTGCGGAATACTTGACAACCGGCTGATGCAGAGATAACCTGAGGCGAGAGTGTCCAAAGTGGGGCTTTATTATTCGTTTTTTACCGCCCGAATACTGCTAATTAGAACCAATAACGACATCCGGATCCTTCTTCCCACCGGCCTCCTAGGAGCCGCGGGGAATCGTGGGAGCATTCGGTTGTCGTTTTTTATTTGGACTGGCGGCCATGAAAAACTGGCGGCGTTAACTTGTCCGGAAGCGTTGACTTTTCGAGATGAATTGTGTGCGTGAAACTACCCATTTGGGTAGTCGATTTTTTAACCCTACAAGAACGAGGGAGAACCCGTGATGATTTCAATGAAGCACTTTTGTGCGGGACTAGCGACAAGCGCAGCCCTTTTAGTGCCATGCCTGACAATGGCTAATGCTATTTTTTACGCAGACCACCTGGTGCTCTGCGACGATTTCGACGACGGCACATCGGGACATGCAGAGCTGTTAGGAGGCGCTTCGATCCAGAATGGCCAGGTTTACTTCAGCAAAGGTGTGAATACCGGCGAGAAGGTCAAATATGCACAAGCTTATCTGGACCATATAGGCACTGATGGCATCACCTGGGTCCACGACTTCAAAAAGGGCGAATCCCCAGATGCCCCCAACGCTCCTGCTTGGATGTTGAATGTAAACACCACGGGGGGCCAGGCCGGTGCTCGACTTCAAAATGACCAGGTGAGCTTGCGAGCTGCATCCCCTGGCGGTTTCCATGGTGGTGGTTCAATCGATGCTGCGTACCACCGAATCGCCTACACCATCCGGCCGACTGGGGATGGAAAAATGGAAGCCGATGTGTATCTCGATGGTACCCCTGCGGGCACCTCGAATCCCTTTGATCCCGTAAGTGTGACCAGCGATGGTTATATCGGGGCCAGTTACAGCAGTTGGGAATATCGTTTCAGCGACGCTTATATCGACAACGTGATGATCTTCAACACGGGCATGACCCATGCCCAGGTCGCTGGGATCCCAACAACCTGCTCAGGTATCGTTCCCGAACCGTCGACCATGCTGCTAGGCTGCGGATTGGCAGCCGCACTGGCTGGTCTCAGAAGGCGTCGTTAATTTTTGAAGTTTCTTGAATTTGACGTCCTTGCCGTGCATATCACGGCAGGTTGGCGCCGCTTGGTCAAGAATCGAGTCCATATCGGGGTTGGCCTTCGGGCCAACCCCAATATTTTTCCAAAATTTCAAGTTCGACCACTTCTGCTTCTGGTCCCAGGCAGCCGCCCCTGCAGAAGCCGAGGAATCCATGCCATGGAGCTGACTTGATAGGAATTTCCCTAAACCCTTACCATAAATAGGGTACATATCTTCTCTCCGCCTAAAACGACCTAACTTGAAGTGAGCCTTAGTTTTGCATTCTTCCAGATCTCGTATTTTTCGACCTCCATTTTCGTGTGAAAACCGATCGCAAATAAAAACCGTAATATGCTTGACAGTCCTCAAATGTGTGGATAGGCTGGGTATGTAGAGTCTCTCGATTTTTGTAGGGAGGCCTACGAACAGACGCAGCAGAGAAGATTTCACAAGGCTTTTTTAGAGTTCGCTAGTGATGCCCGCCAAAAACTTATTTTGTCAACCAACGACATTGGGGTCCTTGCCCACAGAGCCACCTGCAGTAGGGTGCGTGGGAAACTTGAGGATAGACCGGTGTCGTTTTTTGTTTGGTGCGTCCCCGGCAAAAACCAGGGCCGCTTTCTTTTTGCAAGGCAACCCTTTTCAAACGTAGTGTGAGTAACGCTGTAGACAACTCTGCCTGTCGGGCAGAGTTTTCTCTTTTTTTAACCCTGTATTTAACACGAGGGAGACTAATGATGGCTTCAAAGAAGCAATTTTGTGCAGTGCTGGCGGTAGTGGCCGCCCTTTTTGTGCCGTGCGTGGCCATGGCTGATCTTTACACAGCCCGCACTATTATCTCAGATAGCATGGATTCTGCTGACGACTTTAGCGGTACACTCGTCGGAGCAACGCTCGGCGGCGGCACCTTGAACTTCGCCCAAGGAACCAATACCGGTCAGCGGGCAAAGTACGCCCAAGCTGATTTGGCCGGCATTATCGGCACATCTGGTGCCACGATCGCGCTTGATTTCGTCTCAGGCGATTCCCCCCAAGCAAGAAACGCACCTGGCTGGATTTTTAATGTCAAAACCGATGGTGGTGCCGTGGCCAGTCGAGTTCAAAGCGATGGTGCAAGTTTCCGCGCTGTATCTCCGGGTGGTTTCTTCGCCGGTGGTGCCCTTAATGACACTTCCAGTTATCGGATTGCCTACACGGTTCGTCCAATCGGTGGTGGCCAGTTCGAGTCGGAGGCTTACATCGACGGAGTTAGCGCTGGAAAGAGCAGTTCCTACGGTAGCCCCGGAGAGGCAACTACCGACCTGTGGATGGGTGCGAGCAATAACAGCTTTGAATGGCGTTTGAGCGGTGCATCGATCGATAACTTCCAGGTCTTTAACATTGGCATGAGCGATTCCGAAATTGCTGGAATCCCTGGAACCGCGACTGGAGTTCCGGAACCAACGAGCCTCTTGCTTTGCTGCGGATTGGCTGCAGCATTGGCCGCAGTACGACGTCGTCGTTAATTCGGCAGGCTTGCCGTGCATATCGCAGGAAGCCTGTTATGCACCGTTGAGTTGAAAAAATGAACATCGGGGTTGGCTGGGAAGCCAGCCCCGATGTTTTTTGTATTGGGACAGTACGTGTTTTTTGAGGTGGGCACCCATCAAACAGGCAACCGGTTCTCATCCCTGCCCAAGGCAGAACAACGGTCGGCAGACCCCTCCAGGAAGACTGGGACTGGGCCCCCCTGAGAGGAAGACCGAGAGTTACCACAGGCGCAGTGGCATGGCCACACTGACTGGAGAACTCGCAAAAAATCCTCGGCGATGCTCAGGTTTTACCAATGCACAAGAAAAACAGGTGTTATATTGCAAAAAGATGTTACAATAGGAACAGATATAGCTGGCTAAAATACTAGTTAAAAATGAGACTCACTCTGGTGAATAGTCACAAATTCAAGCTCATCGACTCACCAGCACCAACCGACTTGGCGCCCATTGAGCTCACTCTGTGAAAATGAACTTAATCTGTGGAAAAGAGGGGAAACCATGCGTTCACACCTGACATTTTTGGGAACTTTGCTGCTCGTAACTGGGGCAATTTTTTCGGTCCCAGGTTTTTCTTCCGCCGCACCTTACCTCAACGAGCACCTGGTCGTCCAAAACTCTTTTGACGGCGACTACACCAACGGCGCTACCGGGGCAGCATCGGCCGGATCCGATGGCGATGCCTTCAACGTTGGTTCGGGTTTGAGTTTCGTCCCCGGAGCAGCTGGATTCGGAGAGGCGCTCAGGTTTGGAGGTGGCTTTAACTGGCTTGAGTGGGATGATGAGGAACTTGGAATTGCCCCGATGGCAGATGTTGCCGGGGCTAATGGCTTGACCTGGTCGATGCATTACCAGCACAGCGGAACCCCCCCCGCAGGTGTTCCTGCCTGGCTGTTCAATGCCCAAACGGAACATGTTAGCCCTTTAGTTAGTGGGGGAACTAAGTCTGAATTCGGTGCTCGTATCAATACCGGTGTTAATTCATACCGCATGACCAGTCCCGGCAGTTTTTTTGGTGGAGGGCTTCCAGCTACGGCACCCAACTACGATCACCTCGTGTACACCATTGTGCCCGAAGCGGGCCAATTTCGTGCCAAGCAGTATCTCAATGGCCAGTTACAAGACATGTCTGGCCTGTTTCCGGAGATTCAAAACGTTCATACCCCCTATATCGGGCAATGGACCAAGGGCTATGAATGGCGGCTGAATAACGCCAATATCGACGAGTTTCGCATGTACAATATCGGGATGGACGGCCAACAGGTTGCACAGCTCAATTTGGATATTGGTGACGGATCTTCTGGTCCTGCTCCCTCGCCAATTTCAAACTGGGTCTCAAGTGGAACTGGAAACTGGGAGGAAAGCCACTGGGACACGCCTCTCATACCCAATAGCAATGACAAAACGGCCCGCTTCGAAAACTCGACTCTCGGGCAGTCAACCGTATATATCGACGGCAGTGTCACCATCAAACGCGTTGAATTTGAACATAGTAACACCTACGCCATCAGTGGCCCCGGTTCCCTGACGATCGATGCCGACACCGGTTCTTCCTCGATTGAGATCTTTGCAGCCGGCGCTAACGATCAACACGAAATCGAAGTTGACCTGGTGCTTGCCGATAACGACCTGAACATCACCGCAGCCGCTACCACCACGCTTGACATCAATGAACCTATTGCCCTCAACGGCCAGGCGCTGAACATCCTGGGTGCCGGCACGGTTAATCTCAACAGTGGCACCACCGGTGGTGGTACGATCAACAACAGTGGCACCCTGGGAACCGCTTCGGCGTCAAGCATTGGGGGTAACTTCAACAGTACTGGCACCATCGATATTGACATCAACGGTACCGGCGATCTTGTGCAGTACGACTCGCTGATTGTAAGCGGCAACGCTACACTCGGCGGCACCTTGGACATTGACCTGGCCGATGGGGTGGCAACGCCTGACTCGATTACCATCCTCAGCGCCAGCAACATTACCAACAACGGCATTACACTCGGCGGACCCGATGGGGACCTGTTCACCATCGACCCATCAGCCCTGGCGAGTGGCAACCTGACCCTGGTGACCGGGGGAGGTGGCCTCGCGGGTGACTTCAATGGCGACGGCACGGTCGACGCAGCCGACTACACCGTGTGGCAGGATGGGCTGGGCGACAACACCTATACTGCAGCGGACTACGATGTTTGGAGTGGAAATTTTGGCGCCACCAGTGCCACGGGATCCTCAACCGCAGTTCCCGAACCTGGTGCCCTCTTGCTTTGCTGTGGACTGGTCGGAGCCGTATTGGGAAGCAGGCGAATGCGTTAAGGCATACCTGCTTTAGTCGACCAGGCCTACTCTCGGGAACCGAGGACAGTGGCAGATCGCGGTGCAAAACGATAAAAACAGGGGCTGGGAAACCGGCCCTTTTTTTATGGCCGCCCAACCAATCGAGGTTTGAAAAAAGAGTCGATTTTTCCATCCAGAACATAAGTGGTACTCTCGTGAAAACCAATCGACGCAACTTCCTCCGCGCAAGTGGGGCCTCGCTCTGTGCTGCCGGGACAACCGGTAAGATTTTGGCAAACACCAACAACGACACCGAGTTGTCCGTTTCCTGTTTGGACTATGGGCTTTCTTTTATTACCAATTCGGGCCCGGAAAATCAGGTTCGCTTCTGGGTGGAGAGCAGTACCAAAGTTATCGATGAAAAAACGGGCAGCTCCATGGATTTCTATCAGTGTGGATCCTGCAAGAGTGAAAACACTTTCGCCAAAACTGACCTTTTCCAGGAAAACAACTACGACTATCTGCCGATTCTGGCGGGTGACCAATGGCTGGTCTTCCGCCGCCTGCCCGGATTGAGCGATCGCTATCGTAAAGTACACGTGGCCAAAAACATCGCGTTTGGTGAACCGAGTCTCAAAACTTTGCGGCCAGCGGCGAAAGTAACGTTGCTGCCGGAGAAGTGGGAAGCAATTGCCGAGACGAATGCAGCTGGGATCCCTATTGTGGCGCAGACGGAACTTTACCATCAGGAAACGGGCCTGCGCGCAATCCTTGAATACCCGGTGAAGACGATGAATATCAGCGTACCGAAGAAAATGTATCAAGTAGATACGGGACCTGTTGCTTTTCCCGATCTAACCAGGCGTACCGAACGCCTGGTCGACTGCCTGAGTCTCGCATTTGTCGCCTTCAATGCGCCCCATACGGCCGATTTTGTGACCGAGCAGCCCACACCGGTGGACCCCAACGATCCCGAGTCAGCACAGACATACCATTACGCCAAACCGTTCAGTCTACCCGCAAAAAATCGCTTGCTGGCAGTGGAGCTGCCGGAATAAATACTTTTGGACACGTAGTCGTTGCCAGATCATGGCCGACTCTCTTGGATGAGGAACAGATCGGTAAAAAACGCCTGGCCAACGCAGGGATACCACCTGGTCGTCGGGCGGTTACGCATTGCCCAGTCACCTCTGCCAAAATCGTGCTGGCCGTGGTAGAAACACCCGCTGAAACCATGCATCGGTCCAGGCAATCCGCAACGTACCCGAAGGCCCTTTCCCGAAAGTGCACGTTTTATGAAGTCTCTTGGCGCGGCCTGCTGCAGACACGATCGGTTTCACCACAAAACCGGTTTTCGTACGGGGCATTCCACCGGTAATGTCACACAATCGGTACGGCCAGGTTTTACGTTGGTTGAACTTTTGGTGGTGATTGCCATCATCGGGATCCTCATTGCGCTTTTGTTGCCTGCCGTACAGGCTGCCCGCGAGTCGGCACGACGGAGTCAATGCAGCAACCACCTCAAACAGTTGGGCCTCGCAGCCCACTTGCATGTCGACACCAATGGATTCCTGCCTTCGGGCGGCTGGGGAGATGCCTGGGCGGGTTGCCCTGATTTGGGCGTTGGTGAAAAACAGCCCGGTAGCTGGGCCTACCAGTTGCTTGACTACATGGACGAATCGGTAAGTCGACAAGTCGGCAGACAGTTTCAATGCACCGACTCCAACTCCCGCGTCGCCATTCGCGAAATGATTGCGACAGCTGTCCCCAGCTTTTACTGTCCCAGCCGAAGACCTGCGCAGGCTTATCCCTGGACAAATAGCGATACTCGAAACTTTGAGGCACCTGAGCGGGCAGGCAAAAGCGACTATGCCGCAAACCTGGGGGACTTAAACCATTGGCCCAACGACGACGGGCCGGATTCGCTGGCCACCTATGACTCTCACAACTGGCAACACTCCGGCCAGAATTTTGTGAACATTTACTACGGGATGGGACATTCTCCCACCGGACATACGGGCGTTGTTTTCCAGCGCAGCGAGATCCGGTTCTCACAAATCACCGACGGCCTGTCCAATACGTACCTTTTCGGAGAAAAAAATCTGGATCCTGATCACTATGAGGATTGCCGCGCAGGAAATGATGACCAGGGGATGTACAGTGGCCACGATCAAGATAATCTGCGGTCCACCTTCTCAGATTCTCCCCTCCCCCGTTACAACTTTCCGCTCACTCCCGATACCTCGGGCTTGACGAAGGAATACAGCTTTGGTGGTCCTCATCCGGGTGTGTGGCAGGTGGTATTTTGTGACGGGTCGGTCCACCAGGTATCGTACGGCCTGCAGAAAACGATCCATCGCTGGATGGGAAATCGACTCGATGGCAACGTCGTCGACGCCTCCCAGTTTTAGGAGGGGGTTTTGCGCTACACGATTTGGCCCCATTGAAATCGTGTTTGGGGATCGCCTGGAAAACAACCCAACGACTCCCGGCAATTGGCTGGCCCGCTCTTTACCGATTGGACTCGCTTTGGGGCTCCAGGTGCGAAAGGCCAAACCGGGTAAAGCAGATGTTGTCAATCTTGTTGCCAACTTCCGGATTTTGGGCACGTTCCCAAAGGCATCCGGCAGTCCCGTCTTTAAGCACTACCAGGTCTGAGTAGGCCGCTGGTGGCTGATAAAGAACTTTTTCGACCGGATAGCTCTCACCCTCGTCGTAGCTGAGACGGGCTACAAGGGTGATACGGCCAGGCCCTTTGGGACCTGTCCACAGAATGCGATTCCGATCGTCTCCGGCCGACTTTAATGTCAGCCGCTCAATGGCACACGCACAGCGAGAAACTTTTTGGCTATTGACCAACTCCGACCAGGTCTCACCTCCATCGCCGCTGATGGACCTGCCGCGCCACGGCCCTTTCTCTTGTCGCATGTCGAGCATGATCCGTCCGTCGGCCAGCTCAATCAATTGGCTTTCGTTGGCAACGTCACTACCAGGTACCAACTCGCCTCGACTCCAGCTTTGTCCATGGTCATCGCTGTAAATCGCAAAAACGCCAAAGGGATGCCTGAAACAGGGCACCAGCAGTCGTCCGCCGGTTGTCTGAATCCCTCCACCAACCCCTGTGGCACTGGCGTTCCAGTCGTGGTCCTCCATGTCCCGGGCCACCGCGGTCAGGTCTATTGGTTCCGACCAGGTCACTCCATTGTCACTACTGAAGCGGGCCATGGTTTGCGTGTCGTTGGTACCAGGACGTGAGGCTCTCATGCTTAGGCCAGGTCCACAGCGAAGGTACACCACCCAAATCTTGCCCGTGTCGCGGTCGACCACCGTCGATACGTTGGCTGCTGACCAGTAACGGCCAGGATCCTCAATGATCTCCATTGCCGACCAGGTCTTTCCATCATCGGTACTTCTTTTCAAGACCAGCTCGACATCCTGCTCTTTGTCGTCGCCAGGGTCCCTGCCACTTTGTTTACGCCCCTCAGCAAACGCCAGCAAGGTCCCGTCTGGGGCAATCTCAAGCGCAGGAATGCGGTAAGTTTTATATCCATCGTCTCCTGCCGTATAAACGTTGACATGTTCCAGTTGAGGATCTTTTGCCAGGGCCGCACACGCAAAAAGCCAGAAGAACGTGACAAGGTGCTGAATTTTCATGCTGAATTATCCTGGTGTTGCCGAAAAAAATCATGCTCTTTGCTCTTCATCCTACCAAAGGAATCCAAAAGAATCACCCCGGCGACTCGAACTTCCGAGGCCATAAATAGCCCCGCCTCCTTTTGCGCTGCTACTGCTTTCCCGTAGTAAAAACCCTGGGGTTCACCGGTCCGTTTTCAAGTCAACGGGAGCCACAACGCGAGCCCCTCCTGCCGGGATATTGTTGGACCAGCCTCGGCAAATTAGAATCTTCACAAGTCCACATCCAAAACCTTTCCGAAAGCCTATTTCTTATGTCCAGTTGGAAAACCGTATTGCAACTTGATTCCAAACGCCAGGTCACAGGTGGTGACGAAACCAGCCTGGCAAATGCGATTCGTGCCGGGGCAGATTTGCGCATCGGCACTGCTTTTCTGCACAACGAACATGTCGATCTGTCCTCCGACAGCAATGAAATTGTGGAAGAGGCCACGGATTTTCGGATCACTTACCTTTTGGAAGACCGCTGGGTAGCCGGGGTTGAGAATTTGCGCGTCCCCATTGAAATCCCCAATGGTTTTGGCCCCCGTGAGTCGATGTCTTTCTTCCTCTACAACCAGGATGCACACCAGGCCGTTGCCCGACCCTTTTTGGACGGCCATAGCGTGCCGGAATCATCTGTCGAGTCCTGGGAAGAGGCCCCCCTGATGCCAAAATACCATGAACTCGACAATTTTGACGCAGCGACCAACGCACCCAGTATCAATTTCATCTACGACTTCGAGTACTACAACTTCATGGTCCGCTCAAACTGGACCGAGGTGCTGGCCCATGACGCCGAAGGGAAGGTAATCAGCGGCGATGTTTCCGAACTGGCCAGGGCGGTGAAGGCTGGTGCCGAAGTCAAAATTGCCGTCCGTGGCCTTTGTGATGACCTGTCGGACAACGCAACCGAATTGATCGACCACGAAGTCTTTATCCACTTGGGGGCTTGTTTTTACTACACCCAACAACAGTTGTTGATCGGGTCTGCAAATCCTGTGGTCCGCGCAAGCCCCTCGATTCCCCTCGGCTACGCACCCCAGGCCTGGGACTTCGGCTGGTTGATGCCGCGCACCGATGGCCACGTGGCCCGCTGGCTGGTTGATCCGTACACCTTGAAGTTCCGCCGGGACTTTGCCTGTTATGCAATGCGCTGGTTCATCAGCGATTGACAACTGACTGAAAACGATTGCCTGTCGAGAGTGGGGGGTCACATAGGATCATTTGAAAGGCACTGCCGGTCTGGCCAATCCGCTCACCAAAACGCTTCGCGGTAGTTTCCTGATGGCAATGTGACCCCAGCCTAAAAGGCAGCCGTGCCGGACTCGCAGCTGTGGCGCAGAATTCTTCGACAAGTTGCCACCAGTAACGAAAAAAGGCGCGGAGCCACAGGCTCCGCGCCTTTATAAACGCTGCTATCTCCAGGACCAAGGGTTGTTATTTTTTGGTTGTACTAAAATTCTTTTCAAACACGTCTCGATTAAAAAGCTTGGCGATACGATCATCTTCGGAAAGCTTTTCTGCCCAACCTTTGCAGCCATTGCAACAGAAGCCGACATCAACGCCGCCCACGACCAGCACCACCTCAGGATTCAAACCCCGGCCCGACTTGGGACAAGTGTCTTGTTTTGCCTGCTTGGTAGCCACAGCCTGATGAAAAGCCTTGGCAGCAAACTTTCCTTTGTCCTTGTTGAAAGCCTTGACACACTTACCGCAGCAAAAATAGACCGTGTATCCATCTAGCTCTGAAGTTGCATCGGCTGCGACAGGGGCCCCCGAGATGACACACTTGATCTCTTCCAGATCAGGTGTGTCAGCTGTACTCAAACCGGTCATTGAGCATGCAAGGACGATTACAAAGACGACATAACCAACCGTGTGACGAATCATCATGGCCTCCAAAAGTTGTTTCTTGACGGATCAGCCAAGCGCAGGTGGAACGAGGGAAAAAATACATTCAGTTCAAACAAGGGGCGGATTCTAGTAGAAAATCAAATCAGGTGTCCAGAACTATTTTTCGCCTCTACGGCAATCCGGAATCTACTAGAGCAGGACCCCATTGTAAGCAATTGAAAACGACCAGCACCACCCTTTAAGCAAGGTTATTTTGACAATATTCTTGCCACTCTGCAAACTCATGCGGCAGCTACCAGCGGACTGTGCTGGCAAATGAGATGCCTGCCTGCAGGCGGGTAGACTCTGCCTGCTCAGCAAACCTTCTCTGCCTTCATTGACGCGGCCATCATCATGTCTGCAACTTGGCTGCAGTTTAGAGCTTCACTCGCAAGCGATGCGTTAAAATCTTACCTTGGCCATCTTCGATGCACCAATGCGTGGCCAGGTACTCGTCATCACCCATCGGAAGCAAGGACGCCTGACCAAATTTGAGGCTCACCGCCATGTCCTTGTAATTGGCAACTTGCGAAGATGCCGCCTTAGACCAGATGTCCAGTTCTTCGATCGTCTTCCAACGGTCGTTGGCGAAGTCGACAACCCGTACCAACAGGCCTGTTTCACCTTCACGATGACAATGAATCGTCAGGAGCATGTCACCACCAAGGTAAGTGAGATTTGGCGCCTGCGCGGGAATACCAGTATTGATCGCCTCTGACCAACTGTGGCCCCCATCGTGCGAAACGACGATGTGATTGGGAAGATTAGTATCATTGACGTGGTCCATCGTCCAGAACAGGCATACGACACGGCCCGGCTGCATCTCGCACAGTCGTGGTTCGGCAGCCGTGTAACATCCTTTGGGATCACGAAAGAATACCGTCTTATCACTCCAGGTTTTTCCCCGGTCCGCACTTCGCATCAGGACAGCCACGTTGTTCGACGGGTGCGACCCATCCCAAAGCGGGAAAAGCGAACCGGCGACCAGGAGAGTGCCATCATGAAGTTGAATGCTTGGGCCAGAAGCTTCGATCAACTCCGGCCAGCTCCGGGGAATCACTTCCAACGGAGTCCAGGTCCGCCCCTCGTCACTAGAGAAGCTTATAAGGTTCTCTCCATCGCGAAGACCGTCCGTTTGTGCATTCGCCAGGCGCTGATCCGGATCGGTTCGGTGGAAACGATATCCGGTGGCAATCAAGGTGCCATCGTCTAAAAGTGTGGGTTTGAAGGCATCCGAATAGTGTTCTTGCCCAGGTAACTTCTCGTGTAGTGGGCCTTCGAAATTCCAGGTCTCGCCACCATCGGTGGAACGACTCACCATGGTTGTCGCATTCGTGGCATTCATTGCCTCACCCAACACAAAAAGGGCCAACAAGTCTCCCGACGGCAGAGAGACCAGGCCCGGAAAGTAAGCGTGCCGGGCGCGCAACTGGGGCTCGGGGTTTTCGTACACAACATGACGACTGATGACTTCAATACTTGGCACTTGTTGTCCTTTCACAGATTCCACTAAATTGAGGTTGTGCCAGAGAGACCGCGTCGGAGGGAGCAGCTGCGGGGTTCCGGAGATCACTAAAAATCATTTTTTCAACATCAAGCCTGCGCACACCTCGGCCAGAGAGTTCAGTTCGTCGATGGGCATCGACTCTTCATTGGTGTGAATGTCCTTGTAGCCTACCGCGATGACAAGCGTGGGTAATCCCTTGGCGTTCAGTTCGTTGGCATCGCTACCACCACAAGTAACCGTATGCTGCGGCACACGACCGGCGGCTTTGATTGCCCCTTCGGCCCGTTGCACAATGGGGTCTGTTGGTTTGAAGCGAAAACCCTCTATCTGGCCCACGGTTTGCTCCTCAATTGTCCCGCCCCTTTCGGCAGCCGCCTGACGGCAACATTCAATCATTTCCTCCAGCGTCGCCCGCTGCTTATCCGGGTCAAGACTACGGGTCTGCATGATCAGTTCTGCTTCGGGGGGAACAACATTTTCAGCCTGGCCACCTGAAATCACCCCGACGTTGGCGGTCGTCTCTTCATCGACACGTCCCAGCCGCATGGCGTGAACCGCGGCTGCGGCCATGCTAATAGCACATCGCCCCTCTTCCGGTTCCAGCCCGGCGTGGGCGGCTCGACCATGAAACATAATTTTAACGGTCCGCGCCCAGGGTGCTTTCAACGAGATTAAGCCAACCGGACCTCCGATATCGGGAACAAAACCCATCTTTGAACGCACGTGGGCCGCATCAAAAGCTTTCGAACCAATGTGGCCGACATCCTCCCCCACGGTAAACAAGACCTCGATCGGAAGATGGGGAAGTTGGGCATCTGCAACCGCTTCAGCGGCTTCGACAATCGCGGCAACCGCCGCCTTATCATCAGCACCCAGCACGCTCGACCCGTCCGTATGAACCGCCCCGTCACGGATCACCGGCTTCATGCCTTCGGTCGAAATTACGGTGTCCATGTGAGCACACAACAAGATCGGATCCTGATCGGCCAGCGCACCCGTACCGGGCCAGTAGCCA
>JAKVCB010000086.1 GCA_022448345.1 Pirellulales bacterium
ACAAGAAAATCAAACGGGAGAACATGGACTGGTATCCTTGGGGGGCTGGTTGCGATGCGCCGAGTTTAGGCTGGGGTGACACTTTTGGAGTCACAGTGATGCTGGAAATGACACCGGAAAGTTCCATAGCCAATTGTACTGCACTTGGAACGATTCTGCTGTAGGCCAGATTTTGGGAACACAGAGCTACACGGTAGTGGGCTGCCGTGCAAAACAGGTTTTTGGGAAATCCGACACGAACGGGCCCTGATAGATGATGCCACGGCACAATTTCAGCGATGGTCGCTGATGCAAATTTCACCCAGGGGCGGTGATTGCGATAGCTTCTTGTCCGACGGTTTTTCAGCAAGCGCATGCCACCGCGGACCGGGAGAAAAGAGCATCCCTACGTCGCGATATACAACCTTGTGGACAACCTGATGGAAGAATAGCAATGGACCGGCCAGTTGCAGTGATTCACCACTTTGGCGGGGTCAGACATCGGCTGGGCGGCCTTCATACGATCGCCCCTGGAAGATGCATCCAGTCAACAACAGCACCAGGAGTAAAATCAGCCCGCCGGCCGCTCCGTGGATGCCGAATCCGTCGACGATCGCTACGGCTCCTACCATGGAAGAGAGGATGATAATTGCCCAGTCCATTAACAAGGCAGCGAATAGCGCACCAATCACCCCGCCGACGACATACCAGACGGTGGAAGAATCTCCCGCCTGGAGGTGTTCGGCCAAAATAGACCCCACATAACCACCTGCGAAAAAACCACCCAGAGCAAACGCCAAACGTTGCAGAAAAATGGCCAGAATGGCACTTACAATGCCCACCAGTAACGCGACCAGGAACGTCATTGCGGACGACTCGAGGTGGAACAACTGCGGAGCAATTTCCAGTCCAAACAGAAAACCGGCCAACCCAACAAACAACCAGAAGAGAGTGCGGCCAAACAACAGTAAAATTATGCCGGCAAGGATTGGCAAAATATGGTTCATAAGTTTGCCCTTTCAGGGGTTCGCTTGCGCGTAATGATGAGGTAGCTTTCAAGAACGCTGTTGCTGCCAAAAACGTTGTGTTTCCAAAAACGTGCGTAGCGCTGAAATGGTACAGGTGAAGATGATGTTCCAAAAGAGCACTGTAGGGGAGGATCGCTGTAGGGGAAGAGTACGGTAGGAGGAGTACGGTAAAGTTCGACCTCACTAGAGATGCTAGCGACCGAACTTTCGCATATCGCCTTCGGGTGGTTGAGATGCCGTCGACAGGTCAATATTCCAGGAAAATTTTGGTGGTTTGTTGGGTGTGCTGGCAGACGCCATTTATGGGAATCTCTACCGACAAACGCGACAGGTTAAGCCGTTCCAAAGGTTCGGCATGATTGTGAGTCGGTCGATTGTGATATAGTGAACCTGATATTTCTTGGGGGCAGCAGCTTCATGCCTGCCCGTTCGTTGCGTGTTCCCATTGCAGAAAACGTAAGATAAGTGGCTGGGAGGAACTTTTGAGATGACGTTCGTTGTGAAAATTTCCCGCTGTTTTGGTTTTGCAGGTGCGGTCGTCCTGTTGCTGGCGTCCGACGGTATTGCCGGTTTACCCACGGTTCTTGATCCTGCCAAGTCTCGGGTTGATCAGCCGGTTCCCCAGCCACCAGGTCTTATTCGTGTCGACAATGCCAAACAGCTGTTTGTCGATGACTGGGTCGTCTCGCAGATGGATGGCCTTAAGCGAACATTACACCCGGTGACAAAACACCCGGACAATCCGCTTTTCGAGCCAGAGCGGGCATGGGAGCAGCCAGCCGTCCTGCTATTTGGAACGGTGATGTTTGATCCCCACCGCGAGCACGACCGGTTCCGCATGTGGTATCTCTGTTTTGCACCCGAATACAACGCTGATTACACGGAGCGCTACAACAAGCATGGGCGGATTGCCTATGCCACAAGTCGCGATGGCCTTCACTGGGAGCGCCCCAATTTAGGGATTCACGAATACAAGGGTAGTAAACAGAACAACATTGTCATTCCCGGATCGCCTGACAGCACGGTTATTATTTACGACCCGCGTGACCCCGATCCGGCGCGTCGATACAAGGCCCAGATTCGGAACCTGGGACACCGAGCCTACTTTTCACCTGATGGGATTCATTGGACCGAACATGGTCCGCTTGGGATTGATGGTTATGACCGCTCTACCGTGCATTGGGACCCAGTCGGTAAACAGTGGTTTGCTAGTACCAAGTCGTGGTATATCCGGTCACCTGGTACTGATCCTGTGCGCGGGCGCGGCTACCAGACGACGGACGATTTTCTGAAATGGGGAGATGCCGCTTTCATGTGTGCCACACCTGAAGGCTCACCTGAGTTGGTTTACAATCTCGAGCCATTTTATTACGAGACATTGTTTTTGGGCATCTGGGGGCGCTACATCAAAGATCCCGATGCGTTGCTCGATGTACAGCTTGCAGTAAGTCGAAATGGCAAACATTGGGAGCGGCCCAGTGACCAGGCGTGGATTCCCCTCTCGCCGTTGCCAGCTGATTTTCAGCGTAAAAAAAATTTCCGCACGCCTCATACGGGTGTAGATCCGTTTGACCCAAAGGTGCCCTGGGATTATGCCAATAATACAACCAGTTCACTCGGTCCTGTTCGCGTGGGTGATGAGTTGTGGATTTATTACAGTGGAAGAACCTCGGATCACAAATCAGATCCGAATACGGGGAAAATTGGCCTGGGAACCCTGCGACTCGATGGCTTCTTTTCACTGGATGCAGGTCGTGAGGAAGGAACGCTGACGACACGACCGCTGCAATTAGTGAACGAGGACTTGCGAGTAAATGCTGATGCAAGTCAAGGGACCCTGGAGGTTGAAATTCTCGATGAAAATGGAAAGGTGATTGAGCCTTTTAGCCGACAGAACTGCGTAGCCATCGACACCGACCATGTTCGACATGTTGTCTCGTGGGGAGATGCAGCCGATCTAAAAGTCCTCCAGCAGAAGCCGGTGCGGCTCCGTTTCTTCCTGAAAAATGCCGAGTTGTACGCATTTTGGACTGGCGAGGAACGACGGTGGCATACGCCAGACACCACGACCTGGTAAGCGGGATTCTTCTTTGTTAGCCGATTTTAGGGTTCTTTCTGGAGCACGCATGGGCCAACGTAGGACTACCGAAGAGAGGGAGCCTCGAAAAAAGGCGCAAAACAGCTCTGCCCGTCACGCGAATCGGGATTCTTGGACCCGTGGTTTGATGGCGTGGCATAAAAAATAGAAGCCACGGTCTGATCAGGTTGCACCAGGAAGTAAAGTCATTGGCAAGTGTGCCATTTCGTAAACACAGCGGTGCAGTTCCCCTTCGGCAATCATCCAAAGGACAATTCCCTGGCGATTCGCATCTTCATCCGAGGTCACATTCAGAGGCCACATTCCGTTGGCCGAATCGTATCGCCCGGCCAGGTGACCATGTAGCCACCCTGTCACACCATCCTTGGGAAGAAACGCCCGGACAATAATAGGGTCGATGCCGTCGTTTCCAGTTTCAGGCAAGATATTGGGCTCAACCGGCTCGCTCTCTTTCGACCAATAACCTTCACTCCGGCGCCGGGCTTGTTGTTGAAGTGGCCACGACAAGATCCACAGGCTGATAAGTCCCTCGTCTCCATCGTCTTGGATGCCACGCCAGTCGACAGTTCCCGACCCTTCCATAAAAACCTGATTGAATTCTTCCAGCACTTCGTGTACGACGGGAGAAGTGAACTGGACAGCACATCGAAAGGTTGCTTCGCGTTCTGCGCGAGTGGCTCCTCCCTCGTATTGCATATCGCGCAAATCGATGAGGTGTCGATGGTAGTCCTGAAACCGGTTTTTGTAGGTGGATATGGAAGCCAGCATTTGCCTTGACTCGGCGAAAAGGTTTTGGAAGTCACGAACAGGTTGAAGTGACGATGCCGCCTCAATATAGACGAAGAGTTACATTCCGAAAACGGATAACCCAAATTCAGTGAGGTTTGAAGAAGTGCCAACCAGGCAATTTGCTCAGCAACAAGATGGAATTCTTGTCTTCGACACAGAATATTTCCGCCCTGGCCGGGTCGCCAGCCACCTTATCTGGCACAATGGGCAGGGGGCGTTGGTCGATGTGGGGCCGGCAGCAGCTGTGCCCGTAGTGCTAAAGGCACTGGCTGCACATCAGATCGATCCTGCCGAGATCCAGACCATTTTTGTCACGCACGTTCATCTTGACCATGCCGGAGCGGCGGGGCACCTCCTTGAGACATGTCCCAATGCGAGTGTGGTGGTCCATCCACGTGGTGCAAAACATCTGGTCGATCCGACGCGTCTGATGCAAGGTGCCTTGGCCGTGTTTGGGGAAACCGTGTTTTCCAAGCACATCGGCTCGATGGTACCTGTTGCTGAGGATCGCGTCTTGATTGCCGAAGATGGAGCCACATTTGATCTGGCAGGACGTTCTTTGAAAGTGCTCCACACTGAAGGGCATGCGCGGCATCATTATTGTCTGGTCGACGTTGACTTTGGTGGCATTTTTACCGGCGACAGCTTCGGTATTTCTTATCGAGAGTTGGATACGGACGCGGGGCCGTTTGTTTTTCCTGCGACGGCACCTGTTCAATTCGATCTGCCTGCAGCTCACGCGGCCATTGAGCGGATCATGAACCAGGCTCCACAGAAAATCCACCTGGCTCATTTCGGTCAACTTGATTGTGAGCAGCGGCTGGCTGATGACTTGCACCGTGATCTTGATCTGTTGGTCGAGCTGGCGAGAAAGCATGCCAATTCAAAGAATCGTACCAAGGTGCTTCATGCGGAGATTGAGGACTGTTTATTCCAGCGTATTCGAGACCACGGTTATGCAGGCAGCGATGCGGAACTCCACGCACTTTTGGACTTTGATGTGGCCATTAACGTACAGGGTCTGGAAGTGTGGCTGGACCGGATGCAGGGATGAGCGGTTTGGGCCACCACCTGCGGCACCGCGGTCGCTACTTCAACCGGTTGGCAAGGCCGATCACGGGCAGCACTTCGTCAGGACAAAATGGCGTCGACAGGATGTTGTTCTTCTACACCCGTAAGCCGCATATCGAGCCCCTGGAAACGGTAGGTCAGCTGCCGATGGTCAATTCCCAGGCAGTGCAGAATGGTGGCGTTGAGGTCGTTGACGTGGACCGGATTTTCAACGACGTTGTAGCTGAATTCGTCAGTTTTTCCATAGCTCATCCCCGGCTTGATTCCGCCGCCAGCCATCCAAATCGTGAAACAGCGTGGATGATGATCGCGCCCGTAGTTTTCTCGGGAGAGCTTTCCCTGGCAGTAAATCGTACGTCCAAATTCCCCTCCCCACACAACGAGTGTATCGTCTAAAAGGCCTCTTTGCTTGAGGTCCTGGATCAAGGCAAACGAGGGTTGGTCGATGTCGCGGCACTGATTGGGGAGATCGCCGGCTACATTGCCATGCTGATCCCAGCCGCGGTGGAAAATTTGTACGAACCGCACATCTCGTTCTGCCATGCGGCGGGCCAACAAACAACTGGCTGCGTAAGTTCCAGGCTTGGTCACGTCGGGCCCATACATTTTCAGGATATGTTCTGGTTCGTCGGAAATATCGGCCAGGTCGGGAACCGAAGTTTGCATGCGGAAAGCCATTTCTGCCTGTTCGATCCGCGTGTTGGTCTCCGGATCACCAATGCGATCGAACGTTCGCTGGTTGAAGTCGGCGAGTCGGTCAAGCATACGCCGGCGGAGTTCCTGGCTGATGCCCGGTGGATTGGAAAGAAACAGGACGGGATCCCCTGTCGATCGGAGTGAGACCCCTTGATACTGGCTGGGAAGAAACCCCGGTCCCCATAGCCGGTTGTATAATGCTTGTGCTTCTTTTCTGCCGCTCCAGGAGGGTGTCATCACGACAAAACTGGGAAGATCCTCATTGAGAGAACCAAGCCCGTAGCTTAGCCACGCGCCCAGACTGGCCCGCCCTGGTAGTTCATGTCCCGTACAAATGTAGGTAATGGCCGGGTCATGGTTGATTGCTTCGGTCGTCATGGAGCGGACGAAAGTGATCTGGTCGACCATTTTGGCATGGTACGGAAGCAGTTCGCTCACCCAGGCACCTGAGTTTCCGTGTTGGGAAAAACTGAAGTTGGAGGGGGCGATTGGAAAATTCGATTGTTTGGAAGTCATCGTCGTCAGCCGCTGGCCTTGCCGGACCGATTCAGGGAGTTCCTTGTTGTACCAGGCGTCCATGGCGGGTTTGTAATCAAACGTATCCATCTGGCAGGGGGCCCCGGCCATGAACAAGTAGATTGCCCGCTTTGCTTTGCCGGGCAAATGGGAGGCTGCAAGTTGGCCGCCGGAGGCAACAGCCTGCCCCGGCACTAAATTCCCTAGCGCAGCTGTCCCCAAGCCAAGACCTGTTTGGGCGAAGAAATGTCGCCGGGTCATTGCCGTGAAGTGCTGCTGAACAGGATTGCTACTGGGGGGCATGGAGAATTGGTTTTTCATGTCAGGCTTGTCGTTTTATCTGGGAATGGTTCAAAAGCTCAGTTTTTCGTGACAACTTCGTCAAGGTTCAAAAGTAAGTTGGCAGCGACCGTCCAGGCTGCCCAGTTTTCAATATCTGTTTTACCTGCTTCGGCACCAGCCTTTTGCATAACCGAATTCGTAGTTGTGGAATCTCCGTAGACAAGACTTTGGGCAGCCGTGGGATTGGCTGTAAAGAAATCGCGATCGACTTTCACTGCCTCGACCAACTCGTTTAGTTCTTGGATGGTTGGGTGTCGACCGGTACAGGTGCGGAACATGAAGTTTGCCCGGTCCCTGTCAGTCTGGCCACCGGCAACCAGCGTTCGCAAGGCAAGTGCACGCGCTGCATCTACAAATTGCGGATCGTTCATCAAAAGCAGGGCTTGCAAAGGGGTATTGGTCCGTTCTCGTTGAACCGAACAAGCTTCTCGTGATGGACCGTCAAAGGTGCTCATCTGGGGCGGTGGAGATGTCCGCTTGACAAACGTGTAGAGAGAACGACGATGGATTTGTTCGGGTGTTTGGTCCGCGACAAAACGGACGGTGTTGGAATCGCTATAGCCCACTGCAAACCAGAGTCCGTCTGGTTGGGGAGGCTTGACAGATGGCCCTCCCATTTTTTCTACCAGCAGTCCACTTACTACGAGCGCCTGGTCGCGCAACATTTCTGCGTCCAGCCGAAAGCGGGGACCGTGTGAGAGTAGCCGGTTTTCAGGATCTCGGCTTAAGGCTTCGGAAGTCATATCGGATGCCTGGCGATAAGTTGCAGACATGACCAGTTGTTTCATCATGTTCTGTAAGTTCCAGTCGCTTTCGATAAACTCCACCGCCAGCCAATCCAAAAGTTTGGGATGGCTTGGTCGTTCACTTCGAGTACCAAAATCATCCACTGTTTTCACCAGGCCAGTGCCAAACAATTGTTGCCATAACCGGTTAACGGTGACGCGAGCCGTTAAGGGGTGACCGGGATCGGTCAGCCAGCGGGCCAGGCCAAGTCGGTTATTCGGCCAGGCTTTGTTCATGGGGGGAAGAATCGCCGGAGTATCTCGGGGACGTTCCGCACCTTTTTGGTCATAGGAACCCCGGACCAGATAATACGCAGGTTTAGGCTCTGCCCGCTCGCGCCAGATGAGTGTCGTGGGAAGGCTGGCATTGAACGTGGCTCGTTTTTCCTGGGTCGCGGTTAATTCTGCCACCAGTGCTGCAAGATCTTTGTCTGGGCAAACTTTAAAGCGGTAAAATTGCCGTAGTTCATCCTGTTGTTTGTCATCACGCTGGGTGGGATCTCGTTGAGCAATAGCCTGGATTTCAGCGGGAATGGGCAAGTCTGCAGTTGCTTTAAAATAAAACCCGCTACGCCCCCCATAGTTGACAAGTTTTATGAGCAAGTAGTTTTTGCCTTCGTGCAAGTCGAGTTCCACCTGCTCCTGATCAGGTTCGACAGATCGTGTCACATTATTTTCAAGAACCAAGTTGTCATTGAAATAGACTTTGATGGCGTCGCCGCTTCCCAGTGAGATCTTGATTTTTTGCGCCCGGTTGGAATCAATCGTGCGCATCAGGAAATTAACACCCGGTTCCCGGGCAAAACCAGTGTGAACCTCTCCATCTTTCCATTCAGGATGGTGTTTCCAGGAAATTTTTTCACCGGTAGCCAGACTAAATTTCTCCGCCACTGAAATGTTTGTACCAGATTTGGTTTCAGGGCCTTGTTGGCGTCGATACAAATACCGTTTGTCGTCTTTGAACGGTCCCATCGCATACCAGTCATTTAGTACGAGCGGCTCTTTTTCCAAGTCGGCTACCGTACTGTTTTTGAACTGCTGTTCCCAAAGTTGTTGCTGTTGGTCGACCGAGTCCCAGTCGTCCTGGAGTCGTGTTTCGATCCCTTGAATTTCCCGTTTTAGCTGATTTAACGTTTGTTGCTGCTGTTCGGTCACCACTTTCATGACAGGTGCGTGGTCCTTGCGATTGCCGTCGAGTGGCTGCCCATCGATACTGTTGAAATAGGCGAACAGCGAGTAGAAATCGTTCATCGTAAGTGGATCGTATTTGTGGTCGTGGCAACGGGTACAGTCCAGGGTCAGCCCCAAAAATACGGTTCCTGTGGTAACCACGCGATCGACCACATTGCGGACGTAGACTTCTTCTTTAATCGAGCCTCCCTCATTGGTCGAGACGTTGCAGCGGTTAAAACCGGTAGCGATGATTTGTGCCGTTGAAGGGTCAGGGAGCAGGTCTCCAGCAAGTTGTTCGGTAATGAACTGGTCGAATGGAATATTCCGGTTCAATGCGGAAATAACCCAGTCGCGGTACGGCCAGATTTCGCGGTAGTTGTCCAGGTGCAGGCCATGCGTATCACCGTAGCGGGCAGCGTCCAACCAATAGTGGGCCATGTGCTCGCCGTAGCGAGAGCTGTCGAGCAGTCGATCAACGACCCGTTCGTAAGCCTGTGGGGTTGAGTCGTAAAGAAAGGCGTTGATTTCATTAATGGTTGGTGGCAATCCGGTCAGGTCGAGTGTGACGCGGCGAATCAAAGTTTCGCGATCAGCCTCGGCCGAGGGAGAGAGTCCTGAGGCCTCAAGTGCCCTCAGTACAAATCGATCGATATCTCCTCGAGGCCAGTTAACTTCTTTGAAATCCTTGACCGGGGGTGGATCTGGACGCACCGGTGATACAAATGCCCAATGTTCTTCCCAGGATGCTCCCTCGGCAAGCCAAGACTGGAGTGACTCGATTTCCTGTTGGGTCAGCGGATTTTCCGCCTCGGGTGGAGGCATTTTTAAGGAGGCGTCGTCACTGGTAATGCGCTTCAGGAGTTCGCTCTCGGCAGGTTGACCGGGAACAATGGCGATTGCGCCGCTAGCGAGCGGTGCCAAAGAAGATTCTTTGCGGTCAAGTCGCAGGCCTGCTTTTCGCTGGGCCGAATCAGGGCCGTGGCATGTAAAACATTTGTCTGCCAGGATCGGACGAATCGTTTCCGCAAAGTCGATTGCTGCCAGACCGGTAGGTTGTCCGAGCAAAAAAGCCAGGAAGACAAAGAGAACCATGAAAATTGAGTTTGAGGTGCGCATGTTTTGTTGGAATTGACCTCTGAATGTCTGCTAGCATTCTGCTGAGTTGCCCAAAACCTGGGTTTTGTCGTGGCCCCGTATTATAACTAGTCGTCTGGACTTTGATAAATTGTAGTTGGCACCTGCGGCCAAGAAACACAAAAACACGGTTTATTGGCCTGGTTTTTCTTGCTATAGGCCAGTTTGCGGTCGTCGTTTGGGCCTTTCGTTTTATAATGAAGCCCCACACCGCGGAGGATGTTTTCATGATTACCAAAAACATGGTTTTGTTCAAAATCTTTATAGGGGCGCTGTTGGTCGGGCGGTCCGTCCTGGCAGCCGGGGAGGATCCTGCTTCGGTGGCAAAGCTCCAGCAGCTTGGAGCAAAACTCAAGCGGGACAAAAACAACCATGTGGCCGAGGTCAACTTTCGCAATGTCGAGGTTGTCAATGACGATCTTCAGTGGCTAAGTGGGTTGCCGAAAATTCGGAGTGTGTTACTGACCGAGCGAAATATTGACGACGACGGCCTGGCGATTCTGGGGAGACTGGCCACACTGCAAAACATCGACCTGCGGGATTGTCCGATTAGCAATCAAGGGTTAGCCCACCTGGCCGGGTTAAAAAAATTGAGGGGATTGAAGCTCTCCGGGAAAAAGGGGCTGACGGACGTTGATGACGGGGGGCTTGAGCACCTGGCTGAGCTCAAGAATCTTAAAGCGTTTGGTTGCGATTATTTATGGGTTAGCGAAGAGGGGCTGGAACACCTGAAAAATTGCCAGCGCCTGGAGGAGCTTTACCTGGCCGCGACGCTTGTAGGGGATGACGCGCTGGCGCTACTTCCGCAATTTCCCCGCCTGAAGAAATTACGCGTGGCGAAGAGCCAGGTTACAAGCGACGGACTCAAACATCTTGCTCAACTGCCGGCTTTGGAAGAGCTTGACCTGAGTGAGGCCGCACAGGTTTCTGATACGGGTTTAAGTCATCTTGCTGGAATGACGGGCCTGAGACGGCTCAACCTGTGGCGCGTTCCAGTCACCGATGTTGGTGTGAAATCCCTGGCCGGGCTTGTGAATCTCAAGTGGCTGAACCTCGACAACACGGTTATCACCGATCGAGCGCTACCCTATTTAGGCAACATGAAGCAGCTCGAATTCCTGCACCTCGGTTCTACCCAGGTAACCGATGCGGGCCTGGCCCAGCTGGCAGGTTTACGTGCACTGAAAGATCTCAAGGTGACGCGCACGGCGGTCACCGCAGAGGGGACAGCTGCCCTTCAGGAAAAACTTCCCGATACCAAAATCCAGTTGCGTTACCTGGGAAATTAGTTTGCCTGTGAAGGCAGTAAACGCTATCAGTATCGTCGGAAACTCAGGTGACTTCCCAGCCGGGCCGATACGTTTTGCGGATCAGGTGGTCGGCTGCAGGGCAATTGACCGCTTGCAACCGCTGGGCATCCCAGTCGATTTTTTGACCGGTCCGGTAGGAGATGTTTCCGAGCAACACAGCTTCGGTAAGAGGTCCCGAGTAGTCGAAATTGCAGGTGGTAGGTGAGCCATCCTTGCAGGCCTTAATCCATTCGGCGTGATGGCCGATCGAGCTGGGAATCGTCGGTTCCGGCAGTTGGGGTTTGTCGGACCCTGCCGGTGGGAAGATTCGATAGTTGCTGTAATCAGCAAAAACTTTTCCAGCCGATCCAACAAACATGACTCCGCTGCTGGGTACCCTCTGGCCACTGATTTTCTTTAAGCTATGGTCACCGTCATACCAGGTCAGCTTTACCGGGGGTCGTTGTTGGCGGGCCGGGAATTCATATTCGACAGTGATCCCTGTTGGGCATGTTTCCGGATCCAGTTCGGGACCCGTTGCCTTGCAACTGGTAGGATATTTCAACTCCAGAGCCCAAAATGGCAGGTCCATGTAATGGCAGGCCATATCTCCCAGGGTTCCCCCACCAAATTGCCACCACCGCCGCCACTGTGCCGGATGGTATCGGCCAGGAGCAAACGGGCGATGTGGGGCTGGTCCCAACCAGTGTTCCCAGCTTAACGCCTCGGGAGGAGTTTGGAGCTCATCTTTGGTAGGAAGATCGTTACCTCTACCTCCCCAGCCTTTGCCTACCCACACGTACACTTCGCTAACATCGCCAATCATTCCTGCGCGAATCATCTCCACGACTCGTCGGTAGTTGTCACCGGCGTGAATTTGGGTGCCCAGTTGTGTGACAACTCCACGAGCCCGGGCAGCTTCCGTGACAAGTCGCGCTTCTTCGACCGTATGAGTGAGTGGTTTCTCGCAGTAGACGTGTAGACCCGCGCGAATGGCGCGAATGGTAGCAGGGGCGTGATGGTGATCAGGTGTTGACACGACTACCGCGTCAATACGGTCTCCTGCTTGATCAATTAACTCGCGGTAGTCCGTGAAAGATTTGGCATCAGGAAATTCTGATTGCGCCTTGTGAAGATAGTTTTTATCGACGTCGCAAATTGCGACGATGGCTTCACCACGAACTCCGTTGATATTCGCAGCAGCTCGATTTGCAGTACCGATAACCGCGATTTGAAGCTTCTCGTTGGGAGATTTGGATTCACCAGCTGCCCGGCTGCTCCAGGCTCCACAGGCAACCGCCGTAGCGGCTGAGGACTTGATGAAACTTCTCCGGTTAACGTGGTGGGAAGCAGGCATGCGCGGCTCCGAAAAACGGGGGTTTTTTGATAAACAGGAGATATCAAGATGCCAACTCTCGTGGCAGGTAAAATATTGGCCTGCAAGAGAGGGCTGCCCTGTGATTATCGTCCATGAGCGCACGACCTGCAATACTTCTGCTGGCGCTGCTATTTATTTGAGAGTGCGAACGAACCTGGGCTTGTCCGAGTCGTTATTCTCGGCCATGCAGGCGAGTTAGTGGCATCGCACACCAACCTTGGTTAGATTATTGGGGTGACCAAAAGGTATGATCTGGAGGTTGTGGTGTTGACCGCGGTGTATTGTTCGTTGCCGTTTCTGTGAATGCGAGGATCTCGATGAAGCTGCTCAAGACGATGTTGTTAGTGTTCTCTGCTGTGAATTTCTGCTCAGCGGATGCAGAGTCAGACGGAACTGTTCCCTCGGGGTTTGAGTCCCTGTTCGACGGCAAGGATTTTAGTGGCTGGCATGGGATGGGTCACTTTGATCCCCGCACGCTGGCTGAAATGAGTGACCAACAGCGGAATCAAAAACGGAAGGCTGATCTGGAGAACCTCAAGCAGCACTGGACGATCGAGGACGGTGAAATTGTCAACGACGGGCACGGTGTTTATCTCACATCGGACCGCGAATTTGGTGACATGGAGTTATTGATTGAATACAAAACGACTCCCAAGGCTGACAGTGGTATCTACCTGCGGGCAACCCCGCAGGTCCAGATTTGGGATTTCACCAAGGAAGGAGGACAGTGGAACAATGGAGCCGACAAGGGATCGGGTGGACTTTGGAACAATAGTGCGGGTGCTGCCGGAAAAGATCCTTTGGTGCTGGGGGACCTTCCCTTTGGCCAGTGGAACCGACTCCGCATTCAGCAGATTGGGGCTCGCACTACGGTGTGGTTGAATGATCAGTTGGTGGTTGATGGTGCAACAATGGAAAACTTTTGGGATCGGCAGCGACCTCTCTTTGCCAAAGGGCCTATTCAATTACAAACACATGGAGGTGAAATCCGCTGGCGAAATATTTTTGTACGTGAGATTTCTCCAGACGAAGCGAATCGAATTTTGGCAGTTAAAAACTCAACCGGTTTTCGACCACTTTTCAACGGCCACAATTTTGAGGGTTGGGCCGGCGATATCGACAACTACGAAATCGTGAACGGTACGATTCGTTGTAAATCTGGCCGCGGTGGTACACTCCACACAGATGAGCCGTTGGAGGATTTTATCGTTCGCCTGGAGTTCAAGTTGCCTCCGGGTGGGAACAACGGACTGGCGATTCGTTATCCGGGAAAGGGCCGTCCTCATACGGATGGGATGTGTGAACTACAGGTGTTGGATAATTCAAGTCCCAAGTACAGCGATCTAGACCCCCGCCAGTTTCACGGTTCGGTATATGGAATGGTTGCTTCCAAGCGAGGCTATTTGCGACCGCCCGGCACGTGGAATTTCCAGGAAGTGACCGTCGAGGGTTCCAAGATTCGTGTGGAACTCAACGGGACGATCATTCTGGATGCCGAATTGAGTGAAGTGACCGATTTTAAAGACGGCACGTCTCATCCGGGCAAAGATCTTCGCCGCGGCTACTTCGGGTTTGCAGGGCATCATGACCCAGTGGAGTTTCGCAATATCCGTGTACGCGAATTGTGAGCTTGGGGATGGGTCCTGTTGAGGGCGAGATGCCGGCGAAACTTGATGGCGCGGGCGAATCAAGCCCTCAAGCCAGCACGTCATAAATGGGTTCGGTGTCTTCGACACCAATCAAGCGGTGATTCAAACCTGCATGAAAGTAAGCAAGTTGGTTGGGATCGAGCCCCAACAAATGCAGGATGGTGGCGTGGAGCCGTTTGACGTGGATCGGAGCGGAACCTGGATGGGCACCGAGTTCGTCCGTTTCTCCCAGGGAAATTCCACCTTGGATGCCGCCACCTGCCATCCACATGGTAAATGCGGAGGAGTTGTGGTCACGGCCCGTTCCCTCGCCATATTCAGCCGTCGGTTGGCGCCCAAATTCACCTCCCCACACAACAAGGGTCTCTTCGAGCAGACCGCGCTGTTTGAGGTCGGTGAGCAGTCCGGCAATCGGCCGGTCGGTACGACCGGCGTGCCGATTGTGGTTGGTGACCAGGTCACCATGTGCATCCCAATTGTCCTTGAAGTGTGCGCCACCCGCATAGAGTTGTACGAACCGCACGCCCCGTTCTACCAGGCGACGGGCCAGCAGGCACTTGCGACCAAATTCCTTGGTCGGTTGTCGGTCGAGACCGTACAGTTTCTTAGTGGCCAGGGTTTCCTGTGATAAATCGACGGCTTCAGGAGCATGTTCCTGCATCTTGTAGGCCAATTCGTAACTGGCAATACGAGCGGCCAGGTTTGGGTTATCCATCCGTTGCCGTTGGTGTTCCTGGTTATATTGCTGCAACGTGTTGAGCATGTTTCGCTGTTGGCTATCCGTCATTCCCGGTGGTAGATCGAGGTTGAGGATTGGGCTTCCCTGGTTTCGTACGATGGTTGGCTGGTACGTAGCAGGCATAAATCCACTGGACCAGTTCTTGGCGCCGTTGATCGGTCCGCCTGACCGGTCAAGCATGACAACAAAGCCGGGCAGGTTTTCATTGACGGTTCCCAGCCCGTAATTGGTCCACGAGCCGAGGCAGGGGCTGCCGCTGAGGAGACGCCCTGAATTCATCATCATCAGCGCCGAGCCGTGAATGGGGGACTCTGCCTGGAGCGTGTGGAGGAAGGCAATATCGTCAACCAGCTTGCCTACTTGGGGAAACAAGTCACTGACCCATTTTCCACACTCACCATACTGTTTGAATTTCCATTTAGGACTTACGATGCGACCCGATTTTTTGCGCCCGCCACGACCAAAGGTTTCGACCGCGACCGTTTTTCCATCGAGATTATCCATGGCCGGTTTGTAGTCGAATGTATCCAGATGGCTGGGTCCCCCGTACATGAACAGGAAGATCACGCGTTTTGCTTTCGGCATTAGCTGGGAGTTTCGGGGTGCCAGCGGATTTGCATAAGGCGTGGTGTTGTCGGCGGCAACCGTTTGTCTGGCAAGGAATCCATCACGGCCTAACATCTCTGCCAGGGCAACTCCCGTGAATCCGGCGCCAGCTTGCCACAAGAATTCGCGTCGTGTGCGTCCGCAAAAGTTGTTTGAGCTTGAGGATGCCATGGTAAAGTCAGTCTAAAAATAGAAACTCATTCAGGTTCAGGGCCATCAGGCAAAAGACGTCAAAGGCCTTACTGGGAGGGACTTGTTCGTTGTTAACAAGGTCTTGTAAAAGGTTGACGCCACGAACAATCTCTTCGTTGGTCGGGCTGCGTTGGGTCACTAGCCAGAGGGCTCGTTGTACCTGGGTGTCCGGGTTGTCGCCGACCTCATCGCGGATGCGGGCTGCCAACTGTTGCGATTGCTTCTGCGAAAAGTTTCCATTCAGTAGTTCTAAAGCCTGTGTCGGTTGGGTTGTGGAAAACCGTACCGGGCAACTGTTGTCGGGGTTTGCTCCATCGAAAGCTTCGATCATTGGTGGAATTAAGGAGCGCTTTATATGGACATAGATGGTACGACGCGTTTGTTGTTCAGGGGAAGAAGAATTCCAACCAGCTCCTGGCTGGGATTGGGTTTGCAGGACTTCCGGTGACAGTTCGGGGAAAATGCTGGGACCATACATCTGCAGGTTCAGTCTGCCACTCACTGCGAGCATTGAATCACGAAGTTCTTCGGCCGACAGACGCCGCATCGATTGACGGGAAAACAAGCCGTTCTTCGGATCGCTTGCCAGCACCGAGTTGTCGGCCCCGGACGACATACGGTAGGCACTGCTGGTCATGATCAGCCGGTGCAATGATTTGAGACGCCAGCCATCGTTGACAAATCGATTTGCCAGCCAGTCCAGTAGCAGAGGATGAGTCGGTGGTGA
>JAKVCB010000087.1 GCA_022448345.1 Pirellulales bacterium
CGATGGAATTGACAAGCGGGAGTATTTCGACCGTTTAAGCCATCCGGAACTGCCCGCAACTGCAAGGTTTTCTGCACATCCGTCTAGTTTTTGCCTCAGCAGCCGCAAGTTCCATCGATGTCCACATTTTGCTTTCCTTTTGTCTGTCGGGTTTGTGCTTGAGATCCTGAGGAGCTTGGTGACGAAACCTGGAAAAGCTTGGGGCATGCCGCATCGCCCGTTTTAGGTAACGCTCGCCTGGTTCACAATTCGCTCCATTTCCCCAAACTCCGAAGGAAGAACAAACGATGAAGAAGCAAACCACGATCTTGACAACAAGCGTTAAAACTTTGGCTTACTGCTCCACACCGTTGGCAGCCGCCTTACTGGCTCTCGCAGTCGTCGCCGCTCCTGCGCCCGCCGCCTTGATGGTCAATAGCGTTGTTGAAGACCCTGGTAATATCCAAAATGTACCTGGAATCGACTCTTCTCTGACCGGGGCCACGATGGCTGGCGCAAAAATCTCAGTCGGCCAAAACTCGGGCCTGATGGAAACAGTCACGTGGAATGCCACGGGCGCCGCCAGTGGTGAGGCAGTCGGTGCCATGTTGGGATGGCGACTTTCCCTTGCAGGCGAAAGTGGCGGAAATCCATTGGTCTTTCAAGGTCTCGGAACTAACGGCATTGATTGGATTGAAATTGACCTGATGCCCGATCGACAAATAGGCGCATTCGACGACCACGATCCCAACCCTGGCACCCCAGGCAGCGTCGGTGGTACCGATCCGTGGCTCGGATTAATTGCCGCCGGCAGCAATAGTACGCTCGGATGGGATATTGATGTCACCTATCGCGATATCGTGGCGTTGAACGCCAATTCCCCCGAAAAGGATCTTTACCGGGGATTGCGAATTGACTTTACGCGGACTTTTGTCTCTGACGATGTGCTTAGCTACGTGGCTGACAGCGACGCCGTACGAAACATTCCAGAGCCCGCCAGTTTTCTGATCCTGGGACTCACTGCAATGATCGCCGGATGCAGCCGAATCCGACTGGGCCGTTAAGACGTTCCCGCGCGGAGGCCTCGCCATCGAAATGCGAACCGGCCGCGGTGTCGATTTTTAAATATGCCCTCCAGAAACAATGGACCCCAAGGTGTTGGTTTAAGAAAGAGGTTCAGGTACTCCTGGTCGGTTGAGTTTGGAATTGCGTACCCATCGGCCTACCCCTGGACGACGTCCAGGGGACCAGTTTTTTCCAGTTCGCGCCCCGCGAACACCTGCCAGGAGTAACGGACCTCAAAAGTACACCCATTCGGCTCACGGGCCAGGGCACCTCCCTTGTTCGTCACCTGCATGAATGAGTGGCCGTAACGATGATACACCAGCCCAAGATTCACCCATGAGCTGGAAGTTCATTTCGCAAAGGTTTGCTTCAAAGCCATGCTGGGCGCTAAGAGAGTGGGTATTTCGTGTATGACACACCACATTTCCTACCGTTTTTTTAATTGGAGTATCGATAATGACCGAACCCATACGAGTAAAGTCGACACCCTTTTACCCTCGGCGAACCGGAACAACAATCGCGCGCATGACAATGTCTCGACTTTCTAAACCCCACGCCACGACCAGGGTTCTCCTCTGTTTAGTTTTGATGGCCGGCGGACAGTCCTCCGCAGTCTTTGGATTTGGAACCTTTGCCAGTGATACGGCCCTCGAGCCTTCCGGTTTTTCGGATCTTCTCAATAATCCCAACGATTTTGTCTCCTGGGGAACGCCCGGAGCCGCAGTGACAAATATCACCTATGGATTCAACACAAGTTTTACCAACAACAATGAGATACGCGATCAGATTCGCCTGGCATTTGACCAGTGGGACAACGCCTCCACCACGCCGAATGGGTCGACCTACTCCTACAACCGAGCAAACGGTGCCCAACCGTTCGGTGATATCCGTTCGATCGCCGTCCACGAAATTGGTCACGTGCTCGGCTTGCACCATCCAAACCAGGCGGACAACGTCAACCGCAACTACGGAAACACGGCTGGTGGTCTCGTTGTGCAAAACGATCAGAATAATGAGGTTATGCGGAGCTGGATTAATAGTGGGGACTACAACCACATTCTCAGCGAGGATGAATTGGCAGCCTACAGCTACGTCTATGGAAACACCGATCTTAACTTCACAGAAATTACGACCGGAACGCCAGATATTACAATCGGCGCTGCCTCTTTGGCGGGTTCCAATATCTGGGCCCAGGGTGGACCTAGTTACTATTACCGCGACAACTCTGACCACACCCAGGGCGGTGAAGCAGTTTCAGGAAGCGTAACCTTCAACTCGACTTCGGCAACACCCATGGGCTTTCGCGTCTTGCATGCCAATTGGGACTACGAAAATATTTCCGGCAAGCCCACTGCTGGATTTGAAATTCAAACGAGTGGTACGGACAATCCCGATCCACAATGGCACTACGATGGCAATGCGGGCCGACGCTTTGACAGCTATACGAATACGCCGGTTGGCCCCAACGCGAAAGATGATTTACTGCACGTCTGGAGTGACCCGCAGGTTTCTGGCACTCCTTCTCCGTTTGCCCCTTCTGATGTGATTCACGTCGGGCTGGAGCAGGACGTGTGGGATTGGACCGTTGTTTCTGCCGAGGTGCAGCACCCGGATGGCACCAGCAGTAGCGCACCACTGCTGAACGTGAACCAATTCTTGAGGACCGAGGTGGTGGGTGTCGCCCCCGACGGCGAGGAGGACGATGGCCTGACCACGCTCGGCCGCCAGCTGGTGCGAGGGCGTGGCCTGATTCTCACCAACACCACGGCAACACCTGCAGAATTAATGGAATTTGGGATCGCGGTTGTCGATGGCATGGATTTGGAATTGCCCGATCTAAATGGGCCAATGTTGGCCGAGTTAGAGGCCAAAGGGCTCTACCAGGAGTTTGATCTGGGCTCGCGGACGTTTGATAACGGAGAGGAACTCGTGGTCTTGTTTGACGGCGAGGCAGGCGATGGCGCCATGGCAATTCACCTCAACACGCCAGAACTTGCTGGGCGGGAGTTATTTGTCTTTGCCAAAACAAAAAACGACGCTGCCATTATCGGAAATTTTGTGCTAGTTGGGGATACACCCATAGTCGGTGTAAACCGAATACCAGAACCGGCAACCTTGTTATTGCTAGGCACTGCCCTGATTGGACTCACTCTTAACCGTCGCCGACAGCTCATTGCTGCTTGACCGGTTAACGTAAATACCCAAAGCACGCTATTTGCTGAGGCGGTTCGAGATGATCCTCTTCGGACCGCCTCAATTTCATTTTGTGTCAATCCGCTTCTTTTGGTGTCAATCCGAATGTTGACATCGATTTCGTTGAGACGACACAGCACGAACCGCAAATTATTTTTTTCTTCCTGTCGGGCTGAAGCCACCCTTGTTGATTTACAGGGTGTCCCTTGCTGTTGGACTCCGTGAGGCTACAGCAGCACTTTCCCTGTTCATTAGGAGTTAGACTTATGACCGGCAAGTTACTTACGACATTTATCCTGATTGGAACTTTTGTGGCCGCCGCCACCAGCGGGGCTGCCACCATGCACCAGTCGATCCCTGGAACCACCCAAAACATTCCCGCAGTCGCCAACTACAAGACCACCGGCGAACTGATGGCTGGTATGGAAGTGACTGCCTTCTTTTCGAATGCGGCGGATGAAACGGTAAGCTGGGCGGCCACAGGCAACCCGGATGAGGGGGCTGCGGTGGGGGCGACGGGCGACTGGAGTGTGGTTCAGACGGGAGATACGTTTCTGAACTCCTGGAAGCTGCAGTACAACCAAACAGGTAAAGGTCGTTTGACCGGCCTGAGGTTCGATGGTTTGGCCGCTGGCGTAGTGGAAAATTCCGTGTTGTTTGACCGCGAGAAAGATTTTAGTGGCGATTACACCGGTAGCCCAGGCTCTGAAAAAGGGGAAGATTTTGTTACAACTCCAAACCCGTATCCAGCCTGGTTCGACATCATGGCGACCTATGAGGACCAGGTCAAACTCAACTCCGATCCGATTGGCCCCCGCGGCGATTTGTTCCGCATACTTGACATCCGCTTTTATTCCCGGGATGGCCTGATCGCCGGCGCCGAGGCAGGACTCGACGGCGTTGACCTGACGGAAATGGTTTTCTGGCAGGATACCGACAGTACAAGCCTGGTCCCCGAGCCAACAGGTTGCGCCCTGTTGACGGTGGGCCTGATGCTGGCAGGATGTCGACCACAGCGTCAAAAGACCACGTGATTCGTACGGAAGTCTGCAGGCCGCCTGAAACGGGTGGTCTGCTGTTTGCCCTGACCGGCGGCAAATTCGATTCCCACGGATGCCTCCCTCTCCGTGCGAATCGGTTGCCGTCGGTCTATTTTGTTTCCCCTGGCCAACGACTCCCTCTTTAATGCATTCAGCTAGGACGTTCTCCGAACGACGCGTGGCGTAAGGCTTGTCCCGCCTGGGCCCGAAGAACCTTACGATCCGGACGATGGTGCCGGCTCACCTCGAGCGAACAAGAGCATCCCCACCGCTCCGGATGCCACAATTACAGCCATTACGCCGAACGCAACGTCAAATCCTCCAAAAGTTTCCGTCAACCATCCGACCAGCCACGGCATAATAACCCCTGAGGCGGAAAAAAAGGTGACAACAATTCCCGTGGCGGCTCCCGCCTGCTGGGGAAACAGGTCGCTGCAAATGGAGTAGTAGGGCCCGTTGGGCGACATCGACATACCGATGCCGAGCGACAACCACACTATGGCCCACCCCTGCGACTCGATGAACAACAAAGGGACAAAACTCAGCGCGGCCATCAATTGGAACACCCAAATCAGGTGGACGCGCCCCTTCCTGACGCTGCCCGTTCGAAGAAAAAGACGGTCGGAAAAATATCCCACCAGCAGCATCCCCACGATCGAGAGGGCCCATGGCGCAGTGCTGAACCATCCAATTTGTTGGAGTTTTACGTGCCACTGTTGTTCAAAGTAGCCAGGGAACCAGGTGAGGCCGAAAAAGAGGATGGCGCCGAAACCAAAAAAAGACCACGAGGTGGCCAGCAAGGTCGGATTTTTCAACAGCTGAAAATAGTCGTGCCGCGTGGGTTTGGAGGTGGTAGTGGCCCTCGATGGATCTCGATACAGAAAAATACACACCAGAAACATGACCGCGCCACCAAACCCGAGCA
The DNA here is from genome assembly GCA_022448345.1 of Pirellulales bacterium. Taxonomy (GTDB): domain Bacteria; phylum Planctomycetota; class Planctomycetia; order Pirellulales; family Lacipirellulaceae; genus JAKVCB01. The sequence goes on from JAKVCB010000087.1 coordinate 5,203, forward strand.
GTTCAAAGGTCGATCGCCAGCCAGCTTTCCCAATTAACGTGCTAAAAAGGGGGCCCCCCAACAAGAGCGCACCTGGGACGCCAATCAAGGTGATGGAGACTGCCCGGGCGGCCTGTTTTTGGGGAATCCAATCAGCAATTGCCCGGTTCATGGCAGGAAAGTTCACTCCCTCACCCAGTCCCAAAAGAACGCGGAAAACGAGAAACAACCACCAGCTATGCATGAAACCCAACAGGAACATGGCTGCCGACCACACCGAAAGGCCAACCAGCCACACGATGCGTACGCCAAACCGGTCAAGCAGAACCCCCGAGATTCCGTTGATGGCAATCGCGCCCAGAGCAAACAGGCTCATGGCCAGACCAAAGCTGGCATTGTCGATCCCAAAATCTCTTTGAATCGGCTCGATCGCATACGAAATAACCACCCGGTCAAAATAGTTGAGCAGGCAGAGAAACGCCGCGAGGGTCGCAATTGCCCAACCCCGCCCGGAGATCGTTTCTGCGGTGTCCGTGCGCATACTGACAAATATCCTGTGCTGTGAATGGTAAAGGTGACTGGCCTTAACTGCCCGAGGCCATTTCTTTGGTGACCTTATCTATTTCCTCAGCGGGCATATGAAGAAAGGCCTGGTCGCGGAGCCATGCGGCCAGCGGGCTGTGGAGTTGGGTCATGCGGGCCATAAACCGCCCATGTTTGACAATTCCCTCGGTTCTTTTTTTTCGCAAACTCTGAAACTGCTCGAGTGCCTGCTCAACATGGTCACACCCCACGATCAAGTCGGCAAGTTCGCCGGCATCCTCAATGGCCATGTTCGCCCCCATCGCTGCAAAAGGCGTCGTCGCGTGGGCCGCATCCCCCAGGAGCACCACTCGTCCCCGAAACCACCGCGTGATAGGGGGAATGTCCGAAGGGATGTTTTGCCTGATCTGGCTTTCGGGAGTCGCTCGGACGATATCGCCTATCGGCCCGTACCAGTTCTCAAGGTGGGCGAGAAGTTCAGCTTTACTTCGACGGCCCGCCTCTGGACCGTGTTGTTTGCGAGGCACCTTCCAGGTGGTGTACCAACGCAATTGTCCCTGTCCGATGTCAGCGATACCAGCTTTACCGCCATGGCCCCAGACGTCGATATGCGTGTGCGGTGGACAATCGGGGTGCGAAAACTGGATTACGGCCGCCGCCCCACAATAACCCGACGGACGTAGCGCCACCTTTCCGGCAACCGTTTCACGGGTTACCGAGTGGATTCCATCTGCCCCAATCACGAGATCGGCCTGATGTTGAGATCCATCGGCCATCCGGACACAAGCCTGGCCAGATACCTCTTCGATTCCTACACACTCTGAATCCCAGTGGAGTGTGCCATCAGGTAGTTCGGCAGCGATGGCCTTCAGCATCGCATCCCGCTGCATCTCGTAACTGTCGGCACCCAAAGATCGCGAAATTTTTCCCACGGGCATTTGGCATATCAGCTCACCCGCTTGGTTGCGGATCTCGGTCTGTTCAATCGGCTGACCAGCCGACCCAAGCGAAACACCCAATTTCAACAGGCTGGCAACCGCGTGCGACCAGATCGTGAACCCCGTGGCATGGTGCTGGAACGAGTCGTGACGTTCGTGAACCTCCACAGGAATACCTGCCCGGTGCAGGGCCAGGGCAACAGTCATTCCACCCACCCCACCACCAACGACAATAACACGCTCGTATTTCGCCATGGTTGTCGCCTTCGGTGTGTGGACAGGTTGTGACAAATGACCTAGACGCGGTTACGGACCCGCGGGTTGCTACGACGTCACCAAGCGTACAGTTTACGGCCGGCCCTCGTCGGTCGCCATGCCTATCCTGTTTTCTCCAATGGAACGCGGGTAAGCGCCAAGGCCCCCGCCACAAACAGGATTGCCAGCGCGGCAACACCATAACGGGGGCTTCCGGTAACCTGCGAGACAATACCCATCAACACGGGCCCTAACACAGCTGCATATTGTCCGAGCATATTGTAGACCCCAAAGTAGGTGGCGGTACGATCTCTGGGAATCAACAGGCTGAATGTCGAACGGCTCAGAGCCTGGATACCACCCTGTCCCAGACCGACAAGAAATCCAAGCACATAAAGTCCCTCGACTTCGATCCCAGCAAGCCTGATCGGAGTCGTTGGCATGAAGGCGCCGTAGCTAACGATGACCAGATAGAGCCCAATCCCAAAATACAGAAAGGGCCGGGCCCGATAGCGCTGCGAGAGCCAGGTGATCAGCAGTGTGCTCGGGACACCCACAACCTGGGACAAAACCAGCGTGATAAGCATCACGTCGGTTTTGAACCCGAGAGTTTTCCCGTAATTGCTTGCCATCGCAACCACCGTATTGACGCCGTCGATGTAGAGCCAATAGGCCAACAAGAACCAGAGAATGTTCCTATTTCGAAAAACCTCCCGAAGGGTTTCTGCCAGGCACGACAAACTCTTGCCAACAGAAATCCCGGCTCCACTCTGGGGCGGCTCGCGTACGGTCAGCAACAAGGGGATGGTAAAGAGGCCCCACCACACGACCGCAGCGATAAAGGCAATGTGGATCGCATCGATCGTACTGTCCAGCCCAAACCATTGGTGTAATTTGACCAACAAAATACTGCCGAGAAACAGCAATACCCCGCCAAGGTAGCCCATTGAAAAACCGAGTCCTGAAATAAAATGGCGATTCTCTTTGCTGCTCACGACCGGCAGGAGCCCGTTGTACGAGATGTACGCGCCGTAGTAACCGACGGTGCCTAACACAAAAATGGTTCCCGCCAGTGGCCAGTTGCCCCGGCCAACAAATGTGAGGAGGAGCGTGGCACACATGCCCAGAAGGGCAAAGGTCACCAGCCACCTTTTACGGCTGCTGCCCACGTCGGCCAGCGTCCCTAGAAAGGGCGCCACCAATGCGCCAATCAGGCTGGCCGTCGAGACAAACAGGCCATACCAGAATGTCTCCCTTGCCGCCGGAAGCTCGCTGGCCCAGTAACTTTCGAACAAAATCGGGAAGAAACCGGCTAGTACGCAAAGGGCATAGGCACTGGTGGCCCAGTCGTAAAGGGCCCAACCTATAGCAGCCCGGCTGAGTCGAGGCATCACGCACCTTTCTCGAGACAGAGTGTGTGGCCAATAGAAACCCCAGATGTTACCGGCCTGATGTTCAAATACAAGTCGATCCGTTTCCAACAACTAGCCTCCGTCGAGGGCTGCATGCGTGACACCCATCATCCCATAAGCACCACGCACACCGGAAAGAGCCCGCAACTCCGGCAGCATATGGGGCTGGCCTGAAGGATATGCGACCACTAACCTAAAGCGTGCACCCGAAAGTGGGACTGCCCAGGATGGCCCGCTGCCGATAAGAGATCCAGGGTCGAGACGGTTGAGTTTCGATCGTTTTTTGCCGGAGGCATAGCTCGACAGGTTCCATGCAAGAAAAACAGCAGCAAATCGATTCGATCAGCACAAAGAACCTTTTGGCGGTAAGATGATGATCCAAACGGCCGACTTAAATACCTTGCCTGAAGGAACCCTGTTGCCTGTCCTGCCGGGTGAAGTTGATGGTATCTCCACCCATTTTCTCGCATTGGCCGCGGGAAAGGCTTACGAGCGAACCCCTGACAAAATCGGAGGATTCGTTTATCTGTTTACCGGCGGGAGGGGCCGCGTCCAGCAAGGAGTCAGCAACTGGGAAGTTACTGAAATTGGCCTGTTTGTACCTCAGCCAGGGGAACCTTTTAAAATCACCGCAGCGGCGGAACGATTGGAGGTTCTTGAACTGGCAGTGGAATTTACTGCGCAGGACCGAATCCTCTATGAAGCCAACAAGCACAAGATCCAGTCGTTCCAGACCTATTCCTCCTGCGGGACCTATCAGGAAAGAGTCAAGAGTGCCAAAACAATAAGCCGGACATTGCTGCCGGAATACACTTTCCCTCGGCTCTGCATTGGCTCGGTCGAGACAAATGGGCCCGACCAGGTTGCAGCGCACCGGCATCCGATGTTGGAGCAGTTGTTTTACGGCCTCAAAGATAATAACTGTACGGTTCGCGCCGACCAGGAAACAATCGCATTTTCAGAAAACCAGCTGCTCCACATACCACTCGGATCCAGCCACGGAGTTGAGGTCCGCGAGGGACACAAGCTTCATTACATCTGGATCGATTTGTTCAAAGACGAGGCAGGAATGGAGTGGATTACGCAGGAGCATGTACCAGACCCGTAAACGGCACCTGCGGATTTTCTCCTGAACAGTAAACAGCAGAACCCTGAAAGACGGTCCGGCGTTGCCTAAACCTTTTGGCCCTTCGCCCACTGCGGAACGCCCATAAACGCGCCTGGGCACAAGCTATTGACTTTATGGTTGGCTAGGGCCGGCCGCAGGTTTAAAATAAACGCTTCCGACGCGCGCAGCCAGGTTTGTATCCTTGGCCGCAGCTGATCGATCCCAAGGCAATACGGACCCACGAAACCAAATGACCACTTTTTTTTCGAAGATGATTTTCTCACGACCGGGGGCCTGTGCCGTCCTGCTTTCTCTATTTGCGTTTCTCCCTTCCCAGGGAACCCTTTTTTCAGAAGAGAGGTCTTGGACCAGCTCGAGCTTTCTCGATTTTATCGATGGAACTCTTGGTGACGGTGGAGTAAACACCTACATAGCATCCGACGGAACGATCCGCTTAATCAACCTATGGGACCTGAATAACGACGGCAATTTTGATCTACCGATCGCCTGTGCCCAGGAGCACGACGAAGAAACTGAAACGTTTGTTTATTGGGCCGGAGAGGATGGATTCTTGCCACACCGCCGGACGGAACTCCCCACCGATGGGGCCATTGGTGGTGCGGCCGCAGATCTTAATCAAGATGGGAATATTGATTTGGTTTTGGTGAACCGGTTTGATGGCAACCAGACCGACCTTGATTTCCACATTTACTGGGGAAGTCGTCACGGATTTGATGTAAACCGTCGGTCCAGCTTGCCAGCGAAAGCCGCGGTTGCCGTTGCAATTGCCGATTTGAATGGCGATGCGTGGCCTGAGATCGTGGTGGCCAATCAGGGTGTCGATTACCACGTGACGGTCGATCGCTTTCAACAGTCCTATATTTACTGGGGTTCCAAGCAGGGTTATACGGCCAGCAATCGCACAACCCTCAAGACGGTTAATTGTGCTGACGTGCTGGTCGCCGATGTGAATCAGGATTCGTTACCTGACATCGTCTTTGCCAACGAAGGCAATGAGGCGCAGGAAAGCGGGGCAGCGATTTATTTGGGAAATGGCAAGGGCGATTTTTCGAACGACCGCAGGCTCGATCTTCCGGGCTTGTATACAGCAGGAGTGGAAGTCGATGACCTGAATTTAGACGGTTATGCCGACGTGATTCTGGCAAACATGTATCGTCTAAAAGAAAAACCGGATCCACCCACCAGTAATCGGGTCGACACCTATCGTGTCAACTCCTCTATCTATTGGGGCGGGCCTGGCGGTTTTTCCGCCGACGAACGGGTTGACCTTCCAACAGTGGGTGCCCATGCGGTCGCCGCAGGCGATTTGAACGGAGACCATTTTCCTGATTTAGTATTTGCTAATAGCGCCGAACAACTTTCTTTTATTTACTGGAATAGCGCGGACGGCTTTTCGTCCACACACCGCACCCAGCTCTTTGCAATGCATGCCCACGATGTGGCCATTTGTGACATTGACCACGATGGTATCACAGACCTTGCCTTTGCAAATTATGCAAGCGACGGTTTTTTCGACACGAATTCGTTTATTTATTGGGGAACACAAAAAGGGTTTACCGAACACAATCGCACTGAACTTCCCACATCCGGAGCGTCGGCAATCGTGCTAGACGACTTCAACAGCGATGATCGCACCGACGTGGTGTTTGTCAATAAAATTGAAGGCGTCTCCTACCCGGGAGGAACTACAACGGCATTTGCCGAACTTGGACCAACCACCTCGTTTATTTATTGGGGGGATGATGAGGGACAATTTGACCCCGCGCGACGAACGCCTTTCTCCACTCGACGCAACACAGATGGCGTTTTAAATAGCGACCTTAATGCCGACGGCTATGTCGATGTCCTGTTTCCTCATTTTGGCAGCCCCTCAGTGATCTATTGGAATGGACCAGACGGCTTTGATCCGCAGGAAAAGAGTTTTCTGGAGGATGCAGAGGCGGCAACTGCCCGCACGGCCGATTTTGATCGTGACGGTTACCTCGACCTATTGCTAGAGGATTCGATTCTGTATGGCAAGGAGTCGGGGTTTTCGACGAATGATCGGTTTAAGTTTGACTCGGGTGGTATGAAACCATCGCTGGCCGATTTAAATCGTGATGATTGGGTGGATGTCATCGCGCCTTTGCAAGACCGCGTCGTCGTCTATTGGAATGGACCTGCCGGCTTTGATAACCAACACAAAAGCGAGTTGCCCACACCCGGCAAGCGATGCATTGTTGCGGAGACGGCCGATTTTAATCGTGACGGTATTCTCGATGTGGTGGTGGTCAGCCTGCTTGACTACGACAAGCCGTTGACACCGGACGACGTGGCCGTGTTGCATGGAAATCCCAACGTCGACGGGCTGATTTTCTATGGGGACGAGGAAGGATTCTCTCAAGAGCCACAGCCCCTTCCAACCATTGGACCAACCGACACGGTCGCTGCCGATTTCAACGCCGATGGCTATATTGATCTGTTCTTCAGCAGTTATTTTGGGGGGCACCATCGCAATTTCCCCGGTTCTCTCTATTGGAATGGGCCGCATGGATTTCACCCAGACCGCAAAACGGAGATCCCCGGTTTTTCCGGCTGTGGGGTTCTAGCGGCCGACTGCAATCACGATGGCTTTCCGGAATTGATCGTTGCCAATCACACGAATGTTGGCAATCATCGCAGTCCGACGTTTGTCCACTGGGGAAGCGCCAATGGGTTTCATCCAGGGAATCGCACGGCATTGCCTGCAACAGGCGTGCATTTCTTTACGCTCTGCGATATCGGAAATGTTTATGATCGATCTGATTGTTATGACTACCTGTCCCCCCCTTTCGATGCTGGTAAGCCTGTCAAGCTCACACGTCTCACCTGGGAGGCGCAAACACCTTTTCGTACTCGCATTTCACTACAGGTCCGAACCGCCAAAACAAAATCCCAACTGACCTCCGCCCCCTGGCACGGCGCGACGGGCAAAGATCGCACTTTCGAGACCAGCGACTCACCAATTCCTGACTCCGTCAAGGAAAATCGTTGGATGCAGTACAAAGCGATCCTGGCTAGCCCCAGCCTGGTAAACACACCGGTCTTGCAATCTGTCTCGATCGAATACGTACCGTGAGATCGCGCTCGCAGGCTTCCCAGATAAAGTGCCAAATGACACGACTGTCCTGGTTTACTTGAAAGCTTGCCTGGCCCGATTTAGATTTGATGGCTGGGACCCTCCAGTCCGTCATGCAGGCCGTTTGAGCATGCCCTGGGCACATTTCGTGCGAGGATCGGTGCAAGGATCGTTTGGCCAACCGCGTTAAGATAGCCTGCCGTTTTCTGGAGATCCCTTTGCGGCTGCCTAAGGGCCCGCTGCTTCTTTTAGGGGTTCATGACCCGCTGGCACAAACAGCGGCGATCCATATTGGGCAATTCCAAACACTTCAATCAGTTTTTTTATCTTCGGCGAACTTAGGAACTCAACCAATTGTTGGGCACCGCTACCGTTGACATGTGGATATTTTGATCGACTGACAATCATGGCGGCGTACTCATTTTGCATACTTGGATCATGTTCGCAGAGGAGTTTCAGGTCCAAATGCTCCTGCTGGGCCAGGAACGTTCCCCGGTCGCAAAGCGTATATGCGTCCATATCGCTCGCCATCCGTAAAGTTGCAGCCATCCCCGAACCAGCTTCTACGTACCAGGTGCCGCGGGGGGAAATTCCACAGTGGCGCCATGCCTCTTGTTCGCGTAGGTGTGTACCACTCCCGTCTCCCCGAGAAATAAACGGGGTTTCTTGTTGGGCAATTTTTTCCAGAGCGCTGCGAATAGTCGTTGTCCCGCCAATAGCTGCTGGATCCGACTTCGGACCCGCAAGCAGGAAATCGTTGGACATGATGGGGTGTCGTTGGTGGGCATAACCTTCGTCGACAAATTGTTTTTCTGCGGTCGGCGCGTGCGTAAGAAGAATGTCTGCATCGCCGCGCCGGCCTAGTTGCAAGGCCTGCCCGGTACCGACGGCAATGACCTGCACATCAATCCCCGTTTCGTCCTTAAATCGGGGAAGGACCATATCCAATAGCCCACTATCACGGGCACTGGTGGTCGTGGCAAGGACCAGACGGTTCTGCTGCTCGGGTGGTCCTGCACAGCCACACGTGATGGCGAGACCGGCGAGCATGCAGTGAAAGAGAAATTGGTTTGGATTCATCACTCAACAGACCATTTCGCCACGCACGAACGCGGCAGTACGAGGATCCTGGGGCGTATTAAACAACGACTCCGGCGAAGCGACTTCCAGGAGTTGTCCGTCGAGCAGGAAAGCGACTCTGTCGGAGATGCGCTGGGATTGAAACAGATTGTGCGTTGCCCAGACGACAGTCATCGAACGGGAGGCAGACTCATGCTGAATTGCCTCTTCCACCAGCGACACGTGCGCCGGATCAAGGTGCGAGGTTGGTTCATCCAGCAGCAGTACCGATGGCTGTACCGCTAAAGCACGGGCTATTGCCGTCAGTTGAATTTGTCCGCCGGAGAGTGACCGAACCGGCTGGTTTTGTAGTTGTTCAATTTTCAAACGTTTCAAGATCCCTTGCACCTGATCGGCGTTGAGCTGCTGGCCTCGTAAGCGGAGGCCAAATTCTACATTTTTTTTTACGGTCGTATTAAGTAACTGCGGGTGCTGGAAAACGAGCGTGATGCCTCGCCGAACTCCCAGCGGGAGTGATCCGTGGCTAAAAGAGGTATCATGGTAGTGGGTTGAGCCGGTGACTTGATGTTCCAATCCACCTAAAATTCGCAAAAGCGTACTTTTGCCAGATCCTGTTGGACCCAGGAGTGTTAAAGTCTCTCCCGCTTCCACGGTAAGATGGTTGATTCTTAGCGTGAATGCATCGCCAAACGCACGCTGAACATTTTCCATTCGAAAGCAAGTCGCAGGGGTGGTCATCGTTGTTGCCCTTTCAGGCTTAAAATCAACCCATTGACGACCAGTGCGATCAACAGCAAGACACCGCCCAGTGCCAAGGCAGTTTCAAAATGCCCCTGGCTGGTCTCTAAGACCACCGCTGTCGTGAGTACACGCGTGTGGCCTGCAATATTTCCCCCCACCATCAGGACCGCGCCCACTTCAGATATACTGCGCCCAAACGCAATCGCGACGGCTAACACCACACCGGCCCTGGCCTCTTTGAGAATGGTCGAATGAAGTTGCCATCGGCTTGCTCCAAGACTTCGAATTTGCAATCGCAGCGATTGGGGAACGGCGCTGATTGCAGTCATCGTAATACCGACGACGAAAGGCATTGCGAGGATGAATTGCGCGAGGATCATGGCCTTGGCCGAAAAGAGCCAACCCAGTGCAGCAAGCGGGCCACTGCGGGATAAACCAAGGTAGACGAGCAGGCCCACAACAACCGGTGGCAACGCCATTCCCGTGTAGATCAAACTGACGACAAGTTGTTTGCCGCGAAATTGGGACAACCCCAAAAACGTTCCCAGGGGAATCCCTGCCAGTGCTGCCAGGAAGACAGCACTTGTAGAGACCTGAACCGAAAGCCAGGCGATAGACCACACGTCAGAGGTCGATGGCGTCACTGAAACACTATCCTTCACACGTTGTATCTATCACACCAGGAGTGGCCACAACCAGGGAAGATCGGCTTCCCTATCTGGAGTGACTGTATTGTTGATCTTGTCAGTCGACCCAGCCGAAAACATTACGCATGATCGACCAACGGGGCGTTGGGTCATGGGCAGGTTTGCCAAGTATCCAGTGGTCATAAAACTTGTCAAGGGTGCGCTCTCCCCGTTTCAGATCGAGCCACCGATCCAAGAACGCCCGAAACCTTTGATCGGGAGCGGTCAGGTAATAAAGAGGAATCCGAATCGTCTGTTTCGTTGGCCGAACGACCGAGTAAGTTGGGCGGAGCAGTGTCCACGCAGACCCCGTCTCGGCGCTGGTGAGAAGCGCATCGGCTTGTGGAACAGAAGCATTGAAAAAGTCCCGTTCCGAATCGAGTTCGATCACGTCAAGATCACCGGCGATTTCCTTGAGCATTTCAGCGAAAAAACTGTCCGCAATAACGGCGATACGGACGTCTTCGTTTCCCTGCAGTTTGCGAATGGAGTCAAATTCTGTTCGGCGATGATCCAACACCACCAGGGCGAGGGTCACTTCCATATACGGCTCTCCCGGCGGGAGCGCGGACAACCGTTTCATCGTTCCTTCGATCCCCGACATGGCAATATCAAAATAATCACCTCTGAGTTGGTCAGTAATGTCACGCGATGCAAAGGGGACGAACTCAATCGCGACCTTCAAATCGCGGGCCAACTGATGGGCCATATCGATATCAAATCCAACAAGCGAAGAGTCATTGAAGTACGAAAAAGGAAGTTCATCGTCATCAAATCCAATTCGAATGACGCCCCGTCGCCGTATCCGCTCGAGTCGCGATTCTCCCGGTTGCAACGGGCTTGGATTGGGATCAGCCTGATCCAGGATCGTAAAGGGGACCGGCTTGGTGATGAGGGCCCTTTCGGTGACGAGATCCTCCAGGAGATGGCTGTTTGAGAATGACCTGTCCAACCACTTGTGAACTCCAACCATCGTCACTGCAAGACAACCGGTCGTGAGAACCAGCGTAAAAGGAATCCTCGCCCAACGAATCGCCAGATTGCCAGTCAGTCCACAACTCGTGATGGTGGCAAATGCGAACAGGTGCATTGTTTTCATGGCGTCGCCAAAACGACTTGCCAGGATGCCGATCACCACATAAAGATTGAAAATGTCGCTCGGAATCTCTGCCAG
>JAKVCB010000088.1 GCA_022448345.1 Pirellulales bacterium
CGACTGGTGGCCAGTGGCGCTTCATCTTCAAGCAGTTGCACAACAATATCACCGGTGAAGGCCTGGTCAATCGCGTCAACACCGCTGACATTTAGTACGAGGCTGTCGCCATCTTCAACTAGTTGGGTTGTGATTCGAGAGTCGCTACTTTCGACCGTGTAGGTGATGGCTTGATTGGGGTGGTCCTCGTCAACTCCGTTGAGGGCCACGAGTTGTGTTTTTCCTTCCGGCAAGTCTGGTGGATCCAGCACGCTTAGCGATACATGGAGCATCTCCCGTCGTTCAAGGTGCTCCACGCAGAGGGAACGCCTGGTCAGGCAGCGGGAACGTTGCAAAGACTCAAAACGAGGTGAATTGCGTATCCACTGAGATAGTTGGTTCAGCATGGAAGAGGCAGGTTTTTTCACGATAGAGCAGACGTCAGAGGTGGTTTGGACGAATCGTCGAGAAGCTACGGTCGCCCTGATCGGAAGAGGGTCAAATTTGAAAAGGACCTGGTACATCCCTAAAAAACACCTGCGGGTTTTGCGGCAGGCCTCGCTCGCACCAGACGTTTATTATCATTGAGTTGTGAGAAAGTTGCAAATTTTTGAGACGGTTGAAGTACGAAAAATAGAGGCCAGTTGATCGGATTGTTCCAAACATGACGCCGCTTGAATCAGTAAATGCAGGGTTTTTAACCAACATGATTGAACGAGGGTCACTTCGCTCCTGACTAACGGGTCGTACCTCCGGCTCATCTGGCCATGAACACAACCGTAGCGAAGCTTCTAAAAGGACACTTGGTTTTTCGTGCAGGTGTTTTCACGCTGGGTTCTTTCGGTTGGGTCTGTTGTCAGGTGTTGCGTGGTGTCCCATCGACGAGGTCAGATCTGCGATGGGAAAGGACGTTTGTTTGCTGATTATTTTGGAGGTGGTGGGTGCAGGAATGATGTTGATGTTGGGGTGTCCCTCCCTTCTGGAAAATTGAAAGTATGTCTGATTTTGTGGTTTCCGCATTGTCACCACCATTGGAGAATTCCACCGTGCGGAGATCGATTGCTAATGTTGCGTGGCAAGCAAGTTGCCCGGGACGTGTTTGTTTTTCGCCAGTTGCAATGGTAGATTAACGGAACGGTTGGTTTTCCAGCGGCAGGCGTTCCTTTTTTGAAGCGAGCACTCTTTCTCTTGACGGTCATGACAGGAACACGAATTCTGGACACTAGGCGGGAAAACGGGGAAAGAAGTCACTTCGAATTCCGCCAAGGCAGGCCATTTTCGTCCGCTCTCGAACAACCCAAATCAAGCCAGGCGTTATTTGTTCTCTTGATCTGTATTTTGGGTCGGGCGCCATTTGCGGCGGCGTCGGATGACACGACTCAATACGCCAACCAGGTGCGCCCGCTCCTGGTGACGTATTGTATGGAGTGCCATTCGACGGAAGTACAGAAGGCCGGGTTTGACCTTCAGCGGTTCGCCACGCTGAACGAAGTGCGGTTAGAACTTGAGTCGTGGCAGGAAATTCTCGTCATGCTTGAAAGCAAGGAGATGCCACCCGAAGGAAAGCCTCAACCAAGCGACCAGGACCGGGAAGTACTGATCACATGGATTCGCAATTTGCTCCGGCAAGAAGCCAATCTGCGTGCAGGTGACCCTGGCCTGGTGCCAGTTCGTCGTCTTAACAACGCGGAGTATCGCTACACGATCCGTGATTTAACCGGCATTGATTTGGATCCGACCAAGCAGTTTCCCACAGATGGTGCATCGGGGGAAGGATTTTTGAATGGGACCGACAGCCTGACCTTCTCACCTGTGTTGGTTGACAAGTACCTGGATGCTGCCAAGAGGGTTGCAAGCCATGCTGTTTTGCTTCCTCGGGGAGTTCGGTTTTCAAAATTCAGGTTTCGAGAAGAATGGAGCAATGAGGTACTTCAAGAGATTTTAGACCTTTATGCGAGTTACCTGACGCACCTGGGTGAAATTCCTCTCGATCGTTATCTGGCGACAATAATCACGTACCGGGACGAATTATTGTCGGGTCAGGTTTCCCTAGAGCAGGTTGCCACGCGTGCGAAACTTTCGCCAAAATACCTGGCGATAATGTATGAGTTTTTCACGCGGCCCAATACCTTACCCGTGATGCTCGATTTTCAAACCGAGTGGGGCCTTGCGCAGTCGGCCAACCGTAGTCTTGATGACGATGGTCAAATCCAATCTGGTAGCTCCCTGGCTGCAGGAGAACTCAAAAGCAAGATCATGGCCTGGCAGCGAATCCTGTGGCAAAAGCAACGAGCTAATGGTCACCTCGTGCTGGAGGATCGGTTTGTAGCTGTTCCGGTTTCGTTAACTACCGGCCATACCTTTCGATTTTCAATGCCGGATGTAGAGTCGTCAGAGGTGGAACAGTCTGCAGATTTCGCCGAGTTTTATCTTGCGGTAGAAATCCTTTTAGGCGATCAGGAACAGCCAAGTGTGGTACTACAAAATCCGCGGTTTGAATCGGCGGTGCCAGTTGGTGAGGAGGGCTATTCTGAACCTGTGCCGTTACGTCACGTACTGAAAAACCAAGCTGGAGAAGAAGGCGGTCAAAATTCTACTGACGCACTGGATTCACGAGAGAAATCAGAATGGCTCAGCGAAACGCGATTTAAAAATAACTCCGATGGACTGTCGGCGGAAAAGGATATGATTCTTCTTCAGGGTGGTGAAGTGGTAGCAGTCCGTGTACCTGCAGTCGCCGTTTCAGGCCGGGAGTTTGTAGTTGAAGCCAAGCTTAGTTCAGAAGCGGGTTCGATAGTGCTGGCGAGATTTGAAGTGCGAAAAAATCCAGAACCAGTTCGGCTGGAACGTACTTTGAAGTGGCAGGACTTTCAAAATCCAGAAAATCTTCCACTGTTAGTGGCAGAGGCAGGCGAGGAAAATCGCGCACAATTGCAAGTGGGATTTGACGAATTGCGACGCGTGTTTCCCGTCAAGCTATGTTATCCGGGGGTGCTTGTTCGTGATGCGGTTGTTACCCTGGAGCGTTTTCATCGCGGTGACAGATTTTTATCCGAACTGATGCTCAGCCCTAATGAACAGAAACGGCTTGACGAGTTATGGTCTCAACTGCATTTCATCAGTCAAGATGCGGTGCAGTTACAAAACAGTTTCGAAACTCTGATTCGGGGCGAGATGCATCCCTATCAGCACGTGGTTCAGGAAATCGAAAGGCGATCGAAGGAGGCCGTAGAGGCACTACGGAAATCGGAACCTGAACATTTAGATGCACTGCTCGATTTCTCTCGACGGGCCTTTCGGCGGCCCCTGGAAGAATCCGAAAGTCAGGAACTCTTGGATCTTTACCACGATTTTCGGCACAAAGACTTCTCCCACGAAGAGGCTTTTCGTTCTGTTTTGGTTCGCGTGTTGGTTTCTCCAAAATTCTTGTTCCGCATTGAGCAGCCATCCGATACTGGAAAAACAGTGCAGATTAACGAATGGGAACTTGCAACCCGTTTGAGCTATTTTCTTTGGTCAACCCTGCCTGATCAGAAACTGTTGCAGGTTGCAGCATCCGGATCCCTTCATGATTCGGAGGTGTTAGAACAGCAGGTCCTCCGCATGTTGCAGGACGGGAAAGTGCGCGCGCTGGCAACAGAGTTTGGAGCCCAATGGCTTGAGATACGAAATTTTGACAGTTTCCAGGGAAAAGATGAGCAGCGCTTTCCGATGTTCGATGCGGACATGCGAAAAGCCATGTACCAGGAAGTCATTTTGTTTTTTGAAGAGTTCTTTCAAAAAAACTGCTCCGCGTGGGACCTGATTGATGCAGATTACACGTACCTCAACGGGGCTTTGGCAGAGTTTTATGGAATTCCCGGGGTTGAGGGAAGCCACTTTCGACGAATCGATGGAGTCCAGAAATTTCAGCGTGGCGGTATGCTCGGTTGGGCCAGTGTGCTGGCAAAACATTCAGGGGCCTTGCGGACCAGTCCCGTGCTGCGGGGCAACTGGATTTCTGAAACTGTGCTTGGACAACGATTGCCAAGGCCACCGCCAGTGGTTCCCGAACTTCCTGACGATGAGGCTTTGGGAGATTTGACGATTCGGGAGTTGGTTGAAAGGCATACAAAGCTTCCGGAGTGTGCAGCCTGCCACGATCGGATTGATCCGTTGGGGTTTGCCCTGGAAGGGTTTGACACCGTTGGTCGCCTCCGAGACAGGGATTTGGCCGGCAGGCCAGTCGATGCTTCTGCCGTCCTGAAAGATGGCAGTCGTTTTGAAGGAGTATCCGGTTTGCGGGAGTACCTGCGGAGAACGTGTGGGGACGAGTTTTTGCAGCAGTTTTGTCGAAAATTACTGGGGTACGCTTTAGGTCGGAGGGTTCTTCTTTCCGATCAACAGTTGTTGAACGAGATGGTTGCATCCTTAAAAGCCCGGGATGGGGAAATTTCGTCCGCCGTACTCAAGATTGTTGCCAGTCGGCAGTTTCAGAGAATCCGGGCACCTGGATTTGACGAAGAAGGTATTGCAGGCGACAAGATGCCAGTGGAAAATCAGGAGCATTAGAGCTATGAATACTTCGCGTTTCCAAAAAGAGGTTTTCCCATCACGACGCACGGTTTTACGTGGTCTTGGTGTGAGCATGGCTTTGCCGTGGCTGGAGTCTCTGCAGGCGTGCGCTGCTCTAACCGCTGGACATTCGGCAGGGCAACCGCCGGTCCGGTTCGCCTGTCTGTTTTCCGGAAATGGGTTCCATGCAAAAGAGTGGTGGGCCCGGGGCGAGGGAGCCGGAATGGAACTGGGAAAAGTTCTTGAGCCGCTTGCACCTTACCGCGAAAAGATGAATTTTATTGAGGGGTTGTTCAATGCCGAGGCGTTGCATGGCGGAATTCACAGCGCGCAGACCGGGCAGCTTCTAAGTGGGGCCAAACTGGCTCCCAACGGAGCGATCCGTTCGGGCACCAGTATGGACCAGGTAATGGCCCAGCAGGTGGGTAACAGAACGAAAGTTCCCAGTTTGGTGCTTGGCTGCGAAGCTTCCTTGCCAAACGTGCACAAGAATTATTCGATGGTGTACAGCTCCCATATCTCGTGGAGTTCGCCTACAACCCCGACTACGCTCGAACTCTATCCGGCACTGGCGTTTGATCGACTTTTTCGTGATGAGCCCGACCGGGCGGATCGCAGTGTACTCGATGCGGTTCTGGAAGAGGCGACAAGTCTCCGCGGAAAAATCAGCATTTCCGATCGGAGACGGATCGATGAGTACCTTACCTCGGTTCGCGAAGTGGAACAACGGATCGATCAGGCCGGTAAAGATCACCGATTGCAGGGCTGGAGGCCAACGCTTCAAGAGCCCAACATGCCCCGGCCTGCAGATGGGCTGCCGCAGGACATTGACCAGCACATGCGGCTCATGAGCGATATTTTGGTGCTTGCATTTCAGACCGACACCACGCGAATCAGTACGCTCAAGCTTAACAACGACTGGTCCCAGTTACGTTTTCCGCATCTTGAGGTCAACGATATTCATCACCTTGTGTCCCACAACGATTCGGACGACTGGCTCAGGGTTAATCAATTTTTTGTGCAGCAGGTCGCCTATATCGCCGAGCGCCTCGATGCGATCCAGGAAGGTGAGCAAACGCTTCTGGACAACACGATGTTGCTCTACTTGTCGAGTATGCTTAATGGTCATCACCATGTGAAGGATCTTCCGGTCGTGCTGCTGGGCGGAGGCGGCAGCCAAATCCAGGGCGGCAGGGTCCTTGATTACAAGGACCAGCCCAACCGGCAAATTTGTCGTTTGTACTTGTCGTTGATGGACAAGATGGGGGTCCAAACGGATCATTTTGGCGATGCAGACCAACCCCTTGCAGAGATCTAAGAAATTTCAGCCAATCCAAGTACTTTCCTGCCTGGTGACCTTCGAGCGTCATGACTTCTATTCCACTAGTTGAGCGCGCCGGCCAGTTTGTCGAGCGAACTTCCATTCTCGCAACGGAAGGTCAGTTTACTTACCAGCAACTGCTTGATATGTCGGCAGGGGTGGCTGTCCGGCTGCTCGACGGCAAGCATGATCTTGACGGGGCCAGGGTCGCTTTTCTGACCTCTCCCTCAATGGCCTACGTTGCTGTGCAGTGGGGTATCTGGCGGGCTGGCGGGATCGCGGTGCCGCTCTGTGTTCAGCACCCCGTACCTGAACTTGCCTACGTATTGGATGATGCTGCAGCCGACATCGTGGTCGCCCATCCCGATTTTACCGATCGCCTGCAGTCTCTGGCCAGCGGACGCGGGTTGCGATTTGAAATCACGAGCAGCCTGGTCAATCTTTCTGAGAATTCCCTGGCGGTTGAATTGCCAAAGATCGATTCAGCGCGGGACGCAATGCTCGTTTATACCAGCGGCACGACCAGTCGTCCCAAGGGTGCGGTGACGACCCACGACAATATTGCGGCCCAAGTTACTGCGCTCATTGAAGCCTGGGGATGGTCTGAGAACGATCACATTCTGGAGGTATTGCCGCTGCACCATGTCCATGGGATCGTCAACGTCGTTGCCTGTGCGCTTTGGGCAGGAGCCAGGTGTGAGATGCTTCCGAAGTTCGACGCCGACCTTGTTTGGGACCGCATTATTGCCAGCGATGGGATGACCCTGCTGATGGCGGTACCGACGGTTTATGCGAGGCTCATCAAGGCGTGGGATGCTGCGGTTGAAAGCCGCCAGCAGGCCATGACGGCCGGGTGCCAGAACCTCCGGTTGATGGTTTCGGGGTCTGCTGCCCTGCCGGTTCCCATGCTCGAAAAATGGCGCCAGGTGTCTGGCCACACGCTTTTGGAACGGTACGGGATGACCGAGATTGGGATGGCCTTGTCGAACCCGCTTGAAGGTGAGCGGCGGCCAGGGTGTGTTGGTAGCCCCTTGCCACGAGTGGAAGTGCAACTGGTGGACGAACATGAACGGCAGGTTGCCGAGGGGCAGCCCGGGCAGATCCAAGTGAAGGGTCCGGCAGTTTTTAGCCGTTACTGGAAAAAGCCCGAAGCAACCGCCGATGCATTTACTGCCGACGGTTGGTTCAAGACGGGCGATGTGGCTGTTTGCGAAGATAACATCTACCGTATTCTTGGTCGGGAGTCAGTCGACATCATCAAGACAGGGGGTTACAAGGTGTCGGCATTGGAAATCGAAGACATGCTGCGAACGCACGAGGCGGTAGCCGAATGTGCCGTGGTGGGAGTAGCCGACGAAGAATGGGGCCAGCGGGTTGCTGCAGCTGTTGTCTGCGTGCCAGGTCACGTGCTCGACATCGACCGCTTGCGAGCCTGGGGAAAAGAGCGGATGGCACCGTACAAGCTGCCAACCCTGTTGCGTTTGGTCGATACATTGCCGCGTAATCCGCTGGGCAAGGTGACGAAGCCAGTGCTGGTACGTCAATTTGAAACGACATGCCGATAAAATCCGCAAACTTGCTTGCGGGAAGTCGCAGTCCCTATGGATCAACCTTAGGAGTTTACCTCTTCTTGGGTCAGTTATTTGCGGGAAAATTTGTCGAACGAAAAATGTCCTGCGTTGTGTCGCAAGCTGTTCCGGTCAAATGAGGTGTTGCGATACCAAAGCTGATCAAGGTCGTTCCAATTAGAAGTGATCACGCCCGCTGACACGCTCGCAGCAAAGCCAAAAGGCAAGGGTTCCGGGATGGCTGTTTTACCTTCACGGAGCGCGGCAAGTTTTCCAAAAAAACTTTTGTGCGGACTTGCAACTAACCGGGGAGCGGATATCCTGGAGCAATTGAAAGTTAGTGGGACAGGGTGTCGCAAGCAGCCTTGTTGGTCCTGTTTTTCAGATGGGCCAGCCCGATTGCAGTTTGAAAACGACATTCTGGCGAAACTATGACGGACATGAAGGAAGAAGGCTTGAAGCGTATTGCTTTCCAGGTAGCCCGCCCGGGTGTTTATCTCCCCGCTAGCCACTTAGTCTGCCATTTCTGGCGGTAACCGTAGCCCCTGATACGGGTGTCGATCAAGAATCCTGTTTCTAAGGTGGTGCGCTGGTTACTTCATGTGTCCGGTCTGTATTGCGGCGCGAGTAAATTTCTTGAGTTACCCTGAAAGTGATTTTTTGAGTTGTCCTCGAAGTAGGAAACTTCGTACGGCCGAGTCAGTGCCTGTTGGCACTTGTGTCTCCTGTGAGTCTACAAAAAGCATTTTCTTACCAGTAACTTTGAGAGTACACGTCAGGGGTTGCAAACGGATTTAACCGCTGGTGAGAGCATCGCTAAACATTGGCTTGTTGTTTATTCATAGGTACTGATACGGCTGGTTCTGTGGGCAACAAAAATAAATCCTCAGGAGAAAAGTGATGGCTAGATATACGGGACCCAGGGCTCGCGTTAATCGACGACTTGGCGGAGTAATCTTTGAAAACGACGGTGCGGTTCGTGCGTTTGATCGAAAACCCAATCCGCCTGGTATGGCACCGCGTCCACGTAAACAATCGACTTACGGCGAGGCAATGCGCGAGAAACAGAAGATCAAATACTACTACGGTCTTGGAGAACGGCAACTTCGCCAACTATTCCACCGGGCCAAGCGCATGGACGGCAATACCGGAGAAAATATGCTACTGCTTTGTGAACGAAGATTCGACAGTGTAGTAAGGTTGTCCGGATTGACAAAGACACGCGCGCAGGCACGCCAAGGGGTTGGTCATGGACACTTTTTGCTCAATGGCAAGAAACATGATGTTCCGTCGACAAAAATTGCCGTTGGAGATGTGATTCATGTCAAGCGTCGTAAAAACGTGTCAGAGCTCTATCGCAACTGTCAGGAGATGTTCAGCGGTGAAGTCGCCAGTTGGCTCAGTGTGGATTCGGCTCAACAGGAAATTGTCGTTACACGTTTGCCGATGGTAGAAGAAATTACATTACCCGTCGATGTGGGGATGGTTGTTGAACTTCTGTCTCGTTAGACGAGAATTGAAAGCAGTCGCCGTTGTCTGCGCGCCAGGTCACGTGCTCGATATGGACCGCTTGCGAACCTGGGGAAAAAGCGGCTGGCCCCTTACAAATTGCCAACGCGGCTATGTCTAATAGATACATCGCCTCGCAATCCTCTTGGCAAGGTGACTGCGCTGGTTTTGGTGCGCCAGTTTGAAACGTCGGTTGACCAGGGCCCGTTGACTTGATGAGGCGTGGCAACGGGCCCTGTGGTTGGAAGTTGCTGTGGTTGGGGGTTGCTCGTCTTGCATTTCTCCAGCTGTAGCTTTTCTCCGGCACCGCGTTGGTTGGGAGGTTCCTCACGCCACGCGATCGTCTCTTACGGCTTGCTGGGGTGAGGGAGCTATCTACCATACCGCAGGGACACAAAATCGAGTATCCCTGCCAGCAGCGATCATCATCGCCAGCAGGCCAGCGAGCAAGCTGACCGCAGAGGGTTCTGGAACGGCAGCGTCGGTTGCACTCGCTTGAGCCGAACTGGTGGCTCCAAAGTTGAGTTTCCAAACACCATAGTCGGCGTAATCGACTACGCCGTTGTTGTTGCCATCGGCCGAGAGGACATTCGTCTCGCCAAGTGTATTCCGCCAGATGGTGTAGTCAGCTGCGTTAACCGTGCCGTCGTCGTTGTAATCGCCCGCAAGGGGAGGCACGATAGATTTTAAGACTACCATATTACTATAAACGTGAAGGGTGAACTGATCGGCATCGGCGTCCGACAGGGACACGCCCTGGTCTACAATCTGGTTGGCGGCGAGAATCAGGAAGGACGTGCCAGCTTCGGGTTCATAATTGTCAATCAGTGTGACATCGAGGGTGCCAGCTAACGAAGCGGTACCGGTGACGTTTAAAAAGTCATAGTCCGAGGTGCTGGGGCTACCCACCTCCAGTTGGAGTACCCCCGCCGAACCGAGGGTAAAATCGTTATTGATCGAAAGACTTCCAGTGCCATTTCCGGGGGCCATCGTTCCGCCCACAACATCAACACTTCCTGCGACAGCTCCACTTCCAGAGAGTATTCCCTCGGTAAGGTTCCACAGGCCGCCTCCCGACGTTGATTGCCCGTCGAGCAGGACAGTGCCTGAACCTTGTTGGGTAATCGTTGCGCCGTTGAAGGTCAACGGGCCATCAAGTTCCAGGGAACTCCCGTCTGCGACATCGACCGTCGTGTTCGCTAATGCGGTAACCGGAATGTTCCAGCGATGGGTGCCACCATTGACGACCAGTTGTGGATCAACCGAGTCGGTATCCAACTGCAGCGATCCTGAACCGATCAGGGAATACGAGCTGGCCTCATCCAAGTGGACTTGTTGAACTGTCTGTGGTTGATTTACCCGCACGTACATGGTTGCCACGTTACTGTCAGCAAACCGGGCGGTCATGTTATTTCCGTTTGGTACACCTGCAGGAGCCCACTCGCTGGAAGCCTCCCAACTGCCAAACGAGCCGCCTACCCAGGTAAAATCGGTATCGGCAGGAGGTGGCGGTGTATCGACCGGAAAAGCGGCCTCGAGTTCGACAAAATCCCAATAGAGAGTGGTTCCGCTGGAAGTTGTCGTATCGCTCAACACCACGTTGATTGAACTGGCTGTTGGTACGAAATGAAAGTCCAGCCGTGACCACTCATTCCACTTTTGATAGTAATCGGGCGGGGAACCAACCGTGTAGCTTTGTTCCATTTCGATAAGAGTTCCGTCCAGTTCGGTGATGGCCAATTGTGCCCGTTGGTTGGCAGTTTCTGAAATCACAAAGGCCGAGACGGTGTAGACCATGTTCGGGTCGAGTCCGTTGACCCGGAACGCAGCTTCGTTGGGAGTCGATCCCCGCAGCATTTTCAGTCCAGACGATCCGTGAGAAGCCTGGTCAAATTTGTCGTGGTCGTCTTGAATACTAACGGAGCTGTAGTTGAATCTTTGGATGGAACCCCCACTGCCTGCTGAAAGGGACCAGCCACTGGTATTGCTTTCGAACTGAGGATTGGTGATTAGTTGTTCCATGCCTCCATCACCATAAAAATCGGTGTTGCCTTGAAGATAATAGTGGTCGACCAGCCTTGAGACGTAGTCGGGGGTGAGATCTTTTTCACTCTGATAGTAGGGCCAGAACATGATTCCGGGCATTGTCGCAGCATCCGCATCATTGCGAATCCGGTGGAGTTGATCGTCCAGAAAGCCCCAGAAGCCCACATCGGTCGAGGTGTCGGCGACGAAGTTTCCCTGGGGAATGTAGATGCCATAGACAGACTTGTCCAAAATACCGGGGACCGCAGCTTTGAGATTGTCTGCGTACGAATGGAAGTAGCCGTAATTGTAGTTGTCTTCTCGCAGGTAGTTTTCCACCATGACCAGGTCAGCGTAGGTGTTCAAGGCATTGAGTTGGTGGGTGTAGTTGCCGCTTTGGCTGCCGTAATGCCAGGTTGTAGCGACGTAGATGCCTTTGTCCGGATAAAGACTGCGGAGTTGCCCGAGGGCGCTGACCACGGCATTGGAGTTGGCTGTACCATTGGTCGAAGCTCCCAGCAGTTCATCGATTGCAATAGCGTCATAGCCGCCTGGAAGTTGCCCTCCGATCGTGTTCTCGAAAGGTGCCCTCCAGCGGGCCAAGAGTTGCGATGCCGATTCGCCTGCGATGTTGTTCACGTGGGCTGCGTAAACTTTTCCTTGATCACGAAGTTCCTTGATGAAACTTGCATTGCTACTTGTCCCCTCGATCACCGTAAACGCAGGAACGACGTCTTGCCGGAATGCATCGGTAGCCCCGGCGTCATCGCTGTGGCCGTACATGACCAGGTGCTGATCTGGTAGTGAGGTTTGCCCACAAGCCGTATGGAGCGAGAGCAGTAACCCAAACCACAGCCCAAACAGGCATTGCACTGCGACAGAGAGGGTCGAAAGTGGTTTTAAAAGACTTTGCATTACCACCAAACAAGAGAGAGATTCATCGAGGGCCACACTGCAGCGGCTCCCTGGTAGGTAACAAAATTGTTAGGTAACCGAGGATGCGGAAAATTGACAAATGTTTTTAATTGACGGTGGGTCCATCCGGTTGAAATATCTGTTTCTCACTCGATTTTTTCATTCTACCATAAATCGACCAGCTTGCTATCAAATGGGTGTTTTAGCGAAAGAACCCCTTCAGCCATTTTTTCCTGGTGCGACCACAAACATTCTGCTCTCACGGCAAGTGGAGCAACCCAATCCAATCGTTTACAATCCACGCAGGCGGTTCATGCCATTTACAGTTGATGCAGTGACCAGGGTAAAAATTGGTTGCCATCTGGTTGCTTGCGTTTTCGGTTATGCGGAGCAAAGAAATACAATGCGAAGAATTAGGCAGTCATGTTTCGTCAGCTTTTTGTTGGTTTCTACCCTGAGCGTACAGGCTGCAGATTTGCAAATAGCGTACTTCCAGGCGGATGCGTCACCTTCGATCGGAAGCCCGCTTTTCTATGGAAAAACCATCGAAGTCGAAAACCCACTGTCGGCTCGTGGGGTGGTGCTGCATGGTCAAGGTCAACCGATTGTGCTGTGTGCTGTAGATTGGATTGGCATTGGCAACAGTGGCCATAGCGAGTGGCGGAAGGTACTCGCCACAGCAGCGGGAACAACACCTGATCGCGTTGCGGTGCACGCTCTCCACCAACACGATGCACCTAGCTGTGATTTTGCGGCCGAGTTGGTCCTGTCGGAACATGGTCTGGCAGGGCAGCAGTACGACGTTCATGATGCGCGCCAAATTTTGGCCAGTGTGGCCACAGCAATCGAAGCAGCCGGGCAACAACTCGAGCCAGTGACCCATGTTGGGGTGGGAGCCGGGGAGGTGCAGAAAGTTGCCTCCAATCGGAGGATAATCGGGCCAGATGGCAAGATTCAATACTGGCGAGGTAGTGCATCCAAAGATGAAGTTATTCGCGCCCAGCCGGAGGGAGTGATCGATCCATTGGTACGGTCGATTTCTTTTTTCAACCAGGAAGAACCGATCGTTGTACTTTGCTACTATGCAACGCACCCAATGAGTTATTACGGAACAGGAAAAGCCAACCCTGATTTTGTAGGGCTTGCGCGTGACAGTCGCGAAAGGGCGCTCAATGTGCCCCATGTTTATTTTACCGGAGCGGGGGGGAATGTTGCGGCTGGAAAGTACAACGATGCAGCTCACGAAAATCGCCAGAAGTTTGCCGATCGACTGGCTAAAGGCATGGCCCAGGCATGGGATGCGACCGAGAAAGTTCCTGTCTCCGCCGATGACCTGTCGTGGCATACGGAGGAAGTGGTCCTGCCGGTGGCAACCAATCTTATCGAGCAGGATGTCCTGGCAACCTTGAGAGATAAAAATGCGAAACTCAAAAAACGGTTTGAAGCGGCTCGTCACCTGGTTTGGATGCGCCGCTGCGATGCGCAAGACCCGGTGGTTCTGAGTTGTCTTCACTTGGGGGACGCGCGTATTTTGCATCTCTGTGGTGAATTGTTTGTTGAGTACCAGTTGGCAGCACAAGAATTTCAACCCGACAAGTTTGTTGCGTTGGCAGCCTACGGAGACTATGGCCCGGGATACATTGGCCTGGAAGATTCGTATCCACAGGGAGGCTACGAGGTGAAACAAGGGGTTTCACGTGTTGCTCCCGAGGTCGAAGGTGTCCTGATGCCCGCGATTGGCCGATTACTTGCCCCAGGAGAATCACGATGAATGTTTGGCGCCCTGTGTCTGTTTTGGCCGTGTGTGGCCCTGTTTTTCTGGTGGCATGCTGCTGCCCGAAGTTGGTTGCACAAACCTTTAGTGACGTTACTGAAACGGTCATCGCAGGTCTGGGCGGTGGTGAAGCGGCCTGGACAGATTATGACAATGACGGTTTTGTCGACCTTCATGTTGACGGGGCGGTTTGGAAAAATAACAGCGGTGAGAATTTTGGCCGTGTGACTCTGGAAGGATCGGACTTGGAGGGTTCAGGCATTTGGGGCGACTACAACAACGATGGCTGGGCCGACTATTACTCGTACAGTGGGAGGAAACTTTACCGGAACGAGGGAGAGAGTCACCCAGCATCTAAATTTACCGAGGTGAGCCTTGCCGGTGCCGAGTTTCCTGAAACCCAAAATGGGCGTGGAGCGAGTTGGGCAGATCACGACAACGATGGAGATCTGGATCTTTATCAGGGGGGCTATGAAACATGGCCCAGCGCCTACTATCCCGACATAGCGCTGCGAAACAATGGCGACGACACGTTCAGTGTGACCTGGACGCAGTCGCCCGATACGATTGTGACCCCGGGACGGCCCCGACCGGCGCGTGGCGTGACCTCGGCTGATTTTGATCGTGATGGCGATATCGATGTCTATGTGTCCAATTATCGGCTCGAACCCAATGGGCTCTATGTTAATGATGGGAGTGGTCAATTTTCTGACCAGGGAGCGGAGTTAGGAGTCAGGGGTGAGCCGGAGGGGTCGTTTCCGTTTGGGCACACGGTTGGTTCGGCCTGGGGCGATCTGGACAACGACGGCGAACTCGACCTGTTTGTCGGAAATTTCCGTCATGGCTGGGGGGATGGGAGTCAGGATCATGCAAAGTTTTTGCGCAATCTTGGCGCCGAAGGGGAACACCGGTTTGAACTCATGAAGGAACTGGACGGGGACGACTGGCAGGAATCGTATGCTTCGCCCGTGCTAGGCGATTACGACAACGACGGCGATTTGGATCTCTTTTTTACCACCGTCTACGGGGGGGATTTCCCCCGTTTGTATCGCAACGAGGGAAATTGGACCTTTACCAATCAGACCGAGAGTGCGGGTCTGGCCGACCTGGGAAGCACGTACCAGGCTGCCTTCGCCGACTACGACAACGATGGCGACCTGGACCTGGTGACCAGCAAAAAACTCTTTCAGAACACGGGCAATGGCAACCACTGGATTAAGTTGAAACTGGTCGGCGATGGGGAACATGTGAACCGCGATGCGGTTGGAGCGCAAGTGCGTATTGCCAGGGGCGATCAAACGCTCACCCGCCAGGTCGAAGCGGGCACGGGCGAAGGCAATCAAAACGATCCTGCCCTCCACTTTGGATTAGGGGATCACACCGGCCCGGTCGATCTTGAAATTCTCTGGCCTGGTGGAGCCACGCAACGCGTCACGGGCATTGGTGTGGATCGGCTGCATACGATTTCCTATGCACCAGGGGAAGCTTCCGCTAAATAAATGGCGGCCTGCGGTCCTGCTGAGGATTTGGCCTGGCGAACACTTGAGAGCCACCACAATTCGGGGGTGCCTCTCGATTGCCCATGGAAGCTCATTCTGGTTTTGGGAACCCTCAGGTGGTATTGTTACCGCTGGCTGACTTTACGAGTTGATATTTGAGATTCTTGTACTCCTCTGACGGTCTTTGACGAAGTGGCCCAGGCCTGTGAACCAATCAATACCAGCGGCAAGTGGACCTGGCAGGTCTCATCGAATCACCCGTTATCTGGAACGGAGCCCAAAAAGTGTGCTGACCGTTTACGCGATGAGCCTGGCCTTCATGACCTACTTTTGCATGTTTGCATTTCGCAAGCCGTTTACTGTGGCTACCTACGAAGGAGTATCACAGCCCGGTACCCAGATCGACTTGAAAACGGCACTCGTGCTCAGCCAGATCATTGGGTACACGTTGTCGAAGTTCATCGGCATCAAGGTCAACAGCGAAATGGGGCGGAGCTACCGGGCCTTTGCAATTGTTGCAGCGCTGACCGCAGCAGAAGTAACACTCATCCTGTTTGCACTCACACCAGCGAACTGGAAAATGGTGCCGATTTTCTTCAATGGCTTGTGCCTTGGCGTGATCTGGGGTCTGGTGGTGGCCTACCTGGAGGGGCGGAGTACTTCTGAAATTCTGCTTGCGGGACTCAGTTGCTCGTACATCGTTGCCACGGGCGTCGTCAAAGATTGTGGTCGCTGGGTCCTTTCGTGGGGTGTTAGTGAATCATGGATGCCGGCACTGACGGGGGTTCCTTTCTTGTTACTGCTGTTTCTGGTG
>JAKVCB010000089.1 GCA_022448345.1 Pirellulales bacterium
CCCACCAAAATTAGCGACCCATGACAGCCGGGCAAATGCTCGGGCAATCTCTCCATGCACCAGGTGGGGGGCGTCTGCTGCCGGCTTCCGGATGTCCTGAGTCGACAACTCGGTCAGGAACCAGGCGCACACGAAAGAAATTGTGGTGAGTCCAGCCGAGATCAACAGCGGTGCGATGATACCAAAACTGTCGAACAACCACCCACCGGAGGATTGGCCTGAAGCCATGCCCAGGTTAAAGGCAATGCAAAACAACAGGTAGGTACGGCTGGTAGAACGACCTTCGGTCTCCCGGCCCAACCAGGCCATCACTGCCGGCCAGATCATTCCCGCTGCGACTCCGCCTACGACAAATGCCGGGTAGATTAGCCCGGGGATCATTTCCTGCGAAGCAGCCAGGAGGGTGCAAACCAACATCACGACGGTTCCGGCTAACACCACTTGCCGGCGTCCCCAGCGATCGGCGATGCGTCCCCAGAAAGTATTGCTGGCGGCAGCCGTTAAAAAATAGATGGCGCCAATGCTACCCATGGCTATCGATCCGGTCCCCTGTTCCGCCAGGGCACGGGTCGCCGAAAAGATAAACAACACCGACGCAAAGTCGGTGAGCCAGCAAATGACGTACAGCATTCCGACCTGGCCCCTTCAAGCAGGTTCTTATTCTTCAGGAACCTCGATCAGGGCTTTAATCAGTCCACTAGTCTCGAACAATTCGGTGAATCGACTCGGCACCTCGGCCAGTTGCATCCGGTGAGTGACCCATGGAGAAGGGTCAAACCGGCCTTGTTCAATCAGTTCGATGATCCGAGGGAAATCACCACAGCTGTTGCGGCTGGCAAACAGGGTAAGTTCCCGCCTGTGGAGGAGTTCGTCGTCGAACCCGATACGGGCCTTGAGAATCCCGACAAACACCAGTCTTCCGCCGTGCGCACATCGCTCAAAGCTTTTTTCCATAGCCTGAGGGTTACCGGTTGCGTCATAGACAACTTCATAGCACGCCTCACCACTGTCGGCGGTTGTTTCAACCGCCAGATGTTTTGAAACCCACTTGCGACGTTCTTCGTTGAGTTCCATCACGGTGACCGAGGCACCTGCCAGGAGCGCAAACTGGGCGGTGGCAATGCCAATCGGACCAGCTCCCACAACCAGCACGTTTTCTCCCGCCTGCAATCCGGACCTTTGGACCGCGTGGGAACCGATTGAAAGAGGCTCAATCATTGCCAGCTGATCTAACGTTAGCCGGGAAGAGGAATACAAGTATTGAGGTGGCACACGGATCAGCGGTTGCATCCCCCCATCGATGTGAATTCCTATTAAGGCCATTGTGAGGCAACAATTTGACTTGCCACGCTTACAGGCATGACAATCGCCGCAGGGACGAAATGGTTCGATGCTCACGCGGTCACCCACGTTGAGTTCATGATTGCCAGTCGGTAGTTCAAGAATCGTCCCGGAAAGTTCGTGTCCCAGAACCACCGGATAGCGAATGAAGGGATGGCGACCATAGTAGGCGTGTATGTCGGTTCCGCAGACACCGATTCGATTGACTCGAACCAGCGCATTATTGGCATCGCCGGTGGGTGGTTCCGCTTCCCGAACGGTGAAATGCTCTGGTTTTTCTAAGACAACTTGTAGCATTTTGAACCTCGGGGATGGGACTCCGTGAAACGACGTCACCGTTTCTTTGAGCATCAACGGCCTGGCAAAGTTTTTATCCGACTTGACCTGTGGCCGGCAGTTGAGGTTTGCACGTGAGTTAACCAGATATTTCTGCGGTGATGTTGTACATCACGTCAAAATAGGCTGCTGCCTCGTCTAAGGGCATAACCAGTGGGGGGGCAATACGAATCACCTTGCCTGCCAGCGGCCCGAGCAAATGGATTGCGCGTCCTTGCTCATCGCCCAGGTAACAACGCCGAACCACTTCATTGGCAACATCCTCGGCAGAAAGATTCCCCATCGAGGCGAATTCGATTCCCCACACGGTTCCTTCGCCCCTCACGGCAGAAACGGTCGATAATTCGGCCAGGCGTTGGAGTCCCTTCTTGATCACCTGGGAAAGTTCTGCAGCATGACCCATTACATCATTTTCTTCAAACTCATCAAACGTTGCCAGGACTGCAGCACAACCGAGCGGGTGGCCACTCCAGGTATCGGAAGTGGCACCATATTTCAGGCTGTCAAAAATTTCAGCCCTTCCCACGGCCGCATCGACCGGAACACCGTTTCCTAAACCTTTGCCCAGCACGACGATGTCGGGCTCTACGCCATAGGTGGTAAAAGCGTACATCGAACCCGTACGGCCAAAATTGGCCTGCACCTCGTCGAGAATAAAGACCAGGTCATGTTCGCGACAGAATTGTTCCAGCAGTTGCATATACTCGACCTGTGGGTGGTACGATCCGCCACCTCCCAGGTAGGGTTCGGTGATCAGGCAACAGAGGCGATCCCCGAATTCGTCGGCAAGCTGGTTGAGTTCCTGGCGATATGGCTCCAGGTCCAAAGGCTCCTGCCGACGTTCGATCGAACGACACTCGTCGATGGGAAAACTGATGAACCGGACACGCGGGTCGCGTTCTTTGTCGGTTTCTGATCCCGTTACTGCGCCTGCAAGCCCTTTTTTGCCATGAAATCCATGCCGGGTGGCGATGATCATATCCGATCCTTCCCGGCGGGCCATCGATGCCCAGAGGGCCTTTTGAATGCCCTCGCTTCCGGAGGCAGCCCATAAGACCTGCTCCATTCTCGCCCCGCCCGGTTGTCGGCGCAAACTGGCCAGTAGCCGCTCGGTGGCCTGGGCCTCGAGTTCCGTCAAGGCATTGTATGCCGAAAGGGTTACTGCCTGGCAGAACGGTTCGGCAGAATCGAGCTGATCAAGGCCAAGGTATGCCAGGACACGTTTCCACCAACTGGTTGGATGATGGCCCAGGTTGGTGACCAGGACTCCCGAGGCAAAGTCCGCCAATTTGCGGCCCTCAGGCGTGTAGTGATAGGAGCCGGCACTTTTGGCCAGTACCGCCAGACTCGGCGTGTAGGTTCGTAGCGACTGTGGCTCGTGCGAAGCGATCCCGGCTCGAACTGCGTTGGAGGAGGGCTCTTCTGGGTGTTGGACGGCCTGCTTGGTTTCGGAGGTTGTTGACATAGGTGCAAATTAATTCAGGAGTTTAAACGGTTGGACCATACAGAACTTCTGCTTCAGCGGACCCGGGCGTATGGAGGACCAGGCCCCCCTGCTTGTCATTGACTCGCACAATGCAGTCTTCAATGCCTTCGGCTCGGCGAGCCAGGATGGTTTCCATCGCTTCGATGGCGGCGACCACCTGCCGATCTGCAGCCAGTTCGTTGTAATCTAGCTGGCGTATTTCGTCGAGTCTGGCGTCGCGATCGGCTTCGTCCCCTCCATATTCCACCATCGCGACTTCATGGGCAAATCGTTCAATGGCTTCCACGCCATATCCCCGATGGGATCGGTCGCCCCAGGGCTCAAGAAAGGTGCCACTGTAATGGTTATTGAGTGTGATTTTGATATCAAGCGGGGTTTTGCCCTCGATCGTGCATTCCACGCCTCGGCGCCGACTGTGGCCATTCCAAACACCGTTATCGAAGCGGAATTGGACTTCCTGTTCGACCCAACCAGGGAAATTGTCGGGAGTAACCCAACTTGTGTGGATGTCGAAAGCAGCCTCGCGGCCACTTTCGTATTCGTAAACTAAACGTAGCTGGGTTGAATCCCAGGTTGGCCCATCATGAGCCCCGACAAGGCCACGCTGGCCGGTGCAGCTCACTGTTTTAAGCTTTCCGCCAAAGGTAAAATCAATCAGCTTGATGTAGTGAACAGCAACATAGGTACCTGGATTGCGACCCTCGATCCATTCGGAAAACTGCCCTCCAGAGATTGCTTTTGGTTCCAGCAGGTTGCAGTACCCGTTGTTCACGTGGCAAAGTTCACCGTCGGCAACGAACGTCTGCAGCTTCTTGTGGTCGGGATCAAGCAGCTTGTGATAAACAATTTTGGCAAGCACTTTTTCGCGCCGGGCCAACTCAACCAGTTCGTCTAATTCCTGGAGTGAAAGAACCGAGGGCTTTTCAATCAGGACGTGTTTTCCAGCAGCCAGTGCTGCCCGGGCTGCCGAAAAATGGCGATTGTCGGGTGTAGCAATGCAAACGAAGTCGACACCAATGTCCAGCAGTTGGTCAATCGCATTAGGTTCCTTCAGGATTGCAAAGGGAGCCACCTTCTCATGGGCAACTTGCTGGTAAGCCTCTGCCCGCTTTCCAGTGCGACTGGCAATCCCAGCCAGCGCAACCTGACAACTCCCGTAGGCGGGGTGGAAGAAGGGCCGCCGATGTACGGCTTCCAGGAAAGGGCGATAGGTCTCGTCGAAAATCATTCCCACGCCAACCATTCCAGCACGCAACTGATGGTTGGCTGGAAATCGAACACTGCTGTTCTCCATCTTGACTAACTCCGTAACAAGTTTGGACTCTGTGGCAAGTTTGCCAGAATGCTAATGTAGCAGAAGGATTGCTGCCCGGCTTCCCTTAAACTGAGTGGTTGTGGGCCTGTACGGATCCAGGTCGCCGGCGGGTAGGCCCGGTCTTCGCCTCGCCAGTGGCAGCCGTTGCGAGGTTTGCCAGTTGGGTAGTCTGGAAAAAGTCTGGCACGCGGTGCCCTTGCCTTGTGGACGGCACATGGTTGACGTCCATTGGGGGAGCAGAGCAGAGCCAGTGGCTGTAAGTAAAATCCGGTTTGCTGCCGTGCGCGTCTCTCGGGCTCATGTAGACCCATAGTGAGCAGTTACGCTTGCCAACCAACCCCTGCAGTGAGCCTCGTTTACCAAAGGGTCATCGACTCTTCAAAGAGTCGATGTAAATCGTCGCCCTCTGCAGAACGCGATGCGAGATGGCGAATCTGTTGTGGTAGCGTCCCTTCAACGAGTGCCGGCAAATCGTCGGTCGAGAACCCGACTGCATGCAATCCATTGGGAACGTCGACGGTGTGCATTAACGTCAGGAGCTGGTCGCTCAACACTTTACCAATGTCGGCATCAGGTACCCGGTCTGTGGTGGCCCCAAGTATTTCGGCCGCCTTCCGGTGTCGATCGGGACAGGCACAAGCTGTAAAACGGAAAACGGCGGGTGCCGAGAGGACCACCGAAATTCCGTGAGGAACAATGGCGTGGTCATCCAGATATCCAGGTGGCTGATAATTTTTGACCAAGCTACTGATCGGATAGCTCATGGCATGACAAAGATGAACTCCAGCGGTGCCGAATCCCATCCCCGCGTAGGCAGCTGCGAGAATCATCTGGGCGCGGGCCTGGTCGTCTGACGGGTCTTGAAAGGCCCGTACAATGTTTGTCGCCATTAAACGCAAGGCTTCCAGTGACCAAACATCACTGATCGGATTCGATCCTTGATAGGCGGGACGCAGATTAGGGGTAGCAGGGTAGGGCCGCTGGGTAAAAGGTTTGGCTGTGTACGATTCTATTGCATGGGCAAGCACATCAAGCCCGGACGATGCAGCAACCAGTGGGGGCATGGTTCGCGTGTTTTCCGGATCGACAATTGCCAAGGTGGGACGCAGCCGACGATGGCGAATTCCCGTTTTGCAATTCCGCTCGGTCACGTCAAAGATCGCAATACCGGTGGTTTCGCTCCCGGTACCGGCGGTAGTAGGAATGGCGATGAGCGGTTTGAGTGGTCCTGGTACCGGCAGCCCCGCACCGATCGGAGCATTGACATAGTCCATGAAATCGGCTGGCCAGCACGCGTATAAATTGGCGGCCTTCGCCGTATCAATCGAAGATCCTCCGCCGACGGCCACAAACGCATCGTAGTTTCCTGCCTGGGCCGTTTGAATTGCGTCTTGAAAAGATTGCTGGGAAGGCTCCACGCGAACACGATCGAACAGGTCGTAGTGAATTCCGTGCTGCTCGAGTGACTCGCATACGGTCTGGACAGGCAGAAGTTGGGCCACACGCGGGTCGGTGACCACAAGCACCCGTTCGGCCGAGATTTCTCGGAGGTCCATGCCGACTTCGCGTGTCACACCCGGACCGTAGCGAAGGTTCGAACCGCTCATCTGGAACGCGATGTCATGGTCAGGAGGGGCCATTGTTTATCCGCCAATTTGAATTCGCGGCCTTACTGGACACAGGTAACGGACTGCAGGGATTTTTCGTTATTTCAGCAATGCGTTCAGGTTGGAACTTCAGCGGTCTTTCTGGCTAGTAGCTTTCCGCAACGGTGGCCTCGGCAGGTCGCCCCTCTTTTTTTTCAAAGGGAAAAATGCTTGGTTCCCAATGGGCCCGGTTTTGCTTGGTGTTTCGTTTTTTATACCAACCGGGAATGGTTATCCAACCAAAATAAAGGGTGGTTGTTGCGATGATGAGACCTGCAGCAACAAACAAGTATTCGTATCCAAAGGTCGCGGCAATGGTTCCCATGACCGGTGCGCCAACAATCATGCCCATGTCGCTGAACATGATCGTCAAGGTCGATCCCATGCCGCGTGATTCATTGGGAAAAGACTCCAGCATGAGCGCAGAAATTGTGGGAACACAAATTGCGTGGCCGCTTCCACACAACATACCCAGCAACAATAACGACCACAAGCTCTGCATGTTGACAACCAGAAAACAAAGCATTCCCATGCCCGTCAATGAAAGTCCGGCAAGCAGTACTTTGCGACGCCCGGCGCGGTCGGGTAGCTGCCGTAATCCCAGTCGGACAAAAAGTCCCCAGCCCCCATACCCCAAAAAGAAGACTCCGAACGCTGAAATCGCAGTCCCCTGTAATTGCAGGCGGTCAATGTAACTGGGCAGAAAGATGAAAGGTATACTCATGATCATGTAGAACAGGAAACTCACTACAACAATGGGTCCTGGCCAGTACTGTCGTGCCGCTTGCAAGAAGGCGAGGTAGCCCAACTTGACCTGGGAATTGTTTTTGCGGGATTCGGGCAAAAACCAGAGAAGCAAACTGTTCAAAATAATTCCCATCGAGACGGCAAGGAAAAGCAACATGAATTGATCTCGCGATCTTCCGCCAACACCGAGGATCCAGTCTCCCAGCAAGGGTGCCGAAGCCATCGCGATGAATCCCGATGCCCCAAACACGGCGATGCTTTCCGCAAGCCGGTGCCCAGGAGCTGTTTGCGTGATGTAGGTCATGCCGCTTGTAAAAACCAGGCCACACCCCACGAGAAAAAGAAATCGGAGGAGGTAAATCATCGGGCCTATGTCATGGAGCCAGATATTAGGCAACACTCCACATGTGTAGACCAGAAGTCCCAGGAACCAGACTTTACGTGCTCCCAGCCGATCAATCAAACTTCCGTTTACGGGCCGAAGGATCAGGGCCGCAACTGCTCCGGCTCCCATGATCCAGCCAACGTCTTGAACGCTCCCACCCAAGAATTCAACCCACCGGGCATAATGAGCCAGCAGCATGTTGGCCATAATGAAACAGAACTGAGCTGCGAAGGCAATTGCGAAAGCGCGCGTGTAAAGCTGTGGGTTGTCGTCCGGAGACATCGACTCCTCTTTGGGTGGGAAAATCTTTAAGCGGGGATTGAGCAGCCAGTTCGTTGCGATTGTTTTCGAGACGGAAGATCGCCTGAGATGACAAACTCCTGATTCTACAGGAGTTAAACCGGATTTGAAACGCTCATTTTATTCAGATAGAGTTTTTAAGAGTGGCTCGCGCGCGGCAAAACTGGGAGCCGGCCTGTTGACTTTGGCGTCCTCTGGCACCTCAGGTCGCAAAGAGCAGTTTGTGGCTCTTCAAGAAGAAAAGAAGGCTAGAGCTTGGGGACCGGGATCAATGGTGATGTGCCAGTTCCGGTTGGAATGCGTCGATAATAGGGGTAGAGATGAACCCCAAATCCGCTCTCCATTTCTTTTTCAGCGCGGGCGGCCCAGGGTGTATCGGGGTGCTTGTCGATCACCGTCTGAAAATGTTCCTTGGCCTGCGCAAGATATTGCGCCGTCACTTCTCCCGTAAGCATCTCCTGTCGACGGGTGATTCGCCAATCGATCAAGTGAAGGTTGGGTGATTTGGTCAAAGGGACAACCTGGGGATGAGTCATGAAGTACTGGAGGTAGGCCTTGTACTCGTAGAGCCGGATCTTGTAGGCCAGCAGTTGGGCGCGGATTAAATCGGCGTTGGCCTGCCAACGGGGGATAGTTTCTTGTTTGCGCAATCCCCAAAATTGTTCCAAGGCAGTTCCCATACGATCTAGATAGTCCATGTAGATCGTTATCTTGGTCTGTTCGGTGTTCACTTGTTGAATGAACTCCTTGATGTTCTTGGAAAACCGGTCTCGCATTACGATGACTTTTGCCGCTTGTTCGTTGTATGGATTCATGTCGTAGATGATTTTTGTAAGTCCCGTGCGGAGGGGACTCTCAGCGATTTCAGCCATTGCAACATCCCGACGTCGAAGGTCTGGCCGATATTCCCGCATCAAGTCCAGCCGATAACGGCGCTTGTCGAGTTCCACGACGTCAAGTTCTACGCTCGGAAGAAGGAAAAAAATCGCGCCCGTCTCGCGGGCCATGCGGCTTTGCTCATACGGTCCATAACCACTGGGGTGCGAATCATAACGGCGGCGAAAGCCTTCGGTTTGCAGTTGTTCGACATACGCCGATTCAGGGCCCCGATCAATGGGTATATAATGAATGACAAAGGTTTGTGGATGCTCCCAACGAATGTGCGCAAATGGGCACCCAAACACAGCCTCTCGTCCCAGTGAGTAAATCCGGGTCTCCGAACTGGTCGCCATTTGAATAACCTGTTCCAGGTAACCGTTGTTGTCGGCACGGTTACCACTTTCGTCCGTGACTAGTACTAGCGCGGTGCGACGCTGCCCGCGCCGCACAAAATCAGCATGGTGCTGAATCGATTGGCCAACAGCCCGACACATCATTTCTTCGCCTGAAAGATCAACCGGAATTTCATCGATCGCGGACTTGATTTTTTCCAAGTTGTCGGTAGGTCGTGGTGTGTGCACGGCGAACTCTTTGCCATAGCTGGTAACTGCCGTCATCAAGTTGCCACCACCGGTAATCTCCCTCAGGCCAAGTTCTGCATAAACCTGTTCAAGGCGGTCACGAATGACTTGCTGGTCATCTTTCATGCTCCCCGATTGGTCAAAAACCCAAATCACCAGGACTTTACTTTCTTCGAGCATCCCCAGGATCTCTTGCGCTAATTTGTCAAACGCCTGATCGTAGTTGTCAACGACAACACGTCCCTGCCCCACAAAGCCACTCGGGAGTGCTGCGCTGAGTTGCCCAATGTCGATATCCCCAATCGTCGGCTTCAGTTGCATTTCAGAGGGTGCCTCAACAATTGCCAAAGCCTCGGTCGAAGCTGCAAATGCAGTGGAAGGTGCTGACGCATCCGACATTGGAGTGGGATTGTCGACCATGACCTCGGTCGATTCGCTGGTGGTAAACTCCTGGAGAGGCATTTCAACCTCTTCAAGTTCCTCTTCTAGCTTCTCGGTGATTGCGGAAAAGACGGTTAGAAGTTCGTGGTCAGGAAGAATCGGCAGTGTAAGGCATGCAAGGATCAGTAACAAAACAACATGCGTCAACATCGAAGTCACAAACCCACTTGTCTGTGAACTTGTGACCAAGCTTATGAGGCGGCTTGGTTTTTTGCCGGAAGGATTTTCCTCCTCGGAGGAGGCCGCCGGTTGGGCAGACGTGTCTGGGGATCCATCCGATACCAGAGAGGATGGGTTGGTGGTATCGTTGGCCGATTCCGAATGAGCAACTGCAGTGACGTCTGGTTCACCCGCGTCTGCAGGCTGGATGTCAGATTCGGTTGGAGCCATAAGGATTTTCCAGATTCCCGTTTCCGATTGCCACGCTCCCAACGCGCCTGGTAGGGGGCGGCGGTAGGCCAAAGTCAGGCAAAAGACACCGCGCCCTCATTATACAATCCCACGAGTATCAGTAAAACGAGGTTTTAAGAGGTTCTCCAGGGTGGAAGTTGGGGCCAAAGTTGCATTTTTAGATGGGAAGGACAACCCAAACAAATGGTTTTGCATCTACCCGAAATGACAGTTGTTTCATAACATCACAGTGCGTCGCGTCGGTTCGGGCTGTGGGGCTCATAAGAGCATTGCCTGCTGAGATCAACCGGCCGAAGCCATGATCGAGGACGAGAATGTTTCGCAGCGATTCGGATTGTTCAAAAAAAGCAGGAAAACTTTGAGGTTTGTATGCAAAAACGACTAGTTGTGTTAACGGATGGATGCAGTGAACCGATTACTGCCAAGACTGCAGTTAGTGTGATTCGTTATGGTCACGATAAGGTGATCGCGTTGCTTGATACCACGCAACCAGGAAAAACCAGCCAGGAACTTCTAGGGATTGGCGGCGACATTCCTGTCGTCGCGAACCTCAAAGATGCTGGAGAGGCTGACGTGTTGTTGATTGGCATTGCCCCACCAGGGGGGCGTATGCCACCCCAATGGCGGCCGATTCTCCTGGAAGCAATCCGCCTCGGCATGGATATTGTGTCAGGACTTCATGACTTTATTTCTGAAGATCCGGAACTGGTTTCTGCGGCCAAAGAGTTTGGAGTCGTGATTAACGATGTTCGCAAGAATGATGAGCACGAGGTTGCAAACCGTGTTGGAATTCGTCCCGAGTGCCTGAGGATTCAGGCGATTGGCCAGGACTGTTGTGTAGGTAAAAAGGTGGTTGCGATTGAAATTGCCAGGGCCCTTCAGCAACGGGGCAGCGATGCCAAGTTTGTTGCCACGGGGCAGACAGGAATCATGATTGAGGGCGATGGCTGCCCCGTCGATACGGTGGTCGCTGACTTCATCAACGGTGCGGTGGAGAAACTCGTGCTGCAAAACCAGCACCACGATATTCTTGTGTTTGAAGGACAGGGATCGCTTGCCCATCCCCGCTACTCGGCAGTCACACTCGGTTTGCTCCATGGGGCAATGCCGCATGGAATGATTCTCTGCTACGAAGCAGGTCGTGAGGGGATCCACAACATGGAGCAAATCCCACTCACTTCACTTGCCCAACTGCGGACTGCTTATGAAACGATGGCAAACCTGATGCACCCTTCGCAGGTCATTGGAGTTGCCATGAACAGCCGGTTGCTAGGGGATGACGAAAGTCAGCAGGAGCGTGAACGCGTCGGCAAGGAACTTGGTCTTCCTGTTTGCGATGTCTTGCGCCATGGTCCCAACGACCTGGTGGAAGCCGTATTGAAAATGCAACAAGAGTTTGTTGGTTAAATTGTTTCAAGAAAGGGCAAGTCATCGATGGACTTGAAAATTCACACATTCGATCTACCCTTGAAACACGAGTTTACGATCTCGCGTGAATCGAGGACTGTTCAAGAGACGGTGATCGTTGAACTTGCCGACGGTGGTCACTCTGGTTTTGGCGAAGCGACCACCAATCCCTACTACAATGTGACCGTGAGCACCATGTCGAGTGCCCTGGAACGGGTAAGACCTTTACTGGGGGGCGATCTTGAGGATCCGAGCGACTTGTGGGACCAGCTTGCCCCGCATCTTGAGGAAAACCCTTTTGCGCTTTGTGCTCTTGATCAAGCAGCATGGGACCTGTGGGGGAAAAAGAAGTGTAAGCCGGTTTACCAATTGTGGGGTCTTGATCCGGCAGATGCCCCGTTATCGAATTTTACGATCGGAATTGACCAGGTCGACGTCATGGTGGCGAAACTTCTCGAGGTTCCTGATTGGCCCATTTATAAAATCAAGCTGGGAACTTCAGCGGACCTTGAAATCATCCGTGAACTGCGTCGCCACACGAAGGCTCCATTTCGGGTGGATGCCAATTGTGGTTGGAATGTTGAGGAAACCTTGGGTAACGCTCCGGAACTGGAAGAACTGGGTGTCGAATTCATCGAGCAACCTTTGCCTGCAGAGGATTGGCAGGGCAACCAGAGGCTATTTGAAGAATCGCCGCTACCGATTATTGCCGATGAGAGCTGTATTGCCGAAAAGGATGTCAGCGGTTGTCACGGCAAGTTCCATGGCATCAATATTAAACTGGTTAAATGCGGCGGGTTGACGCCCGCCCTGCGCATGATCAACCAGGCTCGGAGTCTCGGGATGAAAACGATGGTCGGGTGTATGACTGAGTCGACCGTTGGTATCTCCGCGATTGCTCAGTTGGCCCCCCTATTGGATTATGTCGATATGGATGGAGCGGCCTTGTTGGCGCGCGATATTGCCACTGGGGTCGTGGTCGATCGTGGAAAATGCATCTTTCCAGCGGTTGCCGGCAATGGTGTTACTCTCGCTCCATGAGTGACCGGAGGCCATTTGAAATTGGGTCCTACCCATATCTCTTGTAAGTGATTTCTATGGTTGATTGTTTCTCGCCGGAGAGGACAAAACCTTTGTCGTGGGTGTGTGCCCTTCCTGTTGCGAGATGCCTCGCAACAGTTTCAGGATCGGTTTCTGGTCAGCCGAGAGTGATGGCTCATTACTGCCTGCAGAGGTGCCGACAACGGATTGGTATCAGGAAGGCAGCCATCAAAAGCAGCAGTAAGCTTCCGGGCTCTGGAATAACACCTGAGGAACTGGTATTGCCCACTAACGAGGGTTGCCCAAAGTTCATCTTCCAATAGATGTAATCGTGTTGATCCACTATTCCATCAGGCTGACCGTCGAGTCCAGGCCCCGTGCCATCGGCCGGCAAATCGATTCCCGTATCCCCCAGGCTATCCTGCCAAATGGTATAGTCCGCTGCGTTCCACAGGCCATCGAGGTTGTAGTCTTGCAAGACAGGCAATAAGACTTCGATGGATCCATTTGTGGAAATATCGGGAAGCAAAAGCTGCCCTGTGGTATCGCTCATGGCATTGAATAAGCCAAACGTAAGAGCAAAGGTTCCTTCTTGCCCGGCGGCAATGTCAAAGGGAATTTCGGCCAGCACTTTGTTGTCGGCGAGCGGTACCGCGTTGGCAACCGTGTGAAGGGTACGAACCGTTTGGGAGTCGGGGGAGAAATCGCTCAGCGTACCTCCGCTGAATAAACCGTCGGTCGCGGGAGGGGTTGCAGGGCCCAACGTCATTAACGGGCTATCGGTCACCAGGTCGATGTTGAAACTATTGACATCCAAGGGCAGTTCCCAGGGAGAAACTCTGAGGAGGACTTCGAAACTCCCGGAAGTTGCGGTGGTATGGTTGCCAACGATTTCCAGTTCCGGGAGTTCAAACGATATTGCCCAACAGGTGGGACCCGTGGTCAGGCACCAACTGATCAAGATTATCACCACGCTGGGGAATACTTTGGACGAGGATGCTAAGCCCGAATGCATTACTAATCCTCGTTTGAAGTGTGGGGGAAATAGTCTTCAAAAACAGCCGTCGTCACCAACTCCCAGTCGTCTTCGGAGGCAGCGTCAGGATCGCTCGCAAGTTCTCCAGCATCGCTTGGCTGGTTGTTTGGTGTCGCAAGGTAATCGTGCCCATCAAAAAGAGCTGTCAGTAAGTCGATATCGTTCATGTCCCAACCAGCCTGGTGGGCCGGAGCAGCAAGCAGCCTGGCCAGTTCGTGGATCAATGGTTCGGTCGGGGGTCCAGGTTGCAGAGAAATCTGGACTGGAGGCATGGTCTGGCTTGGTGATGCATTTTCCATAGCTGCCGGGTCTGATATCTCTGTAAGTTCACCTTGAGATACAACGGGCTGGGAATTGGCAGTTGACTGGGAAGTGTATGACGGCAGCAGGGTCGAATCGGGATTCATTCTTCCTGCGTCATTGAGAAGTTGTGCGATGGGTTGATCCGAATGCGACCCGGGATGATCCGCTCCCAAGCCACCTGGTTGCAGATCAATAAAACTTGCCGAGGCCGTTTCAGGCGCGCTCATAGGCAAGGTGGTGAACTGGTGCTGCAAGGCCAGTAGAACGTCATTTTCCAAAACGGTTGCACTGCCGTCCAAGTCTGCAACCACGGAGTAATGTGGGTCATGGTAATCACTCAACCGGGCATTGGTGGCCAAAGTGAAATCGTTGCCCAGGACATAGTTGTCCTGGGAGATATCTCCAGGAAGGACGTTAAAATCAAATGCAAAACTACCGCCCGCGATGCCGTTTCCTGATTCAAAGGTCGAACCTTGTGGGGGCCATTCTCCATCCAGCGCTTCTCCAGACGGGTTGGTCACGCTGTCGGCTATAACCAGCTGTAAACGGTCTGCCTCGATAGGCTTGTTCAGGGTAAGGGTTGCGGTTCTCGATCCATCATCGTAGTTCACCTCCGTGACCGTGTACTCGGAAGTGGTGATTCCAGTGAGTTGGATATCGGCCAGGTTGATTTGCACGTCGTCGCTGAAGGTGATCGAAACCTGGTCAATATTCTCCCAGGGCAGAGGGGCTGATTGGGCAGTCCCAGTCGGTACGGCGTAGCCAATTTTGGCGATCGGGTCGACCAGGGATACGAAGTCGCCACTCCAGGCTGTTGAGTGGACCTTGACGCTTTGTACTCGCGGAGGTCCGGTGCTCACGGGAACGTCTGGCAAAGTATGGAGCGGGGCCAGCTGTATCACTTCAAGGTCACTTACCAATACCGTCCCATCGCCATTCAGGTCAGAGAATATCGAATACTCCCCATCGCCAACGGTTGTGAAAAGAGCCGAAGTTACCAGTTCGCTGTCGTTGGCCAGCAGAATGCCGTCTCTAGAAACGTCACCGGCAAGAACATTGAAATTGAAAGCAAAGTCACCACCGGCTGTTCCGTCGCCGGAAGAAAAATCGGTGTGTTGATCGGTCCACTCTCCGTCCAGCGACCTGCCAGTAAAGTCTGTGACGTTCTCGGAGATGAGTAAGTGGACCTGGTCAGCTTGTAGTGGTGAATCAAGCGTTATTATGGCGGTCAGGGTCTCTTGGTCATAGTGAAACGAACCTTGTGTCCCGTAGTCATGGACGTTGATGCCGGTCAATTGAATATCGGAGGCGCCAATTTGAACATCCTCGCTGAATTGGACAAATACCTGGTTGATGTTGGACCAGGGCAGGGGGGTTTGCTGGCTATTTCCACCGTGGATGCTATAGCCAAGCTGATCAAGCGGATCGACCCAACTCACAAAATCTGGGTGCCAATCCGTGGAGCCTACTTTAACGCTTGTTACCTGTGGGGCGCCAACGGCAGGTGAAAAAATCTCGTCGCTGATCACAAATGCTTCGCGTTCTTGAGTGGTAAGGGCTTGATCAGGCAAAACTTGCACGGCGTACCACTCCAGTGTGGAAACAACGTCTTGGGCAGCATTAGAACTCAGGAGTACTTCCTGTGGTCGGATCACCGGCAATTCGTCCATAGTTTTGCTCTGGACTCCAACGTAATAGCGCGGCACCAGTAACGATGCCCCCAACCCTTCCTCCGAACCACTAACGACAAGTTGAAGCCGATCTTCAAAGTCGACGGACAAGTCAGAAAACTCCAGTCGCTCGACAAATGCGCCGTCGCTGTAAATATCAAGGACAATGAACTGATTCCATTGGTCTAACCGATAGTATCCGACTTCAATGTAGTTGTTGGGATCCTGACGCAGCGTAGCAATCGGATGGACTGCATCGCTTCCGGTGGTGCCCAGCCAACCTGCAAAGCCACCCAGTTCCGGAATTCCGAAGACCAGGCCAATGGTCCAATCGTGGACAATTTGGAATCCGCTGACGGTAGCAAGTTCGTGGGGACCGGTTGACTCGGGAGCAAGTGGGTACGTTGGTGAGTGATGTTCCACCAGCCCCCCCGGAGCCATTAGCCAACGTTGTGGGCTTGGGGAGAATTGTATGGACATTTGGACAAATCGTTCGGTCTCGCTGGTAGATCCAGGTACCGGCTCACTAATACGAAAACCGTTAACCCATTCGTTGTTT
>JAKVCB010000009.1:0-47933 GCA_022448345.1 Pirellulales bacterium
GACCGCATTGATGCGGTGGATGTGAATCCACGCCAGAACGCGCTATTGGAGCTTAAACTAACGGCCATCCGCAAATTGGAATACGCCGAGTTCTTTGACTTGTTTGGCCGGGGCCGTTTGCCCGAGTGGCCAGAAATCTACCAGGGCAGACTGCGGAGCGAACTCACCGAACCGTCCCGTAAGTACTGGGACCGCAACGGCCAGTTTTTTCATGGCCGCGGGCGACAGAGTTTTTACTTTCGCGGCTCGGCTGGAACGTTTGCATGGGGCATGAATGCCTACATCGATCGTGTCGCCAATATGCGCAACCACATTGAAGCGCTACTTACCGCCGGTTCACTGGAATCGCAAAGTGATATTTATTTTTCCCAGGTCAAACCTAAGTTTTGGGGCCCCCTGATTCGCTGGACACTGCGTCGAGATGCGACTTGGTCGTTATTGGGTGTACCTCGGGCACAACGCTGGCAGTTGGACCGCTACTACCCTGGCGGTATCGTACAGTTTGTAGAAGACCGACTTGACGAAGTCTTCACAAAAATGGTTTTAGCCGACAATTACTTCTGGCGAGTTTATATGACCGGCCAGTACACGCCAGATTGTTGTCCCGCTTATTTGCAGGAGCGTAATTTCGAACGACTCAAAAACGGACTGGTCGATCGTATTCACCTGCATAACAAGTCGGTGCTCGAATTTGTCAATGAGAGTACCGAGCCACTCACCCATTTGATCTTACTGGATCATATGGACTGGCTGGCCGAACGGCATCACGACATTCTTCAGCAACAGTGGCAAGCGATCGTGAACCGGACGGTTGACGGTGCCCGCCTGCTATGGAGAAGTGCAGCACTGCAGGTTGAATTCGTTGACCCGCTGGAGGTCACCGTGGAGGGCCAGAGGGTTCGCTTGGGGGATTTACTCGAGTATCACACCGAACTGGCTGAACGACTTCATTTACAAGATCGAGTCAATACCTACGGCAGTTTTTACGTTGCCGACTTACGTCATCCGAGTTCCAGCCGCGAAAGCCAGAAATCCCAACATGAGCACTCTGGGACGCCTGAAGACTCTCTATCACCTCACGCTCTCACCGATTCGCGGTGAGACGCACGAGCAACGCCTTGAGAGCTTCTACAAGAACCAGGCAGTCGATTACGACGACTTCCGAGAGCGGTTGCTGCATGGTCGCGACGAGCTTTTCGCTGCGATTCCAGTTACTGAAGGGCAGAACTGGATCGACCTTGGGGCAGGTACCGGTCGCAACGCAGAGCGGTTTGGAGAGAGACTGCAAAAGTTCTCCTCTGTACAGCTTGTGGACCTTTCCCCATCGCTGCTTGAGGTAACGCGCCAACGCATTGACCAACAGGGCTGGCCAAACGTAACAGCTGTTCATGCCGACGCCACAACGTTTGACCCTCCCGATGGGTCTGTGGATCTGGTCACATTTTGTTATTCGCTTACCATGATTCCCAACTGGTTTGCCGCTGTTGAAAATGCGTGGCGAATGCTCAAACCAGGGGGAATACTCGGGGTGGTCGACTTCTACGTATCCCACAAATACCCTGATCCTGATCAAATCCAGCACACCTGGTTCCAACGCACCTTCTGGCCAACCTGGTTCGCCATGGATAATGTTTTCCTTAGCCCAGACCACTTGTCCATCCTCCGCAGCCGATTCAACGTCATTTCGACCGAAGAGCGAACTGGAAAAGTCCCCTGGATCCCACTGCTGGCCGCGCCGCATTACATCTTTGTCGGACAGAAGCCCAAGTGAACTGCACTTCGCTATTCGTCAAGGTGACGCAAACGGATAGAATAGTCCACCGGCAGACTTTTTTAGTGACTGAAACCTTCTGCGCCGGACCATGGGTACCGTTTTCTACAGCTTGATG
The DNA here is from genome assembly GCA_022448345.1 of Pirellulales bacterium. Lineage (GTDB taxonomy): Bacteria > Planctomycetota > Planctomycetia > Pirellulales > Lacipirellulaceae > JAKVCB01. Next base: position 1,890 of record JAKVCB010000009.1, read on the forward strand.
GGCGAGGGCCGGGGGCACGCTGCGCGGGCACGCGCCATGACGGAGCAACTGCGCCAAAAGCATCGCGTGGTTATCTATACCTCCTTTGAAGCGTTTGATTTTCTCCACAACATCTACGCCGACAGCCCGGACGTTGAGGTCCGCCAAACAACCGGCATTATCATGGAGTACACGCGGGGGCGATTGAACCTTCCCAAAACCGTCGTTAAAGGTCTTGGCTTGCGCTGGAATCTGAAAAAGATTGTGCAGCCCATCTGCGAAGATATTCGCCGCGATCAGCCCGATATCGTGGTAACCGATTTCGAACCTACCGTGGCGCGGGCGGCCCAGCGATGTGGTGTGCCGATCATGAGTCTCGACCACCAGCATTTCATCGTAGCTTATGACATGAGTAGCTTGCCGTGGAGACTTCGGTCTTACGTGTGGGGAATGGCTCCGGTGGTGAAAGCCTTTGGGCTGGGGCAACAGAAGACGGTTGTTTCAGCGTTCTTCTTCTGTCGACTTCGGCCTGCGTATCACGACGTGGTTCAGGTCGGCCCCATTCTTCGCCCGCTGGTCCGCCAGGCAGTACCAACGGTTGGAGACCATATCCTCTGTTATTTCCGTCGGCACACCTCCGAACGGATTGTCGATTTAATGACCCACACCGAGCGCCCGGTCCATATCTACGGACTGGGTGAACGACCCGCCCGGGACAATCTGCAGTTTTGCAAAATTGCCGAAGAGCCATTCGTTGCCGATTTGGCTTCCGCCTGGGCCGTGGTGGGCGCTGCGGGGAATCAACTCTCCGGCGAAACCCTCTACTTTGGAAAGCCCTTCCTGGCGATTCCCGAGAAAAACCACCACGAGCAGCGGATCAATGCCCACTTTGTCAGGGAACTGGGCGCGGGGGACTGGCAATTTATCGAGAAGATCCAACCGGAGAATCTAACCCGGTTTCTTGGCGAGGCCGAAACCTATCGTAACAATCTCGCCAATTCCCCGCATCATTTTGATGGCACCGCAGCTGCGCTGGCAGAAATTGAAGCGTTTCTCCAGTTGGCCGCGAAATAAAGCCCGCAACTCGGCTCAGGGCGGTAGAACCCCCGTTTTGAAACTACTTGAAGCAAGTCTGTGTTGGCCAGGTCCGCATTTACAACTCCACCTGGTAGGAAATTTGCGCCCACGGGGCCGATACGTGAGGCAATAAAGCTACGAGCCACTTCTTCTTAACCCTACTGCTGAATTTTTGTAATCGTACTTCTGAACCGTGGGCCATCTCTCCCGCTCGAAGCCACCAATACCTACGACTACGACAAAAATCCGGCCCGGGCAACCGGAAACCAGCCCACTTTCATTCGTGGGGACGCAGCCGAAACAAAGTGAAGTAGCTGCCCTAACGGTGCTGCAAAGAGCAACTTGACTACCAGTCCAACTCGGCGGGACAGCTCAATCTCGATGAACCTCATACACCGTAATAGTCGCGGTACCAGTCAATGAATTGAGAAACTCCCTCTTCGATCGTCGTTGAAGGATGGAAACCAACGGCGTCTTCCAACGCACCAATATCGGCATAGGTGGCCGATACATCACCTGGCTGCAGAGGCAACATATTTCGGTGCGCTTCGGTACATAAGGCCTGCTCAATGACTTCAATGAATCGGCACAACTCCACTGGCTGATTATTGCCAATGTTGTAGAGGCGGTAGGGAGCAGTGCTTGAACTCGGATCAGGCGATTTGCTCGACCATTCCGGATTGGGCTCGGCAATCTGTTCAGACGTCCGATAGATGCCTTCGACAATATCGTCGATGTACGTGAAGTCGCGGCGCATCTTCCCATGATTAAAAACGTCGATCGGCTCTCCTGATAGAATTGCTTTCGTGAACAGGAACAAGGCCATGTCGGGGCGCCCCCAAGGGCCGTATACCGTAAAGAAGCGGAGTCCCGTGGTAGGCAGCTTGTAAAGATGGCTGTAGGAGTGAGCCATCAGTTCATTGGCCTTCTTCGTCGCAGCGTAAATACTAAGAGGGTGATCTACATTCTGATGGACCGAAAACGGCATTTGGGTGTTTGCGCCATAGACACTGCTACTGCTGGCGTAGGTCAGGTGAGGTACTTTTGCGTGTCGACAGGCTTCGAGGATATTGATAAATCCCAAGATGTTCGCATCGATGTAAGCGCGCGGGTGTGTTACCGAGTAGCGCACGCCCGCTTGGGCGGCCAAATGGACGACCCGATCGAACCTGTATTCGGAGAAAACCTGGTCGACCGACTCCTGCTGAACCAGATCGGCTTCAACAAAGTCAAAATGATCGTGGTTGTTGAGTTGTGCCAGTCGATCTCGCTTGAGTTGGACGCTGTAATAATCATTCACATTGTCTACGCCGACAACCCGGATCCCGCGGAGCAACAGATATCTGGCAAGATTAAAACCAATAAATCCGGCTGTGCCGGTGACTAGGTAAGTGTTCATGCGGTCAGGTTAAAAATGAGGTTCTGGATTTCATATCGTCGGGAGAAAAACGGTAGCAAGCATCAAGCAACAAACGAGTCGGAAAGGCAGAAGTTTCGGGGAAGATACGGCCTAAGGCAGTCAGGTATCAGGTTACCGGCAAGAAAGGCTTCAGATGGTACAAGAAAGGCTTCAGGTGGTTAAGTAGTAAAGTGTGCCGGAAAACGGAGAATAATCGGTTGCCTGAAACCAACTCAGACAACAAGCGACAAAAACAAATCTTCGCCATGCCAGATGCAATTATTTCGGAAAGCACAACTTTTTTAACGCACAACACTTAGAGCAATCCGCCCCGGGAAGCCACTGGCTCGTTCTCTCTATTAAGACGTGCCCCCACTACCAAGACGTGCCCCAGGACAGATGTGGTTTTTTAATGAAGCCAAAACTTTCCGCTTGCATTTCGCCCTAAAATCTCACACAATCAGAAAAGGTTGTCCCAAAATAGGTTTTTCCGATAACGAGCCGGATTCCTCCTGGTGGGTCGACCGCCCTTCCTGACACTAACGCAAGTGGACCTGGTACGGTTTTGAACGCAACTTTTTTTAAATTGTCTTCGCTGACCTTAGCGCTGCTCTATGCGTCGCTTGCGCTTTTTGGCCATGCACTGCACCAGCATGGCGACTGCCACCACCGTCAGGCCAGCAAAGCCAACCAGCATGCCAGCAAAGCCCACCAGCAAAGTGCTGAAAGTTGCGTCTGCTCCTGCCGGCACGACAACAAGCTGAACGCCTGCGAGGTAAAACGCAGCGCAGACAATAGCGAGCAAACTGCCAGTGACCGATCTCCGCACGCCGGCCACGATTCCAGTTCGTGTGCTGCCTGCTTGCTCCTTGGTCAACTAAACACCGGATACACACAAACAGCAAGCCAAACCCTACTCTATGAACCTAATAGTGGCGCACTCGCGATCCATACTCTTGCAGGCTACAGAACTCTCTATCGTAGCCATGTTGCTCGTGGCCCACCGGCAACTCTCGCGGCCTAAGTAATCTTTGCAGGCAATCAGTCCCTTTGCGCGGGCAAGTAACTGCGCCCGTTCTCAAGCCCCCTCAGATTTGCTCCCACGGATGGAGCTGGTATCTGCCGTCATGCGAAAAATATCAGCATTCACACTTGTAGAACTTTTAGTCGTAATCTCGATTATTGGCGTCTTGATTGCACTGCTACTGCCCGCTGTTCAGGCCGCCCGAGGATCGGCAAGACGCGCCCAGTGCTCCAGCCGCCTACGGCAAATTGGCCTGGCCATGCATGGATACTGCAACACGCACAAAGGCCAGTTTCCGGAAACGATGCACACGATTGTTGATGCAGACGAGACACAATCTTGGATCTACAAACTTGGCCCGTACACCGAACACGTCGATAACCTTCGGATCTGCCCTGACGATCCACGTGCAACGGAAAAACTTGAACTGAAACTTACAAGCTACGTGCTCAACGACTACGTGACGGTCCCCCGAGGAGGAGCGATTATTAACCTTTACAAGTTGCCCGAAACGCACAAAACGATCCTCGCCTTTGAGGCCTCAGACAAGTTGCCACTCTCGTTTTATCACGAACACATCCATGCAAAGAGCTGGTTCAAGAAAAGCAATGTGCGCAACGGGAAAGTATGGGATGTACTCCATCAGGAAATACAAACCGACCGACACAATGCTTGCGCAAACTACCTTTATGCCGACGGACACGTTTCGGTAATCGATGACGCAACCATAAAAATGTGGGCTGACAATGCAACTAATTTTGCCATGCCACCACAATGAATAAACAAGCCTGCTCGTTCATGCAAATCAACAACTTCCTGGGTTTATGCACCGATGAAAAACCTTTTCCCAACTATTAGGAAAACTGGTGAGATATCCTGTGCGATTTGCCTCGTGTTTTCGCTCTTGTCTCTCGCCGACAACGCACAAGGTCAAGATCTTCACAGTGGTGATATCGAGCTGCAGGTTGCCGGGGGACAGATCGTTACTAACCGGCAAATCTACGCTGCTGAACTTGGAGAAATCATTCCCAACGAAGTGGACGAACCTGGGTTTGACAGTTTCGCTGAAACCTTCAGCCCTGGATCCAAGATTCGTTTTTCGATGCTTGACTCGCTACGCGAGTGGAATGGTGCTGATTTCGAGACGATTGCCGAAGAAACCATGTCGATGAGTTTTGGAAGGTCCCTGGGACCGGTAACAACTCCCCAGCAACCGGGTGTTGTGGCTGGATTTGAACTCCCTACCTCCAGTGATGGCGCCTGGCATCGCCACTATGACTTTGTGCTCAGTGCACCAGCAAGTACCGGGATTTATCTATTGCAACTAGAACTCTCCAGCAGTGACGGCCTGGTTGATGCAACAGATCCTTTCTTTATCGTGTTTAATCAGAATGACACGCAACTGAATCACGGTGCAGCCATCGAATACGCAGAACTGCAGATCGATACGGGAATGCCCGGCGATTTCAATCAAGATAACTTCGTTGATGCTGCAGACTACACCCTCTGGCAGGACAACCGGGGACTGGACATCGCCATACTGGGTGGCAATGCCTCCCCTGGCCCAGTAGTCAGTAACGCCGACTACGCTATTTGGAAACAATTTTTCCAAACCTTGGAAACCGAAAACGTGAGCACCCACAGCGTGCCTGAGCCAAATTCATTGCTAACAGCGTTAACGGGGCTTTTGCTCCTTGCTACTGGTCATCCACAAGGGAGGAGTAGGAGGAGGAGGATGATGATCACTTAAAATCTATACCGATAATCCGAGCGTTGAAACATTCGATATTTTTATGATGAACCAACTTGATGAACACAGTTATATAGAAAGCCAATGAATACCATGAAATACCTTCTCAAATATCTTGCGACTGCCTTTATGGTAGTTTCGATAGCATCTTTCAGTAGTATTGCAAAATGCGAAGATCCACATCACGAGGATGAGCATCACGAGGATGAGCATCACGAGGATGAGCACCACGAGGATGAGCACCACGGGGACGAGCACCACGGGGACGAACATCACGGTGGCGACATCGAACTGCAGGTTATCAACGGACACATTGTGACCAACAAGCGGGTCTATGCTGCCGAACTTGGAGAAATCGCCCCAAATGAAGTCGATGAACCTGGATTCGATAACTCGACTGGAACCTTCAGCGCTGGATCGAATATTGGTTTTTCGATCGTCGATTCACTGCGCGAGTGGGATGGCCACGATTTCGAGACGATTGCAAACGAAACTATGTCCGTGCATTTTGGAACTTCCCTGGGACCGGTAACCACTCCCGACCAACCGAGCGTTGTGAGTGGTTTTGGACTGCCTGTCTCTGACGAAGGAGAATGGCACCGACATTATGATTTCGTACTTAATGCTCCCGCAGAAACTGGTATTTACCTGTTACAACTACAGCTTTCCAGCGACGATCCCGAAGTGCAGCAAACAGCACCATTTGCTATCGTTTTCAATCAAAACGAGAGTGAACTCAACCACGATGCAGCGATCGAGTTTGCAGAACTGCAGTTTAATCAAAATATTCCGGAGCCCTCTGCACTACTGCTGATTTCGCTAGGCCTTGCCTTGCTGTCAACGCGTGTTGGGCGGAAACGAGGGTAGGCTTTCGGCCAACCTTAAGGAAACCCACTGGATCAATATCTCCTGGTGAATGGAAAACCACGAGTTCTACCTTTTGCGGGCAATTCCTGCCCCAGAAGTTGGAACCAGCGGGTCGTTTTAATTGCCGCGAACGCGGCAGAAGAGGCGGGCGGGGCGGTTTACCCAGATTTGCCTGGGTAAATCCCCCGTCCTCTGCTTGCTCAGCAACGCAAAGAGTCCCGGGGATCCCAAGGGAGTTGCCCCCGCGCCAAAACAACTTCTGACAATAGAACTCGCTTTTACGGATGCAGATTCGCTTAAAGACGATCTACTAAAAGAAACCTCTGCGCATACCAGAGAGCGCCTGTCAGCGAGGACCTTACAGCTTATTAACCTGGAAATAGCCCGTCGCCCCAGGGATCAAAGCGCCTCAACGACCAGGTCGCCAATTTCGCTGGTGGAATAGCCCATTTTGCCCGCGTTCTGGCTCTGCATTTTTTCGCCCGTAACGTGCATGATGGCCTGCATGACCCGGTCGGCCGCTTTCGATTCGCCAATGCGATCCAGGAGCATACCTGCCGCATTGATGGCGGCAATCGGATTGATGACCCCTTTGCCGGTGTACTTGGGGGCACTTCCACCCATCGGCTCGAACATGCTCGTTCCCCCTTCTTCGGGGTTGATATTCCCGCCAGCAGCAACTCCCATCCCTCCCTGAATCATTCCAGAGAGATCGGTAATGATGTCGCCGAACATGTTGGTGGTCACAATCACGTCGTAGAATTCAGGATTCTTGACAATCCACATACAGCAGGCATCCACGTGATTGTAGTCGGTTTCCACATCGGGATATTCTTCGGCTACCTCTTGAAACGTTCGCCACCACAGGTCATGCCCCACGGTCAGTACATTGGTCTTGGCAACCAGCGTAAGCCGTTTTCCCTTGGGATTATTCCGTTTTTGGGTGTATTCAAACGCATAGCGGATACATCGTTCACAGCCTTTGCGGGTGTAAATCGCAGTTTGGGTCGCGACTTCCCTGGGAGTCCCTTTGTGCATTACCCCCCCTGCCCCACAATACATGTCCTCGGTGTTTTCACGGACCACAACAAAATCAATGTCGTCCGGCCCCTTGTCCTTCAGAGGTGTCTCAACACCCGGAAAAAGTTTGACCGGACGCAAATTAATGTACTGGTCGAGGCCAAAGCGAACGTCCAACAAGAGGCTCCGTTCAAGGATACCAGGAGCCACATCAGGGTGGCCAATCGCACCGAGAAACACCGCATCGAACTGGCGCAGTTGATCCAGCCCGTCGGCTGGCAGCGGCTCGCCCGTTTTTAAATAACGGTCCCCCCCCCAGTCGAGATGCGTCAGGTCACAGGAGAAATTTTCCTGCTGAGCGATTGCTTCAAGAACTTTAACGCCTTCTCTGGCGACTTCGGGGCCTGTACCGTCCCCGCCTAAAACAGCAATTTTATAAGACATGATTGGAGTTACTTGGTGGTGTTGAATAGGAAGCAGCTGTGCTGCGGAATCATCCATCGAACCGAATGCAAGTTCTCTACCCTCCGGGGGTAGAGAACACTCGAAAAAAACAGTGACCGTTGAACCCTAAGCTGGGTTTCACCGGAAACGGGAAATGCCAGTCATACCAGGATCCCTACCAGAGCGTCTATCCCCTAGCGGGTCGATTTCCAAACCGGGTCCTGGTGCGAATCCTCAGAGGTAGGCCAGCGGGTAAGGGTCATTTTCTGACGGGTATAAAAGTGAATGCCTTCAATCCCTTGAATATGCAGGTCACCAAAGAAGGAACGATTCCAGCCGGTAAACGGGAACCAGGCCATCGGCGCGGGCACACCAACATTGATGCCTATCATGCCGGCATTGAAATGCCTCTTGAATTGCTGAGCTGCGTAGCCGCTTTGGGTGAAGATCGATGCTCCATTGCCGAACTCACATCCCTGCCCTACCGCCAGTGCTTCCTCGAGGCTGTCGGCACGTACCACCGAGAGCACGGGACCAAAAATCTCCTCCTTCCAGACGCGCATTTCAGGGGAAACACGGTCCACAACGCTCGGCCCAATCAGAAAACCGTCCGAATCAAACGAACGGCGCCCATCCAGGGGTACGCTCGCTCCGTCTTGGCTGGCAATGTCCAGGTAGGAGGCAACATGCTCGCGATGTGCCGCCCGGATGACCGGCCCCATTTCCACATCGGGATTTCCGTCCGACGGCCCCACGTTGATTTTTCCCGCATGGTCCACCAATGTTTCCACGACCGGGTCTCCGGCACTACCGACCGTTACTGCCACACTACTGGCCATACATCGCTGCCCGGCACATCCATAGGCCGAAGCGGCCAGTGCTTTGACCGACTGATCGATGTCAGCATCGGGCATGATGATGAAATGGTTTTTGGCACCGCCTGCGGACTGAACACGTTTTCCCGCATGGATCCCCTTTTCATAAATTGCCCGGGCAACAGGGGTCGACCCCACAAAGGAGATGGCAGCCACCGAGGGATGTTGCAACAGTTGATCAACACACGCGCGACCACCATGGATAATATTGAACACGCCGGCGGGCGTTCCCGCTTCGAGCATCAACTGGCCAAGCCGAACTGCCGAAAGGGGAACTTTTTCAGACGGTTTTAAGATAAACGTGTTGCCGCAGGTAATCGCCACCGGAAACATCCACATCGGTACCATCATGGGAAAATTGTAGGGCGTAATACCAACACACACACCAACCGGATGACGCACGGTTTCGGCATCGACATCGGTCGCGATATTCGGCAGCAAGTCTCCGGTAATAAGGCTGGGGATTCCGCAGGCAAACTCCACCATTTCAATCCCCCGCACAACCTCCGCCCGCGACTCCGCCAGGGTCTTGCCATGCTCCCGGGTGATCAGTTCAGCCAGTTCATCAAAATGCTCCCGCATCAATCCCTGCAGCCGAAACATTACGCGGGCCCGCTCAACGACCGGTGTCTCACTCCAATCACGGGCCGCAGCCGTTGCCGACCGCACCACCGATTCCACCTGGTCGGCACCACAGGCCGGGACCCGGGCAATGACTTCACCACTGGACGGGTTAAACACGTCCGAATAAGTGCTCGTCTCGGGCTCTATCCACTCTCCATTCTCGAGAATGGGAACGGTTTCTACTTGTGAAGTTGCGTTCGCTTGCATCGTACATACCATCGGAGTTAGGGAAGATCTGGTCCTCGCAAACTCGTCTGACAACGCACAACGGTGGGTTGCCAGAAGGGTGCGGTGCTCGGATTTTTCCCGGGGGGTCTGTTTCCTGGTCAGGCGGAAACGTGTTATGGTACCACTTTTGGGCCCTTGTCGAAAAGCTTGCCGAGTCGAAAAGCTTGCCGAAAAGCTAAAGGGGAAATGATGTCACGAATTGTCCGCGGAGCACTCATTCAGGCAACTCTTTGCGAACCGGCCACATCTCCGGTTGCCCGGATCAAGCAGGCGATGATCGACAAACATGTCGACCTGATCGCCCAGGTTGCCGATCAAGGTGCCCAAATATGCTGCCTGCAGGAACTTTTCTACGGACCCTATTTTTGTGCCGAGCAGGATGCCAAGTGGTACGAGTTGACCGAACCGATTCCTGGCCCCACCACCAAACTGATGCAAGATCTGGCCAGGCAGCACCAAATGGTCCTGGTGGTCCCCATGTACGAGGAGGACTTGCCGGGGGTTTACTACAACTCAGCTGCCGTGATTGACGCCGATGGTGAATACCTGGGCAAATTTCGAAAAATTCATATTCCCCACTGTGCCCCCGGGTTTTGGGAAAAATTTTATTTCAAGCCAGGCAATTTGGGATATCCGGTCTTCCAAACCAGGGTGGGCAAGGTGGGAGTCTACATCTGTTATGACAGGCACTTCCCCGACGGGGCACGCTGCCTGGGACTGGGTGGGGCAGAAATCGTTTTTAACCCATCGGCGACCGTCGCCGGCTTAAGCGAATATCTGTGGAAACTTGAGCAGCCAGCTCATGCTGTCGCCAACCAGTACTTTGTGGGCGCCATCAACCGCCCTGGCTGGGAAGAACCGTGGCGGGTTGGCGAGTTTTATGGACAGAGTTACTTCTGCGATCCGCGCGGGCAGCTTGTATCGGTTTCGGAAAAACGCGATGAGGACGACCTGATTTTTGCCGACATCGACCTGGACATGATTCGCGAGGTCCGCAATGTATGGCAGTTCTTCCGCGATCGTCGCCCTGAGACTTACGGCGCTATCGTAGAACCTTGACACCCTTCCATGGCAAACCGACTGCACGGTTTGCAAACCATGTGGAATTCAAACCGGCGATGAAACCAGCCCATCCCGATATCATCTACGGCCTGGACGACAAGCCCCCCTTCGGTCGCGCGCTGGTGCTGGGCCTGCAGCATATCCTCACCATGTTCGGGTCCACCGTCGCCGTTCCCCTGCTCCTGGGTCCAGCGATGGGAATGACCGATGCGCAAACCGCACTTTTGATTTCTTCGGTCATGCTCTGTAGTGGCGTGGCGACCCTGCTCCAGTCGACGTGGGGTTCGAGGTTGCCCATCATCCAGGGAGTCAGTTTTTCATTCCTCGCCGCTTTTTTTGCAATCATTGCTAAAGTCATGGCCCCCGAGTCCGAAGATGGGTTAGCGGGAAACGGAAGCATGGCAATGCAATACATTGCCGGCGCAATCATCGCCGGTGCCATGATCGAAATCGTGATTGGTTTTTCCGGGCTGATGGGTCGGATCCACCGACTCCTCTCTCCGGTGGTCGTGGGCCCGGTCATCATGCTGATTGGACTGGCACTCTACAACGCGGGGGCACCTGTGGCAGCCTCGCACTGGCCCATCTCCATCCTGACGATGGTGCTGATCATTACCTTCTCCCTGGTACTCTCCCGCAGCAGCCGGTTTTTCCGCATGTTTCCCCTGCTACTGGCAATCGTTGGAGTGACCGGCTTGTGCTTTTTGCTCACCCGGCTGGGAGTTTTTAGCAGCGATTCGGCCGCACGGGTCAATTTTAGCGCGGTCGAAAATGCAGACTGGCTACGGGTCAAAAGCGTGATTCTCCCTTGGGGGCCACCGAAGTTTGCCATCGCCTTTGTGCTGGCGGCGCTGGCCGGCTACCTGGCTTCGATCATTGAATCGTTTGGCGATTACCACGCCTGCAAGAATATGGCCGGGGGTGGAGACCCCACGCCGGCAGAGATTTCCCGTGGAATTGGCTTTGAAGGGATTGGCTGCGCCCTGACAGGTATCTTTGGGGGGTTCAGTTCGACCAGCTACTCTGAAAACATTGGCCTGGTGGGGCTGACCAAAGTGGGCTCCAGGTACGTGGTCCAAATCGGCGGAGTGATGCTTGTCTTGCTGGGATTGTTCGGAAAATTCGGGGCAGTGGCCGCCGCGATTCCCAAGCCGGTGGTGGGAGGCCTGTACTGTACGTTGTTTGGCTTGATTGCCGCCGTGGGGGTCCGCCAGTTTGCCCGCGCCGACCTGAATTCCGACCGCAACCTGCTCATTGGTGGCTTTTCCCTTTTTATGGGGCTTTCTGTCCCAGCCTGGTTTGCCTCGGAAGCGGGAAAGCTTGCCATGGAAAACCTCAATCAACAGCGTATGGGACTGGGAGACGTGGTCGGTTCGGTGGGAGGCACCGGAATGGCCGTGGCCGCGATCCTTGGTATTGCCCTCGACAACCTGATTCCCGCCACCCGTAAAGAACGGGGGTTGCCAGAGATTCCCAGCCTGCTGATCCCCGAAGCGGGTGATTTAGAAGATTTTCAGATAGAATAAATCCCTCACCACCGGTCGCAAGCCATCATCACAGGTGACCTGTGGGCCCGGCCGATGAAATGCCAAGCTAAGGACTGATCGATGACCGATCGAACCTCTCCCTCCCTTCCCATCATTGACCATGCGCCACAACCGTATCTTGGTCCATCACGTGATGAAGTGATTGCGCTACGCAGCCAATTTGTATCGCCCGGCGTAATCACCTATTACCGTGATCCCCTAATGGTTGTTGAAGGTCATATGCAGTACGTGTGGGATGAAACGGGCCGCCAGTACCTCGATGCGTTTGCCGGGATTGTCACGATCAGCGTTGGGCACTGTCATCCCACCGTCGCAGAGAAAGTACGGGCTCAATCGGGCCGCCTTCAGCACACGACCACGATTTATCTCCATCCGGCAATGGCCCAGTTCGCCGAAAAACTGGCCAGCAAAATGCCGGATGGACTGACCCACAGCTACTTTACCAACAGTGGCAGCGAAGCGAATGAAATGGCCATCTTGGCCGCTCGTGAATTCACAGGCAACCAGGATGTCATTGCCTTGAGGAATTGTTACCACGGTGGCACCAGTGCTGCCATGGGACTGACCGCACACAGCACTTGGAAATTCAAATCCAATGCTGAGCCATCGATCCACCACACCCAGGCAGGATACTGCTATCGGTGTCCGTACGACTTGGAATACCCCTCGTGCGATCTAAAATGTGCCCATGACATAAAAAATGTCATTCAGTACGAGACTTCCGGAGAAATTGCCTGCTTTATTGGCGAACCGATTCAAGGCGTGGGTGGGGCCGTAACGCCTCCCAAAGAGTTTTTTAAGATCGTCTACGAAATTGTTCGTGCCCATGGGGGAATTTGTGTTGCTGACGAGGTGCAGGGCGGTTTCGGGCGAACGGGCACTCATTACTGGGCACACCAGAACTGGGACGTGGTTCCCGATGCGATTGCCATGGCCAAGGGAATCGGCAATGGTGCGCCGCTGGGCTGCATGACCACTTCCCGAGAAATATCGGAGGTGCTCTCGAAAAAACTGCACTTCAACACATTCGGGGGAAATCCGATCAGCATGACGCAGGGCTTGGCCACTCTTGAGGTTATCGATGAAGAGAACCTCCAGCAAAATTCTCTGGTCGTAGGCAAGCACTTAAAAGATGGCTTGCTGAGCTTGCAGGAAAAACATGCTTTAATCGGTGATGTCCGAGGCCTCGGCCTGATGCTCGGCGTAGAGCTCGTGCGGGATCGTAAAACCAAGGAACCGGCCAATACCGAGGCTGCCGAGGTGATGGAAAAAATGAAAGATCGCCAGGTCCTCATCGGTAAAGGGGGCCTCCATGGCAACACGCTTCGTATCAAACCTCCCATGTGCATTACCCAGGACGACGCAAATTACCTGGTGGCCATGCTCGACGAAACATTCACTGAAATTAATGCGTAAGGTCATGTGAGGTACACCTTTGCTGCTGGCACCTTTTCGCAGGAGGATTTGCGATGCCGACACTCGAGACGACCGTTAATGGCCTAAAACTTCCCAATCCGTTTGTGATTGGCTCTGGACCACCGGGCACCAACGGCAACGTGATTGGCAAGGCTTTCGACGAAGGCTGGGGAGCTGTTGTCTGCAAAACCATTAGCCTCGACGCCGACAAAGTGGTGAACGTTCAGCCCCGTTATGGGCGGCTGCGGAGCCGTTACTCAGATGAAATCCTTGGTTGGGAAAATATTGAACTCATCAGTGATCGAAGTTTTGAGGTTTGGACCGACGAGTTCAAACAGGTCAAAGACAAATACCCGGAGGGTGTACTCATTGCCTCAATCATGGAGGAGTACGACCGGGACGCGTGGCGCAAAATCATTGAACGCTGCCAGGACGTAGAAGTCGATGCCTTTGAACTGAACATGTCATGCCCTCATGGATTGCCCGAAAGACGGATGGGATCGGCCATGGGAGAGAATCCTGACATCCTCGAAGAAGTTTGTGGGTGGGCGATGGAGGTTGCCCAGAAACCGGTGTGGGTCAAGCTCACACCAAACGTGACGAGGATTGAAGATTCTGCCCGGGCGTCGTTGAAGGCCGGCTGCCAGGGACTCAGTGCGATTAACACCATCCGTAGCGTGATCGGGGTAAACCTCGATACGCTGCGTCCCGAACCGTCGATTGAAGGTTATACCACGCCAGGAGGCTATTCCTGCCAGGCGGTGTTGCCGATTGCCTTGCGGATGTGCATGGAAGTTGCCGCGGTCATTCGGGACGAGTTTCCCGGTTGTACTCTCAGTGGTATCGGAGGGGTCGAAACGGGCAAAGACGCTGCGCAATTTATTTTACTGGGTGCCGATACCGTTCAAGTCTGTACCGGAGTGATGAAGTTTGGCTATCCCATGATCAAGGCAATGCAGGAAGAGTTGCTGGCCTTTATGGAGCAACACAACTTCGAACGGCTGGAAGACTTCAAGGGCCATAGTGTGCAGTTCTTCACCACCCACGCCGACCTGGTAAAACGACAGGCAGAAGCCCGCGCCGCAAAAAAAGCGGGGCGGAAAAAGATGATTACTGCAGACCACCAGTGGGATGGTGATGATTTTGTGAACCAAAGTGATGCCCTGGCGCGGGGCTAACCACTTTTTGCGACGCCCCGGCAGACCAAACGTCCGGCGATGTCGGCCGCGGCCATTCGCGTTCGCGAAAGCTAATACCCCAAGCAAGAAAGCCTGCTAATGGCTTGGGTCCCGAGCGAGAAACTGGCCATGGCTCTGCTCACCTACGAACTGGCCATCGCGGACCTGTAGTTTTCCGCGCACGACAACCGCAGTGGGCCGGCCCTCCAACTCCCACCCCTCGTAGGCACTGTAGTCGACGTCCATTTGATGGGTTGCAGCTGAGATCGTCCCCCGCCACTGAGGATCGTACACCACCAGGTCTGCATCACTGCCTAGTGCCACGGTCCCTTTTCGAGGGAACAGGCCAAACAGCTTTGCCGCTTGTGTACTCCCTGCGTCCACCAGTCGATGAAGGTCAATCCGGCCCCGCTTGACACCATAGGTGTACAGCAAATTGATACGATCTTCGATGCTCGGAATTCCATTGGGGATCTTTGTAAAATCGTCCCGCCCCATTTCTTTTTGGCCGGAAAAATCAAAAGGAGCGTGCGTTCCAGAGAATCTCCTGATGCTCCCTGGATCGAATCGGCGGAGACATCACATACCTGGCACCCTCGAAGTTCGGCTGCTGGGCGTAGGTGTCGTCCAGCAGCAGGTAGGGAATCACGGTTTCAATCCACACCTTTACGCCTCGCTGCCGGGCGGCTTCGGCGGCCTCAATCGCTTCGCGACAACTCGTATGGACCACGTAAACATGGGCCTTCGTCAACTGGGCAAAGGTCATCAGGTGCTGAACCCCTCCGGCTTCAACACACGTGGGTCGTGAGGGTTCGTGCCACTCGGGGCCCGTTTTCCCCTCGTTGAGAAGTCGCTGCTGAAGTTCCGCCACCAGGGTCTCATTTTCACAATGCGCCGTCACGATCACGCCCAATTCCCTGGCGAGCTGCAAGGTTTGAAACAGCTCCTGGTCATCAATTCCAAAGGCTCCCTTATAGGCCAGAAATATTTTGAAGGAAGCAACACCCCGTTGGACAATTTCACGAAGTTGCGCTGCTGCCAGGTCATCGAAACGCGTTACCCCCATATGGAACGTGTAGTCGCAGGCCGAAATGCCCTGGGCTTTGGAGAGCCACTTTTCAAAGCCAGCCAGCGGTTCCTCCTGGCGGCTGGGACAGCACATTTCGATCAGCGTGGTGGTGCCACCCGTCAGTGCTGCTCGGCTGGCCGATTCGTAGGTGTCTTTTGCGTGGGTCCCCATAAATGGCAAGTGGATGTGAACGTGAGGGTCGATAAATCCTGGAAAGACGTATTTCCCCGCAGCATCAATGACCTCCGCACCAGGAGGTGGTGCCAGGTTTTGCCCAATTTGCTGGATCTTTTCGTCTTCACAAAGGATGTCAGCACTGTAGTCCTCTGTGGATGTGACAATCCGCCCATTGGTAATCAGAAGTGACATCGTGCGTGTCTCGCCAGGGGAGTCGAAAGGTCCAGGAAAATTTGTTATACCCAACCGCCTGGAAACCAACCATGTCAGAGTAACAACCGTCCGAATTTAAAGGACCATTGATGAGCAAATTGAATGGAAAAGTAGCGGTCGTGATTGGAGGAGGTACAGGAATTGGCCTGGGATGTGCCCGGGCGCTGGCAGAATCTGGCTGCCAGGTGGTGATTGCCGGTCGCAGGGAGCAGGTCCTGAAACAGGCCGCTGAGCAGTCAGCAACTTCACCCATGCGGCATCACGTGGTCGACACGGCGTCGCGAGAAAGTGTCAAAACGCTGTTTGGATGGGTCCGCCAGGAGTTAGGACAAACGGACATCATGGTCAATTCTGCCGCGATCAACATCGTCGACCGCACCATGAGCCGGATGCAACCAGAGCAGTGGGACCAGGTCTTACAGATCAATACCACGGGAGTCTACAACTGCATGCAGGCGGTGCTTCCGGAAATGCGCGAGCGGCACGACGGCGTCATCATCAATATCGGGTCGATCGCGGGAAAACGGGCAGCTGACCTCGGCGGAGTGGCTTACAATGCGTCCAAATTTGCCGTTACGGCCCTGGGAACCTCGGTCGGAAACGAGGATGGTCGTCATGGAATTCGAGTGACTACCGTCCAGCCGGGTGAGGTAAACACCCCGCTTCTTGAGCAACGCCCTGAACCGGTAAGCGAAGAGCGCCGCGCCACGATGTTACAACCGGAGGACGTGGGGCAAGTCGTTGCTATGATTGCCGGCCTGCCAGTTCGGGCTCACATCCCCGAGGTGGTCGTCAAGCCGCTCAACCAGGGATTTGTCTGAATTTCACCCACCGCGAAGGTTGCCTATTCCTTCTTGAGATCCAGCGCAACCGTTCGCCAGCTACCGCTGCACACGGGCCGAGCCACCCTGCGCCAAGGCCTCGACTTCCGGGAGACTTGCCAGCGAGACATCTCCGGGGAACGTGGTCAGCAGTGCGCCGTGTGCCCACCCCAAGCGGAGGGCCTCCTCTGGGGAGCGGCCGGAGATCAAGCCGTAAATGAGCCCCGAGGCAAACCCGTCACCACCGCCAATCCGGTCAAGCACATCAAGTTCAATGGTGGGGCTGATCAATTTCTTGCCCTCAAGCCACACGACCGCTGCCCACCGGTGTCGGTTTGTCGAGACAACTTCCCGTAGGGTTGTGGCAACGAGCTTGATGTTGGGAAACTGCTCACGAACCTGGTCGATCATGCCAAAGAATTTTTCGGGATCGAGTTTGGAGGTGGTCGATTCGACTTCCGGTCCACGAATCCCTAGCCCTTTTTGAAGATCTTCTTCGTTGCCGAACAGGGCATCCAGATTTCCCGCAATTTTTTTCATCGTTTGCCGGCCTCGCTCATCCCCTCCCAGGGTCGCCCATAGCTTGGCTCGGTAGTTGAGATCGAACGACGTGACAGCACCACTGGCTCGAGCCGCCTGCATCCCTTCGATAATCACGTCGGCCGTTGTTTCGCCGAGCGCCGAAAAAATCCCTCCCGAGTGAAACCAGCGAACTCCGGAGGCGAAAATCGAGTCCCAGTCGAAGTCGCCAGGTTTCAAAAGCGCACCCGCCTCGTTGGCACGATTGTAAAAGACGACCGGCGCGCGGACTCCCTGTCCACGATCGCTGTAAACGGTAGCCATATTCGGCCCGCGCACACCATCATGTTCAAACCACTTGTAGAATGGCTGCACCCCCATTTCCCGAACCCGTGCCTGGATCAGTTCCCCAATGCCATTATTGACCATGGCCGTTGCAACACCCGTGCGGAGTCCAAAACAGCTGGCCAGATTTGCAGCCACATTGTACTCGCCACCGGAGATGTGGATTTCAAATGAGCGGGCACGCCGAAACGGAATGACACCCGGGTCCAGCCGGTGGACCAGCGAGCCAATGGAAAGGAAGTCGAGATTACAGTCATCGGTACGAAGATTAAGATGTGTCATGATTTGATTGGGAAAGGGTTAACGAGAAACTGAATGCTTGTCAGGAACTTGATCTTTTTTTCAGTCCGGGCTGCCGGCTGGAAGCCCACTGTTTGTGAGGCGAAGGATTGGAGTGACTCAAATCGTGGTGGTCGAAAAACCGCCATCGATCACAATGTTCTGCCCCGTTACAAACGACGATGCAACGGCGGAGGCCAGCCAGATGACCGCGCCAGCCAGTTCTTGTGGATCTCCAAAACGGGCCATCGGCGTATGCCCAATGATTTGCTGCCCACGTTCGGTGTACTCTCCCTGCTGGTCAAAAAGAAGCGCCCGGTTTTGCTCACCTGGAAAAAAACCAGGACTGATGGCGTTAACCCGTACTCCGCGGGTTGCCCATTCCCGCGCCAGAAACATGGTCAAGTTCAGCACCCCCGCCTTGGCTGCCGAGTAGGCCACGACCCGAGAAAGGGGCACCATACCCGACATCGAGGCAATATTGATGATGGAACCTTGTCCCACCTCCAGCATCGACTCGGCAAAGACCTGGCATGGCAGCAGAGTGCCGCCCACGAGATTCAGGTCGAATACATCCCGCCAATCAGCCAGGGGCAACTTGCAAAAATCACTGCCTGGCGGGAGGGTGGCACCCGGCCGGTTACCACCGGCGGCATTCACCAGTGCGTTGGGCGCACCATGGGTCTCGTGAATTGCATTTCGCGCATCGACCAGAGAGTTTACGTCCTGGACATCCACAGGGTGAAAACTTGCTTTTCCGCCCGCCTGTTCGATGCGGTCGACACAGGCCTGGCCCCGCTCAGCACTTCGGCCAAGCACAGCAACCGTTGCTCCGGCGCTGGCCAGGGCTTCGGCCATCGCCCCACCCAGGACTCCTGTCCCACCAACTACTACAGCAATTTCGCCATCTAGATTGAAGATTGTGTTATTCATAGCGGCCTATTCTAATGCGAGACCATTCGGATTTTCAACTCATCCTGTTTTTTCTAACCGTTGTCAGTATTGTCGTCTCCAGAGACAATGAAAAGAGGCTCCCCCCAAGGACATTCCCAACTGCCCATGGCCCTACAGGCCACGGGCCAGGCAATCGTCTACTGACACACAGAGGCCAAGGCACCACCAGGCATTTCCTTGCGCAAAACCACCTTAATCCCGGTTGCGATCCTGCTGATCGCAGGTGGCCTCTATGCCACCTGCGACTGGTATGTGGCTGTCCCGGAAGATTCCGTCTCACGTGCCACCTACGTGGGACGGGCTACCTGTGCCGAATGTCACGAGTCTCAGGCCCGGCAATGGCAAGGCTCACATCATGACCACGCAATGGAGGTCGCAACCGAGCAGTCGGTGCTGGGAGACTTTAACGATTCGTCATTCACTCGCATGGGAGTCACAACCCGGTTTTTTCGCAAGGGAGACCAATTCTTTGTGAATACCGAAGGCCCCGATGGAAAATATCATGATTATGAAATTGCCTATACCTTCGGTGTCGACCCTTTGCAGCAGTACATGGTCCCATTTGACGATGGACGGGTGCAGGTGCTCAGGATCGCCTGGGATACCAAACAGAAAGAATGGTTCTATGTACCACCGCCTGACGTACTCGATGAGCGGATTGAACCGGGAGATCCCATGCACTGGAGCGGCATCTCGCAAAACTGGAATACGACCTGTGCAGAATGTCACTCGACCAACCTTCAAAAGAATTACGACTTGGCGCAAGACGAATACCACACAACGTTCGCTGAGATCAATGTAAGCTGCGAAACGTGTCATGGCCCAGGGAGCACGCATGTTGAACTGGCCAGGAATCGCATGCTCTTTTGGGATCGCAATGTGGGATATGGACTTCCGCGCCTAAAGGGAAAAGATCCCACAGCAGAAATCGAAACCTGCGCAACGTGCCACTCCCGCCGTTCGATGGTACACGCAAATTTCCGTCCAGGGGACCCTTACCTCGACCACTTCGAGCCGACACTTCTCCATGAAGGTTTGTATCACGCAGATGGCCAGATTCTGGACGAAGTTTATGTATACGGATCATTCCTGCAGAGCAAGATGCACGCCAAGGGAGTTCGCTGCACCGATTGCCACAACCCGCATTCCCTTGAGTTGAAGCTCACCGGAAACCAGCTTTGCGGACAATGTCACCAACCGGGACGATACGATACGCCCTTACACCACCATCACCCCACCGGTTCGTCCGGCGCCCAATGTGTTGAGTGCCACATGCCAGCTCACACGTACATGGTCATCGACCCGCGCCGCGACCACAGTTTTCAGGTTCCCCGCCCCGACTTGTCGGTTGAATTGGGGACCCCCAATGCCTGCAACAACTGCCATACCAAACCGGAAGAAACTCCTGCCTGGGCTGCCGGGCAGGTTCGCGACTGGTATGGAGCAAAACGGGCCGACGATCCACACTGGGCCCACGCCCTGGCTGCCGGCCGAAACGGCGATCGCGATGCGGACAAATTGCTGAGAAAAGTGATCAAAAACAAGCGTTTACCCGCCATTGTAAAAGCGACCGCCCTTGATTTGTTTTCGGGATTAGCAGGCCCAGAAGACCGAAGCATTTTTCACGGTTGTCTCGATCATCCCTCAGGCTTGGTTCGTGCGGCAGCCGTGCGTGGCATTCCAATCAGTAACATCCATCAAATCCAAAAAGACCTGGCACCAGCGCTCCACGATCTGAAGCGCACAGTCCGACTTGCTGCAGCCATGCGTCTGGCTACCATGCCCCGCGCAGAGCTGAACTCGCAACAGCGATCCCAACTGGACCGCGTGATCAAGGAGTACCGCGATTCCCAGGCCAACCATGCAGAAAGGGCCGGAGTCCATATGAACCTGGGCAACCTGGACCGGAACTTGTCCAACCCCAAAAGGGCTGAAGCGTCCTTTCGCACCGCAATTCGTCTTGAGCCCTACCTGACCGGGCCCCGCTCTCAGCTCGCCTCGCTCCTGGAATCACAAGACAGCAACCCCGAAGAAGTCCAATCTCTGCGCCGCGACGAACTTGAACTACTCCAGCGTGACGCCAAGCTGCTGCCTGACAGCGGGCCAACCTTCTACCAACTAGGCCTGCTCTATTTCTTACTTGGCGATTTGGACCAGGCCCAAGATGCCTTGCAAACCGCCTGCGAATTGGCCCCGCAATCATATGACTTCTGGATGGCTCTTGCACTCCTGCAGGAACGTCGGCACCAATGGGAAGAGGCCGTTGAATCCCTGAACAAGATGCAGCGACTACGGCCTGGCGACCGCCGTACCGGGCAAATTTATGAACGCCTGCGCAGGACGCGCCCGTAGCAAGCCCCGCAAGTAGCGAGCCCTGCAAGTAGCCCCTCAGCAAGGCCCATCGCAAACGGGAGCCCAAGGCCCCCTACTCCCGAACAGGCGTTTCATTGCGTCTTGGAACATTTTGCGTGCCAAAGGGGGTCGTTCTCGCTACCAAAGACGGGTATCGTGACAGGGCAACCAGACTCGCCGGGGAACTCAAGGCCCAGACGCGCGAGTTGGGGTTGAGGTGAGACCATGAGCTGCAGGACAATGACACCATGATTCGACGCATACTTGTTGGTTTAGCAAACGCAGAACACGCAGATTCGGCAACGAAAACTGCGATCGGGTTGGCACGTATTCACCAGGCCGAATTGACAGGCATATCCGTCCTGGATGTGGACCGCCTGGGGGCAACTGGCCCGGTACCCATCGGGGCCGGAGAGGCTGCCTCAGAATTACGCGAACACCGAATTACCGAAGCAAAAAAAACCATTCAAGAAATCCAAGACAACTTTGTCGCGGCCTGCGGGACCGCTGGTATTCCGCATCGTGTTGAACGGGACGAGGGGGATCCGTTTGAGTTTTTTGAGCATCAAGCCCGTTATCACGATCTCGTACTGTGCGGCTTGAGCTACCTGTTTGAGCATGGGGTGGTCGATGAACCTCCTGCAGAACTTGTTCGTCTTGTCGAGGCAGGGGTAAGGCCACTGCTGACGGTTCCAGCGGAACCTCGCGAAATTCGCCGGGTCCTGATTGCCTACAGCGGGTCGATGGAATCGGCAAAGGCGATGAAACAGTTTGTGCAAATGCACCTCTGGCCTGACGTTGTCTTGCAGGTTGTCACCTTTGAGGGTGCACACGGCGAACCGGAGCAACTCCTCCAGAGCGCTGCTTACTATTGTGAACGCCATGGCTATCAGGTCGACACCAAGCACGTCGATACGCATGCCTATGCGAATCTCTTATCGTATGCCGAGCAGTGGAAGGCCGACCTGATTGTGATGGGCAACAGCAACCGCAACCTGCTGTTGCGCCGGATTTTTGGTGAGACCATGCTCCACGTCATTCAGCACACCAGCTGTCCGCTCTTTCTGGCACAGTAGCTTTACGGAGGGATCAGGCATTTTCATTTCAATGACACGTAACCCGGCCAACTGCCAGATTACATCTTTTACAGCGAGGTTCTCTCTATCGTGCGACTGATGATCGATGCCCACCTGGATCTGGCTTGGAACGCTCTGTCGTTTAACCGCGATCAAACAGAAACTATTGAAACCATTAATCGACGAGAAGTCGGCATGACCGATTCTGCAGCTCGCGAAGGCGCTTGCGTGAGCCTTCCCGAAATGCGTCAAGGTCGCATCGGGGTTTGTCTGGCAACGATTCTGAGCCGGGCAAAACGGGAGGTGCAACCGGCCAGCGGTCATTTGCGTTGCGACCTCGATTTTGGAACCCAGGAAATTGCCTTTGCAACAGGTAGCGGACAGCTGGCGTATTACCGAATCCTGGAAGAACAAGGGGAGCTTTTTCAAATCAGGACCGCTGGCGATTTGGACCAGATCTGGAAACGGTGGAATCAAACAGGTGACGATCAACTCCCGATTGGCTACATCCTTGCCATGGAAGGGGCCGACCCGATTGTTGACCCCTCCCATGCAGCCCATTGGTGGGATGAGGGATTGCGCAGCCTGATTCTCGCACACTACGGGCAGGGGCATTACAGTGATGGCACCGGCGGGAGTGGGGGGTTAACTCCCAAAGGAAAACAATTGCTGCACGAAATTGAAACGCTCGGCATGATCCTCGACCTGACCCATTCGAATGACCGCAGTTTTGATGAGTCCCTCGATTCCTTTGGGGGAGCAGTCATGGCGAGTCACACCAATTGTCGTGCCTTGGTGCCTGGTGATCGACAATTTACCGATGAGCAAATCAAGGCCCTTATCCAACGCCAGGCAGTGATCGGCGTCGCCTGCGACGCCTGGATGATGAAGGCGGGCTGGGAAATCGGGCGAACCTTGCCAGACGGATTAACGCTGGCAGCCTTGGTCGATCAAATTGATCATTATTGTCAGCTGGCCGGCTCTGCTGATTACGTTGCCATTGGCAGTGATCTGGACGGTGGTTTTGGAGCCAGCCAACGGCCAGAAGACATCAAATCGATTGCCGACCTCCAATCGGTCGAATCACTGATGCTTGAGCGGGGATATTCTGGGGAAGATATCGACAAGGTCTTCCACGGGAACTGGCTGCGATTTTTCCGGGAACACTTGCCGTCGAGTTAAGGCCCGTTTTTCGACACGCCGGCAACGGCGCGAGTCACGCCAGTTCAAAAATCACCTCAATTTCAACGGTAATGTTGCCGGGCAGCGATCCCATGCCTACCGCACTACGGGCTCCCACGCCGTTTTCTTCCCCCCAGATTTCTGCAAAAAGTTCACTGCAGCCATTGATAACTGCAGGATGTTCGGTGAACTCAGGTGCTGCATTGACCATGCCAAGCACTTTCACTACGCGCAGCACCTTGTCGAGCGAACCGAAACTGGCTTTTAGCGTCGACAGAATTGCCAGGCCGGTTTGCCGCGCCGCCTCGTAACCGGCCTGCTGGTCGACTTCCGACCCCACACGGCCGCTCAGCATCGTATTGTCTGTCAACAGCGGTCCGTGCCCGGAGACATAACAATAACTGCCCGTCACCACGAGCGGCTTGTAGACTCCAGCGGGCTTGGGAGCGGAAGGAAGTTCCAGGCCAAGTTCGGCAAATTTTGCATCAGCACTCATAATAGACTCCTCGAAAAATCCGTGGACTATGGTTACCCGTGACGGGCAACCCTGGTTTCAGGTTGTGGACGCACCGGTCCCGCCCCGATGTTACCGAACATGTCTAACCAGTTTACGACATGCTGCTTTAGCCTCGGCCATCTGTTTTCCACACGTCGACAACCCGCTCGTTTTGATGAACAAATATCTGCGGGTGAAGGTTACACGTTGTGCAGGCATGACTGGAATAGACCTGCACCGTTTGCCCCACCTTCCAGTCAGGTGCCTGCTTGACGATACAATGTTCTTCGGCACCAAAAAAAGGAATGTCGGCCTCGGGAGCACCGTTGATTTTTGGGGGGCCAAATTCCGCTCCCAACGCCTTAACCCCTGCGTCGAGGACGGCCCTGTCGGACTGATGACTGATGACTGTTGCCAAAAGCGCAAGCGCAATATCGAACTCAGGAATAAGCTGATGGTAGCGCCAATCCATCGTGGCATAGGTTCCCGCCTGAACCTCGGTCATGCCCTCCATCGTCCCCGATATTTTTGCGGTCGACGAGGAACAACCACTCAAACAGGCCACCGATAGCCCGTTTTCCTCCAGGAGATGACGCGTTTCGACAGCTTGCATCATGGATCGGCGGGTCTTTTCTGTCCGCTCGGCCAGGTCGTCGATAAATACGCAATGCCCTTCGTAGGCTTGCAGGCCACGAAATTCCGTACCCGGAAGATCAATAATCTGCTTTGCCAAAGCTAGTGCCGGTTCTCCTGGTGACACGCCACAACGACCCATCCCCGCATCAACTTCCACGAGCAGCCCGACCGTCGCACCAGCGGCAGAAGCTGCCTCGGAGATTAACTCTGCCTGGGAAAGTTCATCGATGGCAACCGAAATTTTCAGCTTACAAGCCAAATCCACCAGGCGGCGAATTTTCTCCCGCCCCAGGATTTGATTGGCAATTAAAATATCGTCAATCCCGGCTCGGCCCAGTGCTTCTGCCTCAACCATGTTGGCACAGGTCATACCAACGGCCGAACCGGCCTTCATTTGCCGAATCGCCAATTCTGAGCATTTGTGGTTTTTAAAATGTGGTCGAAGCTGGGCTGGGCGATCCCTGAAAAATTGCGCCATCTGCTGAATGTTCCTGTCGGACACATCCAGATCTAAAATCAGCGCAGGGGTATCCAAGTCGTGGATGGATTGTCCAATTGCAGGATGGTTCATAATTGCGATCGCCTTCCCTGGAGGCCTTGGTGGGCATATTTTTCAACAATGATACGACGGGAAGTAACGTTGTGTCGACCGGCTGGAGCTAGATAATTTCCGACGGTTGACCCCAACTGCCATCCGACTGTTAAAAATGGCCTTCGCCGGGGGTACTGCAGTCTCCAGAACTCCGGTCGGTGCCCGACAAGCCCGGGGCAAAAAACCAGAAAACTCGTCCCGTGCTGATGAAAACAAAACTTACTGGAGTCCGATCCGTTGTAGTCTACAATGGTAAAGTCAGCCCACTTTGAATTCTTGACCTGACCACCCTTCAACAGAGGGGATTTTATGTATCCTTGCCAACGTCACCCAAAGTCGCCCTCAACTTCCAGCCGGATAAGCCGTCGCACACTCCTTGGTGGACTGGCCGCAGGCACACTGGCAGGGTGCAGTCGTCGCAGTCGTTCGGTCGATCCAAGGTGGCCGAGTCATGAAATTGGCACGAATTCGCCCATACCTCAGGCCCCCATTTTGGGTTCGGCAGACTCCCTGGGAATGCCTGGACCTTACCCGGGTCGCGTCATCGAAGTGCAGCACCCCGGTTCAGTCACCGATGGAGAGCGTGACCAGACGGCCATTAAGATGATGATCCAGCGCGGGATGCAGCAGTTGGTCCCCGAGGCAGAGACCGCGGTCGATGCCTGGCGTCATTTCTTTGGGCTGGGGGATCGTGTTGGTATCAAAGTGGTACCAGTCGGCATGGTTCACAAACCAGGGGCAGACAAAAGTGTCAATGGGCCACTGGTCGATCTCCGTCGGCCCGGCTCGATATCAAGTTATGAAGTTGTGGCCGAGGTCGTCGAAAGCCTGGCCCAGGCAGGAATCAGGCGCAACGATATCCTAATCTTTGAACGTTACCGCAATGCGTTTATTCAGGCAGGCTACACAACCATGTTGCCTGAGGGGGTCCACTGGGAGTGTTCCTCCACAAAGGTCGATAGTCTTCAACTCGAGATCGACGGACAAACGCGGGGCGAGCCGCGTCAAAGTCATATTGCAGGTTACGATCGAGATGTTTACCGGGAGTTGGCCTTCTGTGATTCCGAAGAGTTTCACCACCCCGATGACGACCGCCGGTTTCGATCACACCTTTCGAAAATCGTGACGCAAAAAGTCGACAAAATTATTTCGATCCCTGTTCTCAAGGACCATCAATCAGCAGGCGTCACCCTGGCATTAAAGAATATGTCACATGGCCTGGTCAACAATGTTGCCCGTAGCCATCCTTTCGGTTTGCCTGGCTCCGAACAGGCCGCGACCACGACGCTGAATCACTGTCACACTTTTATCCCCGCCATGGTTTCGTTGCCACAAACGCGACAGAAGTGTGTGCTACAAATTCTGGACGGGCTGGTGGGGACTTACGAGGGAGGCCCTGGTGCCTGGCATTCCACCTTTACCACCTGGGATTACAAGTCGTTGTTCTTCGCCACCGACCCGGTTGCCCTGGATCACATTGGGTGGCAAATCATCGACGCCAAGCGAGCCGAGGAGGGGTGGCCCGCGGTGGCCCGTATGGGCCGTGATGCGATCGAGGGGTTTGGCGACGACTCGTCGGAGGTCTTTCCCATTCGTCACCCCCAGCATATCCCCCTGGCTGGCATGCTCGGTCTGGGAGTTTTTGATCGGCAAAAAATCGATCACCAGCGAGTCACTCTTGCCTGACTAGGCCCCTCCTAAAAAGGCCATCAAAGACTGGATTGGGGTCACATGGCGAGACCTCCGCTCCAGGGGAATAAATCTCCCTGTAGTTCTCTCCTTGATGGTCTATAATAAAAATATCCCCCTGGCAGGCAAGCCCCCCTGTCCTTCCCCATACAGAAGATGCCTTATGGCCAAATGTCCACGTCGTCGACAACCCTCTCTGCGCCGCGGCACGGTTGATCGTCGCACTTTGCTTGGCAGCCTGGCTGCAGGTACTCTCCTGGGTTGTGGACAGCGGCACAACTTGACTGACCACCGCTGGCCAAGCAATCAGGTTAAAGCACTTCCCCGACAATCTCAGGCTTCGATTTCAGCTTTAGAGGACCAACCAGGGATGCCAGGCCCCTACCCGGGCCGCGTGATCGAAGTGCAGCACCCTGGTTCGGTCACCGATGGCCAGCGCAACCGGACAGCGGTCAAAGCAATGATCCAGCGCGGGATGCAACAGCTTGTTCCCGAGGCAGAAACGGCCGTCGATGCCTGGCGTAGTTTCTTCCAGTTGGGCGATCGTGTGGGAATCAAGGTCGTACCTGTTGGCATGGTTCCCAAACCGGGGACCGACACTACGGTCAACGGTCCCGCAGTCGATCTCCGCAGGCCTGGCCCCATTTCCAGTTACGAAGTTGTTGCAGAAGTCGTGGAAAGCCTGGCTTCGGCAGGAATCAGGTTGAATGACATCCTGGTCTTTGAACGTTACTACGACGACTTCGTTCGGGCTGGCTACACGGCCATGTTGCCCGAGGGAGTGCATTGGGAATGTTCTTCCGTTTCTTTCGATGATTCGCAACTGGAAATCGATGGGCAATTCCGCGGTCAGTCCAGGCTGAGCAACATTGCCGGTTACGATCGCGATGTCTATCGGGAACTGGCCTTTTGTCAGGACACATCGATTCATGATCCCAACGACGATCGTCGCTTTCGATCCCATCTCTCAAAAATCGTGACGCAAAAAGTTGACAAAATCATCTCGATACCTGTCCTTAAGGACCATCGATCTGCAGGCGTTACCTTGTCGCTTAAAAACATGTCGCACGGCATGGTTAATAACGTCGCCCGTAGCCACCCGGCAGCCTTGCCTGGCTCGGAACAAGCGTTTACGAAGACCTTGAACCATTGCCACACTTTTATCCCGGCCATGGTTTCGTTGCCACAAACTCGCCAAAAGTGTGTGCTGCAGATCCTCGATGGGCTGGTGGGAACCTATGAAGGAGGTCCCGGCAACTGGAACCGAACGTTTGCCACCTGGGATTACAAGTCGTTGCTGTTTTCAACCGACCCGGTCGCCCTGGACCACGTGGGGTGGCAAATTATCGACGCCAAACGGACCCAAGAGGGCTGGCCTGGCGTGGCCCGTATGGGTCGCGATGCGGTAGGGGGGATCGGTGCCAACCCAACAGAAAGCTTTCCCATACGCCACCCCCAACATATTCCCCTGGCCAGCCTGGTCGGGCTGGGAGTCTTTGACCGGGAAAAAATCGACCACCAGCGGTTAAAACTTACCTGATTGGTCTCTGAAGCCTGCCTGGGCTCTCAAGGAATACTTTCGACTGAACCCGGCACCCGTAGCGTGCGAAAGACTGGCCGGTAGTCAAACCGGCGGAACCTCGTCGCTGGCAGGATCGAACCACTCTGGCTGGAACTCGATCCTGGCCCCCTCCCGGATTGCCCGTTTTGTGGTTAGCGCGCAAACGGCAGTTGCTAACGCGACATCCGCACCACAGCGGGGCTGGTTTTCCGGTGCCGGGTTGCGGATACACCAGGCCAGGTGCTCGGTCTGTTCACGAAAACCATATCCGGCCTGCTCTTGAGTCGCACCTTGTCCCCACCCGGCACTTGCACCTGGTGCGTCACTGCTTTCGGCAGTATCGAGGGCCGGTGAGCCCGCATCGTTGGTAACGACCGTGACCGACGTGGCAGACGGAGAAGTTGGTTGGCCCGGTTCAGTCTCTTTGAAGAGCATGGCATCTTTTTCCGCTTCAACAAACAGGGTCCCACGGGTTCCACTGATTTGCTCGCCATACTGATCTTGCGAGTTGGACGTAATTGCCGAGTAACTCGCAACCACAATATCTTGAAGGTCCTTCCCTGACCCTGAACCCTGTGGATGGGTTTTTCCAGGAAATTCGAAAGTTGCAAAGATCTGGTCGTCAATCTGGTCATCCCCACTGGAGGAATACCGGGTACCGATACCACAGACACTCAGCGGCTGGACTCCGCCAAGCAGTGCACTACAGGCATCCAGCTGATGACTCCCCAACTCGGCGAGCAACCCCTCGCTGGTACGTTGATAAAGCCGCCACCAGCAGAGTTCTTCCAGCGATCGGTACCCATACTTCTTAAAATCGACCCCAGAATCGAATCCACTGATTGGCATTCTCCATTCGTTGACAAGCTGAATTTCCCCATCTTCCATAATTGGCTTTTGGCCATGCATCTGGGGCCAGGTGTTGTTCCGGTGCCAATAGGCTCGGACGTGATGGACATCGCCCAAAAGACCATCATCGATGAGTGAGCGGGCATTGTCATAAAGCACGCTGTAGTTTCTCTGATAGCCCACAGCCAGATGCAAACCTGCCTGCCTGGCCTTGCGCGCCAACTCCTTGCACTGACCGACTTCGCGGGCCAAAAGCGATTCGCACAAGACATGCTTCCCTGCGTCCAGCGCATCGACCACCACTTGATAGTGGTCATGCAAAGGTAGCGCAATTACCACCAATTCGATGTCGGGGCTTGCAAGCAACTGACGATAGTCTTCGTGGTAGGTTATATCCTGGGCGAATTGCTCTTCGTTCAGATTGTATTTTTGGAGAAATCCGATCCGGTCTGGATCCTCCTGACCGCCAACTTTGATGCGTTCGACCTGCGAGGGGCGAATCTCTGAAAAATCGGTGAACCGAAGGTAGTCCGGGTTGGAATGGGTCAACAACACCCCTCCCTGGCTACCGGTCCCTATTAACCCCGCCCGCACCGGGCTGCCACCGAGTTCCGCATAGCCAAAGTAGAAAGCGCCTGCTATCGGCACAGCCGCCGACGCCTTCAAAAAATCGCGCCGCGTGACTCCCAGCGTGTTGTAAAAATTCTGCCGGCCTGTTTGCCGTTGTTCGGTAGTCAGGTTCATGGAAAGGTCTGAAGCCTTGTCTTAGAAACAGGAAATTCAAAACTCGTTGTTATGCACATTCACTTCAAATAACAGGCCCGCCATTTTTTAGCCGGCTGGGACTTTTTTTGGTTGTTTCATCACTCCTAACACCCTCTTTCGCGTCACACGACGACTCTCTTTATTGTACCTGCTACGTCCTGTTTTAGGTCGCGGTTTCAGTTTTTACCGACGGAGACTTTTGGGAAAACGTCTTCCTGCCTGCCGCGAGCATGGGACTGAGCACCGCATCCAGACCCAACCATCGCCCGGAATTGGTGGTCGCCAGCATCAACAGGGCAATCGCTTCGATCAGGTTATTATTGACATACAAGTAATGCGAGCCTCCCACAGAGGCCCCTGTCAAACCAGGCAGTGGTGGCATCGCCAGGTAGAACAGCAACAGCATCACCGCCGCGGCAACAGCTGCAAACCGGCTGAATAGCCCTACGAGCAGGCACCCCCCACTGAGCACCAGCCCCCAGATCACCGTACGATTAATCCAACCGATTTTCCCGGAACTGACCATCCAATCCCCACGGGCCCGCTGCTGGGGTGTGAGCAGTCCCAATAACTGGTTTTGGTAACTCCCTCTGAGCCGGCCAAGACTCGCATCCAGAGTCGCGCGATTTTCCATCAGCCGTTTCTGTTCGCTCGTGGTGAGCGATCCGGCTGGCCGGGAAAGATCGTCGCGGTATTGCCGAAGCATTCTGCGCAGATCAGGATCTTCAAAAAATTCCTCCTGCAAGCGGGCTTCGACAAACCGGAATTCTCCCGCTGCCGAATCGCGCTGATCATCCGTCACGTTGTAGAAACCGTTAAATCGCTCCAGCAGCGTCATCCACTGTTGGCTAATCCTGTCCGCATCGTAGGCCGTCTCGGCCGGATCCTGCAGCACCACGTTTTGAAACGGCCCCTCCAACGGCCCCTCAGCCCCTGCCAGAAACTGCCAGGCCGACCACGGCTGACTCGTGTCGTAGGTATCGAGCTTGTACATTCCCTCGTAAAGCAGATGCCAGCCAATTACCAACCGCAAGAGGACCAAAAGGGCCTTGCACGTGGTTGTCGAATGAGAGACAGTTGTGCTGGTTTTCATCACTTGGCCAGTTTTTAAAGAAAGTCGCTGCCAGGCTCCCTGAAAGAGCCTCTCTCCTATTCTAACAGAAACAGACCGGTGTCAGAAACAGACCGACTTGAGAGCTCGTTTTTCCCTGCACCCGGCAATCAGCTCCGCAAGGGTGGTTGACGAATGTGGGCCCAAGCGGCCAAAAGGCCAGATTGCAACCAATACCCCATCCTGTCCCCTGATTTATTTACCGTACGATGCCGACAGTGAATGCCTCGACCGAGTGCCCCCTCAGTGACCGCCAGCAGGCACACAATGTCATGCTCTACGGCCTGACTTGGGGAATGATCTACCTGGCAGCTCCTGTGCTTTACATAGGCCTGACCCAGGCATCTCTGTTGCAACAACTCGGCTACAACGAATTCACCTGCAATTTGCCAGGATCCATTTACCTGTGGTTTTCGCCCACGGCGGTAATCATAGCATGGATGTTCCCCTATGTGAGGCTGCTCAAGAGGGTTGTCGCTATCGGGTACCTGGTGTCAAGCGCCATGGCTGGACTGGTTTTCGTGGGCCTGTTATTGCCGGCTCCCCACTTGGCACTGATGACCGTGCTTGTGCACGCCGCAGTTGCGAGTGGAACCAACGGAACTTGTGTTGCTTTCACGTGGGAAATCCTCAGTCGCGCCATGTCTGCACGACGGCGCGGCTACGCATTTGCGCTGTCAACAGGGCCCGGTGCTTTGATGGCTGTGATTGGATCTCTTGCATCCCAGTGGCTATTGACCCGGGAGTGGACTACCTCATTCGGATTTCGACTTAACTTCGCTTTGCTTTATCTGGGTGTCGTACCGTTGATGCTGATTGCAGCATGGTGTTCCGCCAGGTTGCATGTACCCCAACCCGAAACAGAGATTTCTCGACAGCCATTTATCGCTACAATTTTTGGTGGCTTTTGGGAATTCATCACTAACCGCTTGATCCTGATCGCCGTG
Source organism: Pirellulales bacterium (assembly GCA_022448345.1). Classification (GTDB taxonomy): domain Bacteria; phylum Planctomycetota; class Planctomycetia; order Pirellulales; family Lacipirellulaceae; genus JAKVCB01. The sequence goes on from JAKVCB010000009.1 coordinate 34,013, forward strand.
ATTGGTTATATCCTGGTTTATGCAGGGTTCAGCATCATGCCGACCATCACACTTTACACGCCAACCGCTGTTGGCGTTTCTTCCCAGGATTTGGTTGGCTACCAGCAGGCTTTGCTGTTTGGGTGCAAAGTGTTCATGGGAATCTTTTTGGGCTGGCTCCTGGTTCGCAGTCATCCCAAGCTTCCACTGATCATAACGACCCTGGTTTGCATCCTGGCGGTTCTCTGGGCGATGCTGGCCCCCGGCTACTGGTTCATGCTGAGCTTTGGCATTATGGGAGCCGGCCAGCTGTATGGCCTTTACTTTCCCAACTATGTGGCCAGCTGCAGTGCCCCGGACAAAACCCGTCAGAACATGGCTTTTTGCGGTTTGATCCTGCTGCCCTGTGGGGCAATGCCGCTGGTTTATGGGGCCGTGGTCGACCATTTTAAAACCTCCCTGGGCGAGCAGGCTGCATTCCAGCTAAGTTTTGGCCTTTCTGTGGCCATCTTGACCCTGGGATTGCTCGTGGTCGTAGCGTGTTTGCCCCGCCGGCCGATGGTCACGCCACAGCCAGACCTGATTGATGAATAAAAAAGGGGCGTTTCCTGGCACCTCAGCCGGAGAGCCACTCCTGTCGATTCTTGGTGACAAACGCTTCGTCAGAAAGGTCCGCTGCCGCAGTTCATTAAATTTGCGCTGGCTATTGAGTGCCAAGGGATGCGCTGGAATCACACACCCGGTGGTCAAAACTTCTGCTGCAGTACCAGTTGCGGCGGAAGACGCCTCAGTACTTGCCATCGCGAACCTCAAAGTGGGTTGGCTTGTTCCAGGTCGGCTGGCCACGGCCAACCCAGTCGGCTGTCATTTCCAGCATCGAGTCGAGCGAGGTTGCGGGGGGCCCAAACCGCTCTCTAGCACTCCGGGAATCGCTGAGAAATGCTGCCGCCGACTCGGAACCGATGAACTGAACTTCCTTTCCCAACAATTCCCCAAACCGCTGTGCTAACTCCCGAACGCCAAGTCGCTCTGGACCGGTGAGATTGACAATTGCCGGTGGTGTTTCTGCATGTTCCAAACTCCGCAAAATCATTTCATTCGCATCGGCCTGCCAGATCGTGTTGAAGTAGCCCATCTCCAGCGACACCGGCTCGCCACGATACACCTTCGTAGCCAGGTCGACGAGCACCCCGTAGCGGAGCTCCGTGGCATAATTCAAGCGGATCAAAGCGACGGGAATATCGAGTGTTCGACTAAAATGTTCAAACACGCGTTCCCGCCCCAGGGCACTCATGGCGTACTCTCCCTCCGGCTGAAGCGGATCACTTTCAGAAGAACCTTCACCGGCCACATCGGTCATGCCATAAACGTTGCCCGTCGAAAGGGCAACGATACGGCTGGTGCGAAAACGTTCACACACGACTCCCGGAATATAAGCATTCGAAGCCCACGTCCTGGCCTGCGCTCCGCCGGTACCGAATTTCACTCCGACCAGGTAAATGACATTGGGCACCACTGGCAAACTCGCTACGAAACCGGGATCGAGCAGGTCCCCCGCCAACGTGCTGATGCCCCACGAATTGAGTCGATCCTGCAGGCCCTCTTCAGAAAAACGGCTCGTTGCGATAATTCGGCCGCCTCGACCGGCCGCCTCACTTGCCCGACAAGCCATCCGCGCGAGGGTTGGTCCCATCTTGCCACCTGCCCCCAGAATGAGAAGGTCGCCCTCAACGCGAGCCAGCGCCTCCACCAAGTGCTGGGTCGGATCGCTTAATCGGTCCTCTAGTTCTTGCTGGTCACGAATCATCGGTCACGTTTGCTGAAGGTCGGTTATGACAGCTCTTCCCTGGGCCCCAATCCTACCAGCTCTTAGCGCACCCCTCGAATGCAAAAAATTGGATTTCGTGCCCCCCAAGACACCCCTGGGAATCGCCCCGTTGAGGCCGCCCCGTCGGCGCCGGGGATTGGCGAGAAGGGTTCATCATGGGACAATTGCACTCTGCATGTGCGTGCTTACAAAATGACCTGTGCGCGATTACCAAACGACCCAACCATGAACCGTCACCTCGGATACCGGGATTCCATGAAGCGAGCCAGCCTGGGTACCTGGAAGTTGTGGTCCTACCTGGCGCTCGAGGCACTGCTGGTGTTCCCACTTGCCAGTTCAGAAGCAATCGCGCAGCCAGACGAGTCGCACATCATCGAGGTTACCGCCGGAGCACAAGACCGAACCGGAGGACCGGTTGTCGTCGATTTGCCCGCAGGCCTGAAACTCCAGAACCCGGTGTGGCTCAAACGGCTCGACAATGGAATCCAACTTCCCGCCCAGATCGAAAAGGGAGAAGGTCGGCGACTTTGGTGGATACTCACCGAGCCTTTGCCAAAAGCCCAGACGCGCCGCTATGCGTTCAGCAAAACTCCAGCACTAACCCCCAAAGACTCACCCCTGCGGGTGACCGTAACCGACGATGGCTCGACGCTACAAGTTCAGGTGGGAACACGTCCGGTCCTTCACTATTGCCACGCCACCATACCATCGCCTGATGCGACGAAACCGTATTACGATCGCAGCGGGTTTATTCATCCCGTTTTCAGTCCGTCAGGCCTCGTCATGACCGACGGCATGCCCATCGGCGACCATACCCACCAACATGGTGTGATGTTTGCCTGGCGACAGGCCCAGTACGAGTCACGAGAGGTCGATTTCTGGAATGTGGCTACTGGACTTGGCCGCGTCGAACACGCATCGGTCGATCACATCGACCAGGGCCCGGTGTGGGGAGGGTTTCAGGTCACACTCCGACACTTTGAACTCAAGGCACCAGGTGGTCCCCGCCAACGAATTCACGAAACATGGAACGTACGAGTCTACGCCCAGGCCAAACCGTTCCTGTGGGATTTTGAGTCTCGGCAAATCGTCACTGGTAACCAGCCACTGGAAATCCTTGAATTTAACTATGGTGGTATGATGATTCGCGGCAGTCGACAATGGCGTGACGTGGCCAACTGCGGTTTTCTTACCAGCCTGGGAGATAGTCGTGAGACGGGAAACCATACCCGGCCGAAATGGGTTGAAATGTTTGGACCGGTCGATGGACAGGAGGCGGGAATTGTCGTTTTGGGTGATCCGCAAAACTATCGCTCACCGCAACCGGTTCGTCTTCACCCGTCGATGCCTTACTTTTGTTTTGCCCCCATGGTCCTGGGTGAATTTGACCTGCTGCCCAACAAGACCTTCCAGTTGCAATACCGGTTTTTTACCCATGATGGACCTCCCGATCCGACTGCCAATGATCAGAGGTGGAACAATTTTGCAGAACCACCGTTGACCCGTGTTCTTCCAGAGGAGAACTGACCTGTATCTCGACAGAACTTTTATCTTGAACTCACCTTGAAAGGAGAAGGGTTATGAATCGCTATCTATTATTGCTCGTTGCCATTTTTTGGATGGGCCTTACCAGCCCTGCATTACTCGGCGCTGATGACCTGGACAAAAAAGAAACACTCACCAGGGCCGACATCGAAGCCTACATGAAATCGCTTTCGAACTGGGGACGCTGGGGAAAAGACGACCAACTCGGCGCCTTAAACCTGATCACGCCAGAAAAACGAAAGCAGGCCGCCAAACTGGTCCAGGAAGGGATCAGTATTTCGATCGGCCACGAATCGGTGAAGGAAGAAATGGATCAGTCCTTACCGTTTGAACATACGGTAACGGTCAACTCCCAATTGGGCCCGATTGGATCTGCCGGCGATCTCTATTCCGTTCAATACCACGGCTATACCCAAACCCACCTCGACGGCCTGGCACACCTGTTCTACCGAAACAAGCTTTACAACGGTTTTTCAAGCAAACACATTACGCCAACGGGCTGCCCGCAACTTGGTATTGAGAATTTCAGGAACGGCATCTTCACCAAGGCGATTCTAATGGACATCCCCCAACTCTTGGGAGTCAAATATCTGGCAGCAGGCCAGCCTATTTACCCCAAACATCTGGAAGCATGGGAAAAAATGGCGGGAGTCAAGGTGGAGCCTGGCGATGCCGTGTTGATTAACACCGGACGGTGGGTCCGCCGAAAACTGGAAGGCCCTTGGACCATTTCTGAAGGTTCCGCCGGTTTGCATACATCCTGCCTGCCTTGGCTGAAAAGTCGTGACGTGGCCGTGGTTGGTAGCGACCTTTGTCTTGACGTGGTTCCCTCTGGCGTAGAGGGGTTTGCCCTCCCCGTACACTGGGTGATCGTCACTGCGATGGGCACACCGATTCTCGACAACTGCGACTTTACCGAGGCCAGTAAATTCTGCCGTGAAAAGAAACGGTGGAGTTTTCTCCTGACGGCAGACCCCTTGGTGGTACCCGGTGGGACTGGCTCGCCAATCAATCCGGTCGCCACATTTTAAACCCCCTGGTCAAAGCCTGTTTTCCTACGAAAAACTTTTCGCTGGCTCACTTTCCCCTGGTGAGTTCCACCGGCACGAAAACAACTATTTCCTATTTTCATGAGGTACCCGGTACTTTGTCCCATACCCCTACTCACCTGGCGATCCTCGGTTTTGGTACGGCAAGTACCACGTTGGCTAAAAACCTCCGTGGTCGAGGTCCGGCAACGATCCGGGTGTGGAAACGGCAGCCCTGGAACGACGAACTCCAAAGCATGGCCACCACGATGGGAGTCACCCTGTGCGACACTCCGCAGGCGGCCATCGAACCTGCGGACCTTATTTTTTCGCTGGTTCCCCCCGATGCTGCAGTCCAGGTTGCCGAGGCTGCGGCCAACCACATCCGCGGCAAATCGTACCTTGATTTGAATGCCGCATCGCTGCGCGCCATCGAAAAGGCAGAAGCTTCCATCAGAGCCGGCGGCGGAGAGTTTACCGACGGCGCTATTATGGGACCACTCGGACGTCAGTTACACCGCGTGAGCACCGTGGTAAGTGGTCCTCAGGCCGACAAGGTGGCCAGGCTTCTCTGTGGCTGGGACATGCAGGTTCGCGCCATCAGCCCACGAGTCGGGCTTGCCTCGACCGTAAAAATGATTCGTAGCGTTTACACGAAAGGCATTGAAGGAATTGTTCTTGAATGCCTCTCCGCTGCCCATTTGTTCGATGCCACTGAGGAGGTCCTGGAATCTCTCGAAGAAATCCTTGAGTTGGGGCCCTTCCTGCTTCCGCTGCGCGAAATGTTTAATGAACTTCTCGCAGAACAGGTCGAACACGCACCACGACGAGCCGCAGAAATGGAGCAAGTCGTAAAAACTCTCGAACAAATTCAGGTTGAACCTCGAATGTCACGCGGCACATTGACAACACTCCAAAAGATCGCCCAAAAAGCCGAATTGGCCAAAGACTTTTCTGGGAAACCCGATGTGTCACCCGGCTCAATCCTGGCTGCAATCGCCCGGGTAGCGGGTCCTGATCGATAACTCTTTTCCGGCCCACCGTTCCCCAACTTGAGCTAAGGTAACCCTTGTGGAAAATTAGCCGAATCGAGCTGCCAGCGCTGCGACAATACAACCGCAGACAACCACGATCGAAACCACCAGGCAGGCGCCACTTAACCAGCTCATCCGCAACGGTTTCTCTGTATGAAATGCCAGCCAGCCCACACTGAACATCAACAGGGGCGTGAGAAACAACCCGCTCACAAATTGGGCAAAAATTACGATCACCGCTGGTGGCTGGTTTCCTTTAAGCAGAAGAAATACCACAAATACACACCCCAGATAGAAGGTGTGGAACCGTTGTTGCCAGCAGTGCACGGCGGTCGCGTCGCTCCGCTCTAGCACCCCCATCGTCCCCAGTAAGTCAGCCCCCATACGGCCTGATGCTGCCGAGGAGATCAGCAGTGTTGAAAACAGGGTCGCTACCGCGCCAACTCCAAACAACAAGTGGGAACCATGGCCATAGGTTACCGTAAAAATCGTGGAAATCTCGTTCACAACGCCGATCCCCTTTGGCACATCAGCTCGCCCAAAAAAGACTGCGGCACCCAGCAGAAAAAAAGCGGCTGTAATGAACGTTGCAATCAAGGTTGAGACGCCCACGTCGATCCGCAAGACACGAATCCATCCTTGTGCACGGCTTACGCGATTCTGCGCGCCAGGAGGCCCGATGTGATTGGAAAATCCTTTTTCCAACAGCCAATACGGGTATTGAAAAAGTTCGTTGGCCGTGGTTCCCAGAGCGCCAATCATACTGATCACGGCGACCGTGGCCAGTGCTGGTTGATCGCCGAAGGAAAACTGCAATCCTGACACAATATCGCTCATCGCGATGCGATAGGAGGTCCCCTGGATCAAAACCAATGCAAAAATCACCGCCAGACTAAACAGCGCCACCAGCACCATCACAATTTTCTCGAGCCCCGCATAGCGACTCCGCCAGAGCAAAAACTGAGTCAGGCCGTAGACCAGGATGCCCCAAATCGTAACCGAATATTCAGCGAACGGTCCCAGCGGAAACATCGCGCTCAGCAAGCCAGCGATCGCGAGCAAAATTCCAACCAGACCTACCTGGGTGACTGTGTAACCGACCATGTAGATCCAACTGATCCACGAGATGCCTGCTATTTTTGGACCGGGGCAAAGGTTCAACGCTTCAAACGTTGTCGAGTTGTGGAGGATTGCATAACGACCAATTTCAACCTGCAAAAAATATTTCAGCACGCACGCAAGCAATGCGGCCCAGAGCAGCACAAATCCAAATGTCGCTGCCTGAATCGGGGCATTGATCAGTTCTCCGCCACCGATAACCGACCCGGCCACAATAATCCCAGGGCCAAGCGCACCGAGTGTAGGCAGGATGCCTCGTGGCGGCTCAACAACGCTTGCGACAGGGTTAGTGCTTGCAATAGGTTCAGTGCTTGCGACAGGTTCAGTCATAGAGGACAATTAACGCCAAACCGAAAAACAGGAAGAAACAAACATAACTAAAACAACAGGAACATACCAGCTTGGTCACCCAACAACCGCAAACTGTTGTATCGAATGGATCCTTTCGATTTGAAGTCTACGACAACTGGCTCCAGCTTCCCGATGACTGGGATCTCCAGCAAATCGTTGGTGTCGCGGTTGATTCCAGCGATCGGCTGTTCGTATTCAGTCGAAGTGACCACCCGCTAACTATTTTCTCGCCCGATGGAAGCCTGGTGGCATCCTGGGATCATCAAGAATTCACCAGGCCCCATGGCGTTTTTATCGATCCCCACGACCGGGTATTTTTGACGGACGACATGGGGCATTCTGTTCGCTGTTATTCAATTGACGGCGAACTTCAAATGACCCTGGGAACCCCGGGAGTTGCTTCTCCGACCGGAGTTCGGGATTGCGATTACCGCACCATGGACCAGGCCGCCGGCCCCTTTAACCTGCCAACGAACGTCGCTATTTCCCCGGAAGGAGACCTCTACGTCTGTGACGGCTACGGGAATGCCCGTGTCCACCATTTCGATGCAGAGGGCACACTGATTGCCTCCTGGGGAGAACCGGGTGACGGGCCTGGCCAGTTCCACGTACCACATGGAGTTCGTTTCGGCCCTGACGGCTTGCTCTACGTGTCGGATCGCGAGAACTCACGCGTGCAAAAGTTTACGCCTGGCGGCGAGGTTGTGGGGGAGTGGTCTGGGCTGGCTCGCCCTTGCGAAGTTGTATTTGATCAGGACAACGTGGCCTACGTCATTGAGATAGGATTTCGCTGCGGTTTATTCGCGGGGCACCACTCTGCACGGGAAGACAAACCTGGTGGCCGGCTCAGTGTGCTCGACCAGCAGGGCAAAGTATTGGCCCAATTTGGGGGAGGTGAAACCCCCGACAAACCAGGTGATTTTTACGCCCCACATGACCTGGCTATCGATTCAAAGGGAGATCTCTATATTGGTGAAGTTCGCCCAGGTGCCGGTCGCTTTGGAGAAGTACTGTCAGACCAGCAAACGAAAACACTCTCAGCACCGTTGCTGCAAAAATTTGTACGGGTGGGAACCTGCGAGATCCCAAAGCCTGGCTTTTGTGAATCAGCAACGATCTTTGCTCCCCCAATTATTACTTGCTACGAGTCAACTCTATGCCGCGTATTGCTGCTGATGAATTAGAATCGCTTGCAATCAACGTCCTTTCTTCTGCAGGTGCAACGGAAGACGAAGCGTCGATTGTTGCGCAACATCTCGTGTTGGCAAATTTGTCCGGGCACGACTCTCACGGCGTGATCCGGCTACCTCAATACGTCGATGAAATCCGGCGCGGCATGATCACTCCAGGTGCGGAGCTTAAAACCGTGCGACAGTGGCAGGCCGGCATGACGATCGATGCTAATAACTGTTTTGGCCAGGTTGCCTGCCACCATGCCATGCTGCAGGTTATTGAAAAAGCATCTCACAATGGGGTGGCTGCGATTACACTTTCGCGGTGTGGACACTCCGGACGAATCGGAACCTATGGGGAACTGGCCGCCGAAAAAGGGATGATCGGCCTGGTTGTCAATAACGCAGGTGGTAATGGCCAGTGGGTAGCACCTTTTGGAGGACTTCGTGGTCGGTTGGCAACCAACCCGCTTTGCATTGCGGCACCCACCCGTGGCGATTTCCCACTCGTGCTCGACATGAGCACCTGTGTTGCCCCTGAGGGAAAAGTACGACACTATCACCAGAGTCAAAAGAACACTCCCGATGGCTGGCTGATCGATTCTGAAGGGCGACCGACCAACGATCCCGCGGCGCTCTACCAAACCCCACCAGGTGCGCTCTTACCCCTCGGCGACGACGCCGGATATAAGGGTTACGGTCTGGCGGTGATGATCGATATTCTGGCTGGCGCTTTATCGGGAACTGGCTGTTGCCGAGCTGATGTGAATCTGTCCAGCGGACGCGGCCTGATGATGATTGCTGTCGACATCGAGATTTGGACAACCCGCAAACTTTTTGACCAGTCCGTCGACTCACTCGTTCAGCACATCCGTTCCACCCCGGTTCGCCCAGGCTACGACGCAGTCCTGCTGCCAGGTGAGTTCGAGTTTCGCAATCGTCAGCACCGCTCTCAAAACGGGATTGATATAACACCAGTCACATGGAAAGCCATTACTGAATTGTCAGTTTCGTAAATCAACCCGACCAGAATTTGCTTGCAATAATCGAGGCAAAGTCGTTGCAGTTGCTTATCTTTGACCTCCCAACCGGGTACACTAAAGTCAACCACATTGTCCCCCATCTGCCGTCGCCTTATGCCTCTACAAAATTCCGTCCGCTTCCGTCCGTGGTCCTGCTTTGGGAATCTCCTGCCCTGGCGAATGCCTGTTTTTCCGTCAATCGTGTTGCTGTTGGTTTTATTTTTCGACGCACCGTGGACCCTGGCGGAAGATCCAGCTGAAGCCCTGATCGATGCTGCCCGTCGTGGCGATCAGGCAGAGGTTCAAAAACTGCTGGCCGACGGCGTGGAAATCAATTCAGCCCCAAAGTTCAATATTACTGCCCTATGGCAGGCAGTTTCAAAAGAACACCACGACGTGATTGAGGTCCTGTTGGAAGCCGGTGCCGATCCCGACATTACTGACTCGGTCTGGCAGGTACCGCCTTTGATGCTGACCAACAACCTGGAGATCATCTCGCTGCTTGTGGCCCACGACGCGTCGGCCACGGGTGTAAAGCTTCGCGAAGCCTCTGCAGGGGGATCCATCGAACTGGTCAAAACCATTGTCGAGGCAAAAACACTGGACGATCAAACCCTGTCTGACGCCTTGGCCCAGGCAGTGAACTCCAAGCAGGAGGAGGTGGTCTCCTTTCTTCATGAAACGACCAACCATCGACTTCCTGCAGCCCCCACCGTAGCCACCGAATTGCTCGAATCGTATGCCGGAAAATACATTGGCCTGCGAATGAACGAGGTGGAAATCCATGTCGACAACGGACACTTGATCTACGGAAGCCCCGGTGCGGGTGGCATGCAACTCGTACCACGCAGCAACACCCAATTTCAAAGTGGAGGTTACACGTACGAATTTGACGTAAAACCGGATGGAACGGCCAGTTACACACGGTTATCGCTCACCAATCGCCTGACTTTTAAAAAAATTGGCGACCAAACCGATCCTGATACGCCCACAGCACAGAACAGCACACTATCCCCCAGCAAGGACTGGCTCGCCGATACAGAGATTGCAGCCCATGACACGTGGCCCCAGTTTCGCGGCATTGGCGGCCGCGGCATCGCCGTCGATCAAAACCTTCCGGTCACGTGGAATGTCGAAGCGGAAGAAAATCTGCAGTGGAAAATACCGATCCCAGGCCTGGGCAACTCCTGTCCGATCAGTTGGAAAGATCGCCTGTTCGTGACCACCGCAATAAGTGGCGACGGCAATCATGACCTGCGGATTGGCCTGTATGGCGATATCGAGGCCACGAACGACACCTCGGTACACACGTGGCTCACCATGTGCTTTGATCGTCACACGGGAGACCTGATCTGGCAACACAAAGCGGACGAACGCCTGCCACCCACAGGACGTCACACCAAGTCGAGCCAGGCCAATGCAACCCCTGTTACCGACGGAGAAAATCTGATCGTCTTGCTCAACTCGGGCCTATTGATCTGCTACAGCCTCGATGGAGAAGTTCGCTGGCAAAAGGACCTTGGTGAGCTTAACTCGGGAATGTTCAGCGATCCCGACTATGAGTGGGGATTTGGCAGTTCGCCAATCATCTATGACCAAACCGTGATCCTCCAGTGCGACCTGCAGCAAGACTCGTTCGTGGTTGCTTTTGATGTTACATCGGGAACTGAAGTCTGGAGGACTGCCCGGGACGAAGTGCCCTCCTGGGGAACTCCAAGTGTGATGGCAGCAAAACCGTGTCCACTGTTGGTGACCAACGGCACAAACTTTATCCGCGGCTACGACGCTCGGTCTGGAACAGAAATTTGGCGGTTAACTCGTAACGCTGCCATTACCGTGCCCACCCCGCAAGTGGCCCATAAACTGATTTACGTCACCAGCGGCTATCGCCCGGTGCAACCCATTTATGCCATTCGTCCTGACGCCGAGGGAGATATTTCGCTCGTCGATGGCGAAGAATCAAATCAAACCATAGTTTGGAGCAAAGATCGTGGGGGCCCCTATCTGGCAACTCCGCTCGTTTACGGAAACTACCTTTATACCTGTGGCAACAATGGCGTGTTTACCTGCTACGACGCCCTGACCGGTGAACGGGTTTACCGGAAACGGTGCTCCCGCGGTGAGGCCAACAGCTTTACCGCCTCTCCCGTGGCTGCCGACGGAATTATTTATGTGACCTCTGAGGTGGGGGTGGTGCTTGCCGTCAAAGCAGGTCCTGAGTTTGAAATTGTGGGCGAAAATGACCTGGGAGACATCTGCCTGGCAACACCCCTTATTGCCGGTGGAACATTCATTGCCAGAACTCAGCACTACCTGATTGCTATTGGAAAGTAACGACCCCTGAAATGTTGACCCTGGCCCGCCTCGCCGGCGATTGCACACCGATTCGGGAGTGACTCTTTCAACTGCACTAAAGCGAGATTCCAGTCGAAGGCACCATGCAGCACATTCTCCACTGCTGTGGTACACCGTAAAATTTCCGCCCAAAAGTGCCCATCCTCAGAGGATCGGCTGCCCAGTTGTTGATTCTGGCCTTCCAATTTTCAACTAATTTCTGCCATCATGGTACACCTCCAGTTGTTACACTGGTTTTAATAGCTCTGCTTGGCTCTCGGCAAACCTTTTGCGATCTCGGCAGACCTTTTGCAGACATCTTATCTTTCCTGATCTTGAAGGAGAAACCATGTTTCCCAACTATCGAGCCGTCGGACTTGTGACCGCCAGTGCGGGTGCCCTACTACTGGCTTTTCTATGCGCCAGACCCGCCCTGACCGATGACGAAAAGGAAGGTGAGCGTCGAGAAACTCAGCGCGGAGACGCCATGTTCGACCGGGTTGATCAGGATGGGGACGGAGCTATTTCGAGAGAAGAATTTGATCCGGTGGAGGTAAGGCTAAAACACGCTATAAAACGCATGCGGCATAATCGGGAGCCGCACGCCGGGCCACGGCACTCGCGGGAATCTCATCACCCAGTTCCGCATCATGATGGGAATCGGAAGACGCGCAAATCAGGCCAACATGACAGGCATCCCCAAGCAGCGCACAGATCGCATGGTCACCGAGGAAGACCAACGATCGTTCACGTCCATCACCACTATTACCATCCCGGCGGGCCACCGCCTCACCATGCAGGCCCCCGCCACGGTCCGGGCCCTGGTCCACATCACCGCAAGCATTTTCACCCGCCGGCAGGGCCACACACTTCCCAGCTAAACCCTGCCCAGCTAAACCCTGCCCAGCTAAACACTCCCCAGGTAAACCCTGCCTGGCACAACCATGACTCTTCCTGCGATTGCCAGTTGTGTCAACACGAGAGGGAATGCCACTGCAATTGCCCAGCCTGCCGCGAGGCTCATTGCAATTGTGAAGCATGCCGGGATCAACCATCAGGCCATCATGACGACCATCATGCCAACGCCACCGAGAGCGAATTTCCCATTGAAATCGAGTTTGAAGCCAGTGATTTCAAAGGCGAAGAATCCGCAGCCCGCGATGCGCATACAACCCAAAGCACCGATTCCACCGCCGAGGTAACCAGCGCCAATCCCCAAGGCCTGGAAACATTGGCGATCATCAGCGAGGGCGATGCCTCTGGTAACGTGGAAATCGATCGGACAGGGGAACCAGAAACCCCGTAACCCCCGACAGGGTTTATTCGGGGGTGTGTACAAGCCCACTCGCGAGTGCATCTTCTGCAAAGTCAGCCACCGCGACACTATTCGGGTGCCAGCCCACGCGATCCTTCCCACCGATGAAGTGACTCTCATCTTCAGTAAACGCTGCCGAAGATTGAGCAAACGCCGCATCCACCACAAGTAGCGGGTCACCACCGGAAGGCTGCGCTCCAACAGGCTCCCTATCGAGGCCAACCAAGCTGGCCGTGACTGCAGCCAAACGGAGATCGCCCGCGGGGGTAAACAACGTCGCCATCCTTGGGCGCTCGGCCGTTTGCTGGAGCGCCAAATCGACCTCGGGTACCACCTGCAGACCGTCCCCCTGGCTGGTCGTTGCCAGCGACATCGACAAAAGGTTCAACCCAAAATTCTGTTGCCACAGGCTGTAGTCCGCTGGCCCAATGATTCCATTGCCGTCTGCATCTGCACGAAGGTCAGTAGTGCTGCCGAAAGTATCTCCGTAAACGGTGTAGTCCGCCGCGTCGACATTGTTATCTAAATTAAAGTCTCCATAGCTCCTGGGTAGTTCTGGCAAGATGGCGTTGGCAATATCTATCGACAGGACTCCTGGCTCAGAGTTGCGACGGTTGGCCAATACCACAATCCCAAGTTCCAATTCAGGGAAAAGGCGCACATAAGTGTTTGCGCCAAGCTGCGAACCATCTTTGCGTATTGAGAATTCCCCTTGTAACGTGCTGACCGACCAGCCCAAGGCATACGACACGCTGGTGGGAGGAGGCACGGTCCAGAGTTGCTCGAGGCCTTCGCCTGACAAGATTTCACCACCCATCAACATCGACGAAAAACGTACCAGATCGTAGGCAGACGCCTCGACGCCACCCCCCAGGATTTTCCAGCTAATGTTGTCAGGCGTGGCTTCGGTATTGTTGGTGTTGTAAAGCGTAGTGCGGTACTCGTTCGCTACGCTGCGATCCTCTGCTTTCAAGGTTGGCAATCCGAGCCCACTGCCCAACTCGCTAAACAGCACGTCATCGATTGCCTCTCCCGTGGCCCCCTCGATCCCGGCACCCAGCAACGTATAACCATGGGTGCTGTAGTCGTAAATGGTTCCCGGAATCGAAAGTAGCGACTCATCCCAGAATAATTCCGATGCCGCAACGGCCGTGTCGTACTGCGTGTAGAGTGTCCCCAGGCCAAGTTCTGAAT
>JAKVCB010000009.1:47943-54439 GCA_022448345.1 Pirellulales bacterium
AGTGCCCGACAGCTCCACGTTTGGAGGTAAGCTGCGCCAGCGTATGTGTGTGATGAGCTGGCATTTCAGCAACATAGGTACTGGTAGCCGCCGAGGGATCAATCTCACCCTGCTCGCCCAGCTTTAGCAATAGCACACCGCCGACCGCCTTACTTACCGACGCCAGCCGGTTTATGGTGTGAGCCGAATACCAGACGTCACTGGCGATGTTCTGGTGCCCAAAACCACGCATGTACCGGATCTCGTCCTGATAGACAATGGCGACACTCAACCCTGGAATGTTGTGCTCGGTAGCATGTGCATCGGCAATGGCATCAACGGTAGAACGCAGATACCAGTCGGGACGGTCTGTGTTCTGCCGCCATGCACCAGCATAACGAGTACCGTCAGTCGTTTCATACCGCTCAACGTCGGTGAGCCGATAGCCCAAGTCCCGCAAACGGCGCGACTGGTTCACATAATCCTGAGTGTCCATATCCCACATCGATTCCCAGGCACGGCCATTCGAGTTTTGGATCCAAATCGCAGCATAGCGCTGCTCGCCATCAACCTGGTACGACTCGATGTCATGGATTCGGTAGAGACCTTGATAACGATTAAAATCGTGAGCGAACTGGGCCACGGTCCGATCGCGACTCAAAGTCCACCGGAAATTTTCTGTATTTTCAACCCAGGCATCGGCGTACTGGATTGCATTGCCAACCGTGGTCGCCTCAACGTCGATCAGGATATGGTCGCCCTTATATTGATCCATCCGGTCAGAAAACTCAGAACCTGTTAACTGTTGGGATGAGGCCCACGTATACCCTTCAGAGTTCTCGATCCAAGATGCCGCATGATATTGCTGGCCGGCCACGCTATAGATTTCCTGATCGATCAGACGATAGCCAAGTTGACCGTACAGGGTCAACTTGTTGCTGAACTGGCTGCTGGTCATCTGAAAATGACTGGCCCACAGACGGCCATCGACGTTTTGCTGCCACACACCACTAAAAAGCTGCCCACTATTCACCTCGTTGACTTCAATGTCAATCAGGATGCTATCCGCCTGGCGGGTGCTAAAATCTTCTGCGAACTCGCCGGCAGTGAGGTTGAGGACCGAATCCCAACTCGCTTCGTCCGGATCAAATACCACCGGATCCCCCGAAAGCACAAGCCGCGGCTCAAGAACCTCCAGTCGAAGTTTTCGCAGACGGCAGCTGGTGTTCATACAATTTCCCACAATCGATCTCTGGGTAGAGCCTAACGGCGGCAACCAATTTCAAAGGCCCTCCAAAGACATCAAGGGCTAGATGTCATTTTACTAAGAAACCTGACAAAGCGGTGCAAATGGCGATAAAACCGCATCAAATCAGTCGAAATGCCGATTGGCTCCCGGATCGACTGGCCTGATTCCTCCGACACGGGCCTGCTTACAACACCTGCTGGTGGACCGCCGTTTGTGGGCACCGACTTGACCACCCGGCCGATTGGGTTCGGCAATACCGATATCCTCCCATCCCGATCGCTAACAGTTCTACAAGTAGCGCGCAACTTACAGGTTCCGGAACACCTTGTGGAGAAGTTTTTAAAGAGGCTGTATCTATGGTCCAACCGTCCTGCCATACCGTGTAATCGGCCGCATCGACCAGGCCATCACGATTACCGTCAGCCGTCTGCTCACCAGGAAGGCCAAACTGGTCTTGCCACACCAAAAAATCGTGAACGTCAACGTCACCATCTTCGTTATAGTCTCCCGGAAGCTTTGGGACGGCAGAAAATTGGAATACCAGTTCGGCACTCGCATACCCTGAAAGCGGCTCTCCTGTCATATCGTCACCCACGTAAACGCGGTAAAATGCCTCGTAGAGATTCTCAGTCGGGTCAGTCACTGCATAGACGTTGTGGGCCATGGCACCCGTCCACCGCCATCGACTGGAACTGTCGGCGGTGCCGAAGACAGGTTCGTACGCAGGCAATGCCGGCGGCCGTTGGTAAACCTCCAGGCCTGGTGTAGCGTCCCATTGTTCGATCCAAATCCAGGCTGTAGATGGCAGCGAGATAAAACCACCCGGGTTCCAGCCATACTGAAAGTTGTACGCCTTCCTGCCGAGCACGCTCCAGGTCGCACCCGGAGCAAATTCATGGGGCGATTCAAGTGGGCGGAGTTGAGGCCTCGGAACCGACGTGTCAATTTCTACTGACACCTGATTACCGGCGAGCATGATACCAACGTGTTTCATAGGTGCCATTGCCATCCCCACTTGTCCCCCTCCAATTTGCGGAATGGCATAATCGGCCCTGGTGGCCGTACCAACCAGCGTCAACCACCCAATTCCGAACAACGCATAGGTTCTGACAAAAAACATGTCACACGCCTCTACGGCACTTCACCGTTTTTAAAAAGGGGCTACGAAAACGCGGCTCTCATGGTCAAAAGCGGCCCCAAGCGCAAGCCCACAGCAGTAAGGCTAGCGTCAAAAGACAAACACTGGCTGGCTCAGGAACTGGCACTGCGGAAAAATGAAAGGTCGTCATCGCACTGTTGTATAGGGGCGTCCCCTGAGGATCACGCAATTCTTCTCCCGTCACCCCATCTCCCATATAAACACGGTACTTGGCATGAAAGGATGACTTTTGGGGATTGGCCACAGCATAGGCATTGTGTGTCATCATTCCGTTCCAGGACCAGGATGGCGAACTTCCATCGGTTCCAAAGATTGGCTCAAAACGCATCGCCCGGACGGTGTTCTCAGACATGAACCGACCTCCTTCGTACACTTCCAATCCAGGAGAGGTCTCCAAGGGTTCGATCCAAACCGCACCGCCGGCAGGCGGCGACCAAAGGCCTGAAGCCACCCATCCATACTGAAAATTGTGCGCCTTGCCAGCCAGGACCGCCCACGGCTCATCGGGACCGAAAGCATGATTGACCTGCAATGGGCGCAACAGAGGAACCGTTCCGCTTGCTCCCGTTGAACCGTGGTTCATCTCCCCGTGGTTCATCTCCCCGTGGTTCATCTCTCCGTGGTTCATCGAGCCATCATGCATCGCGTCGTGGTCCATTGCGTCATGGTCCATTGCGTCATGGTTCATCGCGTCGTGGTCCATTCCGTCGTGGCCCATCGACTCGCCCACGGGTGGATCCAACTCTACCGTCAGCGTTGTGCCGGTTAAAGAGACCGCTGCGTGGATCATCGAAGCACCCGCCCCGTGCCCACCTCCAATTTCAGGCAACACTTCGTGAGCAACTGCCACGCGGACCAAAAATGCGCACGTTGCCATACTGCCAATTGTAAATTGAAAAACATTCATTCTCTTCATTTGTCGCTCGCTTCTATCGGTTTTTGGAGGAACAAAGTTTTCACAGGCGACCATAATTCTATGTCACCTACCAACGTTCACACGCCTGGCCTGGGTCCCAGCGGTCGATCTTACCGGAACGATCAAAGGTCGCGGAAAACTCATTTGCCGTAACGTGACCGTCAACCCACAAGTAATTTGCACTTTCAAAATGTCGCTGCGTGGCAACTTCTGGGGCCCCGCCGAAATACCAATAGTGGGCCATCACGTGGTCGGTTTTTGCAGCCGTCTCAATTTCTGCAATCATCACGGTACGGGATGTACAGAGTATTTTTCGTAGAGACGTATAGGTGGGACCTTCTGCCGCCCCTATGAGCTCTCCTGTTTCAGCCGCTTGCAGTTCAAACCACACATTCTTCCCATAACTCCACAAGCCTGGTTCTCGACGATCGTCACTCGGGCAACGATACACACCGGCAAACAGGTCTACCGGTAACGTTCCTGTCGGAGCAACCACCGTCGGGTCGATAAAAGGTGCAATTACATAGCCCCAGGTCAGTTCTCGGTAGGCAAATGCGGAGTGGGAACTACGGGGAAAACGACCGTTGGTTAAATTAAAGTGCAAGTGAAATGCCAGTCCAATTTGCTTCAGATTATTTGCACACTGTTGGCGACGGGCCGCCTCACGCGCAGCCTGCACCGCTGGCATCAGCAACCCCACAAGGACTGCGGTAATTGCAATCACCACCAACAACTCTACCAGGGTAAAAGCTTGACGTGCTCGCACCGGGTCAACCTCTAAAACAAACGGCTCAATCGATTCTGTTTCGAAAACTTGTCTGCCAGCCCCATACCTCGGCTGGAAGTGGAAGAACCACGTTTCACAACGACACAAAACCAACGCAGCGCACTCGGCCAGAACCACTAAACACACCTGACGACCAGGCTCCATTGATTGTGGTTGGATACTGTCGGGAAGTGGTTTCTCGACCGGTGGCTAAGAGAGTTTTGTTGCAGCCAATTGGGGAGGTGGAAAGGGAGGCTCCCCGACCAGGGCAGTGTAGAGCCATGCCTTGGTCATTAGAAATTCACTCACGCCCAGACGAGCCGGAAGTGCAACCACAACTGGCGGCGGAGTGGCGACAAGCAAAGTTCCGTCGCCGGTCATTCCCTGGCAGGCAATCGCATGCAGGACGACTACGGGTTTGAACGTTAATGACCTGGCCTTTGGAGTCGATTCGTCATGGTGCATTTTTTTGGGGAAGCTGGTGCGTTGCTGAACGTCTTTATCACCCATAGAACTGTCCTGTGCCAGGCGAGACGAGCCCGGTGTTCCGTTCCAGCAAGTCATATCGAAGCCTGCTGCCTCGGCAGCAGCGATTGCGTATTGCGGGGGCCGCACCCCTTCCCGCCGCGCCCAGGCAAGACGCGACGCAAGTGAATGGCAACAGCATTTTTTCCAGCAGTGGTCGGCCGTAGCACATCCACACGGACACGCTTCACAGGGAAACCGCTCGGCCTCAGAAGAATCAACGACTTTTGTAGCCGGAAGGCGAACCTCCAGCGGTAAGCCCACAGCCACAGCCAGGAACCAACCTGCCAGAAGTAGCGTTACGGTAGGTCGTGCAAACATAGGCAAGATTCTACCAGTTGGATCACCCCGTGTGAACTATTTTCCCGGGATGGTGGTTGATTGTCGGCGTTCCTAGTAAACCCCGGACAAACTGGATCACTTGGCTGCGTTTAAGACAGCGTCAATCAAGTGCTGCTCTTTTTCCGTGAGTCCCGCTCGTGGTGCTACAGCCCGCCCATTGCCAACCCCGAGTTGGCGAACAGCATACTTCACGCCTGCCAGCCATTTTCCCTCTGCCCCAATGATGTCGCGACGCAGTTGCATCGCGCGGTGCTGGTATTTGTGGAGTTTTTCAAATTGGCCTTCCCGGCAAGCTCTGACCGCGCCGACATAGGTCTCAGGCTCGAAATTTGCGCACACGGGAACGATTCCACTGCCACCGCTAACCAGGCCAAAAGCAATCAGTCGTTCATCGCCCACCAGGATCGACAGGCCCACCTCCCTGCCAGCTTCAATAAGGTTCCACAAATACTGTTGGTCTCCCGAGCTTTCTTTGGCAGCGCGAATCCACTTGCGATTGGCTAAATCAACCAGCAAGTCCACCGAAAGCATAACCCCGGTCGTTGAGGGAATATTGTAGGCAATCATCTCCATGCGATCGGTTGCTTCACGGCAGGCTGCAAAAAGGCGTAGCTGCTCATCGTAAGAACTCGACGGCACATAATAGGTAGGTGTGACGACAAAGAAGTGATAATCAAGTTGTTCAAGCCGTTGGATCTTGTCAATCACGTTTGCAGTCGACGTGCCCGTCACACCACCAAGCAGTGGGATCTGATCCCCACCTTGATCGCGGGCAATTTCAACCATGCGTTGCCATTGGTTGATTTCCAAAAGCGGCCCTTCACCGGCAGTCCCGCCGATAAACAGGGCATCGACTCCCGCCTCGATTAGATAGCTAATTTGGGCCCGATAGGCAGGTTCGTCAACCTGGTCCTGGTCGTCGACAGGAGTAATGATTGGGACCACAAGGCCTGTGGGCGGACAAAGATCGGTCACGTTGATCATCCTTCTCAAGGAGGGGGGAGCTTATGTTTATTGGATAGGGGAATAATGGGTGGGAGTTAAAAACTGCGATTCTACCTGGGCTACCAGGGGACCATTTTTGCGGGAATCGGCAAACGCTTTTTTCCAGTCCGGGTCGTTGCGAAAGGCATCCCAGGCGACGTCGCGCGATTTGCGATCGGGATATGCCAACATGTAAACAAGCGTATTCTTCGATTTTGTTTCATCGGTCGGGGTCCAGTAACCCACCAACTGCATACCGTGTTTAACAAAGAGCTTGTTGGTATGGTTGCTGAAACGTTGATGCAACTCGGGCAATTTTCCCTCGTGTGTTGTGTAGGTCCGCAATTCAAAAAAACGGGCTTTCTCCGACTTCTCGTGATGATCTGCCAGAACCGAAGGAACCACTAGAACCCCGACTGACAAAATTCCCGCAAATAAAGACAGGCCGAATGCAGTTCGTTTCATGATGGATCCTTGGTATGCAGTTGAGTGGGACCAGTTGAGTGGGACCAGTTGAGTGGGACCAGTTGAGTGAGTTAATCTGTGAGAAAATCGTACCGCACTGGCAAGAAATTA
>JAKVCB010000090.1 GCA_022448345.1 Pirellulales bacterium
TGCCGGGAAAAACCGAAGAGGTTACGTTGGTAAAAGTCTGCCCGCTAAGCAACGCACAGAACAGGAAAAGCCACGACCCAAAAATCCATCGCAGACCCACAGACAGACAGCCATGTGCCCTCACCCAGACAGTACTGTTTTGCCGCAACCGCAAAACTGCCTTCCCCTCTTTCGAAACTGTCTCGAAACTTCTCTCAAGCCAACACTTCTCCCAGGCCAAACTCTGTTTCTATTTTATTCTGTCGTGGCCAGATCCGCAAATTTCCGCTTGTTTTAACCCACCGGCGACGTTGCTACCGCAACGGAAAACCCACAGGCAAAGGTTGCCAGGTGCCCACAACCGCTTCTGCCCATTTAGCTCCATGCAAGTTTTGCTCCCTGTAAAGAGTGGCAAAGGTTCCGTTTGTCGCTTCCTACTCTGAGTAACGCAACCCTTTAACAGCCCGGAGATGAGCAAGTTCACAGTGCAGGAGGCCCCACCGTGCAAGAGACATAGTGCTGTGATGACCTCAAACGAACCTGGCAGGCGTCCGGCAGCGGCCACGATTTGTCCGTTCATTTTTCGTCAATTTTTAGCCCGACAGACGGTTTCCTCCGATCGAGTTGCTTATTGAGATCCAACATGCTCTTTGGGAAACCACTTCTCGTTTTCCCCAAAACTCGTCCACAAGTCTCCGCCCCTGCCAGTCTACTCGGCGCCGATGCCCCCAAGCCCAAATCCTTTGTCCATTTTGAGGAGTTTTTCGGTTTTTGGCGAAACCTTCTGCACCTCACAAGGAAATTCTGCCGCAGGAACATCTGGACGGAGTGGCTGGGTGGTCCTTGTGCGGGAACGTTGATCCTTGAGCCGCTCCTTCTAGGATGGATTTTTTTGCCGGTTTGGTGTACAACACCTCTGTCGAAAAAGGTGCCCAGTCGCCCATACCGGTTGGTTGACAGATCCGTTCCCAAACCCGTGACCAGGTCCGCCTAGAAAGACCCTCATCATGCAAATGCTCAAAATTGTGCCTGAAAAATGTACTGGTTGCATGCAATGTGAGTTGGCTTGCTCATGGGTGCAAACCGGAATGTTTCAGCCGTCACAAAGCCTGATTCGTGTCAACGTTTTTGACGAGGAAGCCAGTTATGCTCCCTACACTTGTCTGCAGTGCGATGAGGCGTGGTGCATGAACGCGTGCCCGGTCAATGCCATCGGCATTGATCCGTCAGGAGAAGCCAAGATCGTGATTGACTCCTTGTGCATTGGTTGCCATCTCTGCACGATTGCCTGTCCCTTTGGGACGGTATTCACCTTGCCCGAAACGGATAAAGCAGCGAAGTGCAATCTTTGTGGTGGCGACCCAGCATGTGCCACCGCCTGCCCGACCGATGCGATTGAGTTTGGCGAGGGCGAGCAGGCGGGAGAGTGGTTTGAGCAATGGGGAGATCGCGTACATTCCCAGTATGTGGAGGCAGGAAAATCATGATCAAATCAGCAACGGGTGGATGGACCGGAAAAATCTTGCGTGTCGACCTGACCAAGGGGACATCGAGCATCGAGTCCATTCCTGAAGACTGGATGCATGACTACGTCGGTGGCCGAGGCCTGGCCGACCGTTATATGTACGAAGAAGTCGATCCAACCGTCGAACCGTACGCACCGGAAAACAAAATGATCTTTGCCACCGGTCCACTGACCGGTACGCCCGTTCCGTGTGGCGCACGTTACATGGTAGTCACCAAGGGTGCGCTGACCGGCTGTATCACGACTTCAAATTCAGGTGGGCACTGGGGTCCCGAATTGAAGTTTGCCGGCTACGACCTGTTGATCCTGGAAGGTTGTGCGCCGAAGCCCTCGTACCTTTACATTTACGATGATCACGTTGAAATCCGAGATGCGGCCGAATATTGGGGAAAGGGCGTCTTTGAAACTGAAGATGGTCTCCGCGAAGAGTTGGGCATCCCCAACCTAAGAGTGGCCTGCATTGGACCGGCGGGTGAAAATCGTGTTCGCTTTGCCTGCATCATGAACGACAAACACCGGGCAGCTGGTAGAAGTGGTGTGGGTGCAGTCATGGGCTCCAAGAACCTCAAGGCGATTGCCGTTCGTGGCACTCAGGGTGTACCCATCGCACAGCCAGAGGCGTTCATGAAATCGCTTTGGGAAATGCGGGCGGCGATGGAGGCTAACCCAAATCCGGAATTTGATCCGGAACAAGAAGAATCGAAGGCGAATCCCAGGACAATTATGAACCCGGGCAAAAAAGCCTTCAATGATTTCGGGACTGCGGCCACCATCGATATGACGCAAAGTTTTGGTGGACTTCCCACGCGTAATTTCCAGGAAGGCCAATTCGAAGAATTTGAAAACCTCAACGGTGTTGCCGTGCGCGACACACGAATGGTGGCCACCAAGGCTTGTTTTGCCTGCACGATCGCCTGCGGCCGCGTGACACAACTTGGCGAACATTCAGACAAATTCATGGTCAACATGCATCCTCGCAACTGGAAGCAGGCAGGCGAGGGTCCCGAGTACGAAGCCGCCTGGGCGCTGGGCCCCGATACGGGGGTTGGCGACCTGGATGCGGTGCTCAAAGCCAACTGGTTGTGCAACGATCTGGGTATGGACCCAATTTCGATGGGATCGACCTTGGCCTCGGCTATGGAATTGTACGAAACCGGGGTCGTCACCGACAAACAGGTTGAAATGCCTTTGAAATTTGGCTCAGCCGAGGCCTTGGTGCGGATGACCGAAGCGACCGCGTATCGCGAAGGTTTTGGGGACGAGTTGGCCGAAGGGGCCAAGCGCATGGGCGACAAGTTCAAGCATCCCGAAGTGTTCATGGGTAGCAAGGGGCAGGAATTCCCTGCGTATGACCCGCGCGGTTTTCAAGGCATGGGTGTTGCCTATGCAACTTGCAATCGAGGAGCTTGCCACCTGCGTGCCTGGACACCGGCGATTGAAAGCTCCGGCCAGGCGGATCCACACACCACAGATGGAAAAAGTGAGTGGGTGGTCGAAGAGCAGAACAAAAGCACCAGCCACGACGCGACCGGAATCTGCTTGTTCGTCGGGTTTGCCGGCGCCTCGCTGGAAAGTATGGTTCCGTTGGTTGCTGCAGCAACAGGAGTTCCTTACACGATGGAGGATTTTGTTCACATTGGTGAACGGACCTGGAACCTCGAGCGACTTTGGAATCTTAATGCGGGAATGACCAAGGCCGACGACACGCTGCCCAAACGGCTTTTGAAAGAACCGCACAAGGCGGGTCCGTCCAAAGGGGTAACGGTCAACCTCGATGCAATGTTACCGATTTACTACGAGCAGCGCGGCTGGAACGATGAAGGTGTACCTACGCAGGAAAAACTGGCAGAGCTAGGATTGGGTTCGCTCTGATTTTTGCCACTATTCAAGAAAAGTGATAATAGAAATGGCCCAACACCACATCATCATTGGCGGCGGCCCGGTCGCAACCAACGCAATTGAAAGTATCCGCCAGTTCGAATCTGGCGAGTCCCGGATCACGCTGATTTGTGACGAACCAGCCCACTCGCGAATGGCCCTGCCGTACTGGTTGGCCAAACAGATCCCGCGAGAACATACCTATACAGCAAACGATGATTTCTACAAACGGCTTAATGTCGAGGCCCGCATTCCCGAAAAGGTTCAATCGATCGATCCGGCCGCCAACACCTTGCAATTGGCTGGTGGCGATGCACTGCAATTCGACAACCTCTTGATTGCGACCGGGTCGTCGCCGCTAAACCCGCCGATTCCGGGTATCGATTTGCCCGGCGTGCAATCTTTGTGGAGTCTGGCTCACACCGAATCCTTGTTAAAGACTACCGACACGCTGAAAAAACCGCGCGTATTGATGATTGGAGCCGGGTTCATCGGCTTTATCATGCTCAACGCAATGTACAAACGTGGCTGGCAACTGGCCGTCGTTGAACGCGAACCGCATGTGCTACCCCGCATGCTCAATGTCGACGGTGCAGCGATGGTCGAAAGCTGGTTGTCGGAAAAAGGAGTGGAAGTTCACTGCGGCACCACCGTCCAATCCATCAGCCAGGGAGATGGCTCCACGAAAGTTGTTGAGCTCGACGGCGGACAGACCATAGAGGCAGATGTGGTTATTGTCGCAACCGGTATTCAACCCAATCTTGGCTTGCTCGATGGCAGCGGCATTGCCACCGATGAGGGAATCCTCGTTAACGATCTGATGCAAACAAACTTCGAGAACATTTACGCTGGCGGAGATGTGGCCCAGGGGCCCATCCTGCACAGCGACCAGACTGCCATGCATCCCATTCAACCCACCGCGGTGGATCATGGACGTATTGCCGGTGCCAATATGGCTGGGCAGGACATCCATTATCCTGGAAGCCTGTTGATGAATGTTTTGGATGTATGCGGGCTGCAATGTGCCAGCTTCGGAGCCTGGTCCGATTCCAGTGCCGAAACCATCACCATGTCCAACGCCACCGGGCATGTGTATCGAAACATGCTGTGGCATGATGACGAGATGGTCGGCGCTATTTTTGTCGGACGGGCAGGGGATGTTGGCATGCTCACCGACGTCGGTATGGTGAAAGGTATCCTCCAGACGGGAACCCGTTTGGGAGCGTGGAAAGCCCACATCCAAGAAAATCCTTTCGACATACGCCGCCCCTATACGGCCCTGAAGGTCGCCCAACAACTCGCCGGCACAACCTTGCTCGGACGGGCTGCCCAACCACGCCAATATCGCTTTGGTGGACAAGAAGCAACCGTTCCGCCCAATCCCAGCCACCAGGTTTATGTCAGCACCAAGTAGCGACAATATCGTAGTCCGCATCAACTTGATGGGCGGGCTCAAAGAACTTACGCCAGGCGACAGCCAGTTAACATTGTCCGCTGGGTCTGCAATCTCGGATGTCTTGGCTGCCCTGAATATCAATCCCGCCCGAGCCCAAATTGTACTGGTCAACGGAAAACCCCACCCTGATCACGGACACGGCCTGTCCGATCAAGACGAACTGACGGTGATTCCACTCGTCGGTGGTGGTTAAAAATCAGCCCATGTTGACCGCGATTGGAACACGGGTTGTCTCATCCTGTAGCGGACCTGTTCGCTGGCCCGTACCACACACGCAGAGAATCTGCGGTTCCCAGCCGCCGCAGAACAAGAAACCGATGTGCCGCAAGATCCAGTTTTTGTCGGTGGGTTCATTTTCATATCTGGTCCCTGTTGGAATTTCGAACCAAAAGGTTTAGCTTACAGCAACAATCGTGACCCTTTTGTCGAGTGCTCACTATGTCCCCCATCAATCCCTCCCCCGACAAGCCAAGACTGCTTGATCCGGTTTTAAAACACGCACGGTCCGAAGCGGTAATCATCTTTATCGTCTTCGCGATCCATATGGCCTGGTCCATTACCTGGTGCTACTTCCATGGTTACAACCTGCCTTCCGAGCAACCTGTCGACACGGTGTTCGGAATTCCCAGTTGGATTTTTTGGGGAGTGATTGTCCCCTGGCTCGTTGTCGACCTGTTTTCAGTCTGGTTCTGCTTGTGGTACATGGCCCTTGATCCGTTGGGCGAAGAGAGCGCCGAGAGTGAATCCTCAAACGACGGGTCCTATCTCAAGAACAAGGACGTCGACTGATGGGCATGTTCACCGCACTTTTTGCACAGTCGAGCGGAACCAGTTGGGCGCTGATCGCGTTTGTGATCTACACGATCCTCGTGTTTGTGATTGCCGCTTTCGCGGGTCGCCTGCTCACCGGTCGTGGATTTATGGGGGAGTACTTCCTGGGTAGTCGCGGGTTGGGGATGTGGGCTTTTGCCATGACCTTTGCCGCCACCAGTTCGTCGGGTGGGAGTTTCATGGGATTTCCCTCGCTGATCTACACCCATGGCTGGGTGCTTGCTTTTTGGATCGGTGGTTACATGGTTTTTCCGCTGGTCACCATGGGCCTGGTCGGCAAGCGGATCAACCAGGTTGCGCGAAAAACGGGTGCCATCACCGTTCCCGACCTGATGACGGCACGATTTGCAAGTGCGGAAATCGGTGCCCTGACAACACTCTTGATTGTCTTCTTCATGGCTGTATTTCTGGTGGGACAGTTCAAGGCAGGTGCGCTGATTCTACAAACCTTGCTGGAAGATGTGCCCCTGTTCCAGGACATGGCAAACCGCTCTAGTTGGCTCAACGAAATCCCGTTGATGTCCAGCCAGCCGGCCGGTTACTTGCTCTGCCTGTTCGGATTTGCCATCGCCGTGATTGCCTACACCTGTTACGGCGGTTTTCACGCAGTCGTTTGGACGGACGTGTTGCAGGGTTTTGTGATGGCCCTGGGGGTAATCGTTATGTTTTTTCTGGCGATCTGGCAGGTTGGTGGACTCTCCAATGCGGCAGCAGAACTGGGGAAAATGACCCCGCCACGAACACACCATGCATTGCTCGAAACAACCAGTCCCCCTGAAGATGCATTTTCCATTCCATTTGGAACCTGGATTGCCGAAAGCACCGACAGTGGCGCCACCCACAGGATGTTTCGCACGGCCGAAGCAGCCATCCTGGATGCGGGAGCAAGTCGCGCTCGGCCAACCCACAAAGCGGACGATAATACCCACCAGATTGAGGTTCTGGAAATTACAAGCCCCGGGGAAATTGCCCGCATTCAGGCTGATCCTCTGGAAATTCCGCTGAAGGTCCGTGTTGTAGACACCCAAAAATATGCCCATGGCGACGGCCAACCAGGTATCTACATGCGGGCTCCAGGCCCCCATGCAACCCGCGCGTCGGGGTTTTTGCCGTTGACCCTGGCCATCTCTTTCTTCTTGTTCTGGCCTCTTATGGGAGCCAGTCAGCCAGCCCAGTTTGTGCGCTTGATGGCATTCAACAATTCACGCACCTTTGTACGGGCCATTGTGACTGTCGCCATTTATTACACCATTATTTATATCCCGTTGTTGATTATCTTTACGGTGGCCCGAGTTGTGTTGCCCGGTATGGAAATCGAAGCAGATCGAATCATGCCTGCGATGGCTGTGCACTTGACCACGGCAGCCCATATGCCATGGCTGGCTGGGCTTGTTGTGGCCGCCGCATTTGCTGCGGTGATGTCGACCGTGGACAGCTTTTTACTGTTGGTCTCCTCGGCCATGGTGCGTGACATCTACCAGCGGCACATTAACCCGTCAGCCCAAGAAAAGACGCTGCGAAAACTGACCTACGCCGTCACGCTGACCATCGGTATCGCAGCGGTCGTGGGAGCACTTAACCCGCCACAGTATTTGCAATATCTGATCGTCTACGCGAGTGGTGGTATGGGGGTTGCCCTGCTGGTCCCCATGGGGCTGGGCCTCTATTGGCCTCGTTTTAATTCCTTGGGGGCAGTCGCAGCCATGCTAGGCGGTTTTGGCCCGCATGTTACCCTTTACCTGGTGGGATGGTGGCGCCACGGGGGATTTGAACCGATTCGCCTTTGGGATTTTGACCCTATTATCCCGTCGCTTGCGCTCTCGGTGGTGTGTGGCGTCGTGGGTACCTACTGCGCACCGCCTACATCCTCCAAGGTCATCGACCCCTTGTTCTACCAGAAAAGTTAACTCTCACCGCAAAGTTCTCGAGAGTCTGGGGCCGGCTGACCATCTCAATAATGGGGTGGCTTCTCGTCAGGCAGGTCGCCCTCAGACTGGTTTTCGATCAGGGATTCCAACCTGTCACACCGTTCTCCCAACCTCTCTTTCAGACCCTCGCATTCACGGCGAAGTTCTGAAACGACGCTGCTCAATTGGTGCAAGAGGTGCTCCTGATGGGATACCAACTCTTCGAGTTGAATCACACGGGCCCCTAGAGTTTCACCCGACATATATATGTCCTCGCATTTTTCCTGGCCCTTCACCACCGAGACTGGCCCTGTTCCATCCGGCGGACACTTCACAGGAGCCAGGGACCGGTGCTGGAGGTTTTGACGAGTCCAACTCTCTTCGAGCCTGCTCGAGACTACCTGCCATGCCTCTCTAGCTACGGCAATGATTTTCAGTGGTGTGGCCGCCAGATCCCGGAGCTAATTCCGCACACGTTCTTTTGCCGCAGCAACCGGAACACCTTCATCCGACGGTAACGGACTATCGGGAGGATCGGAGGTCTCTTCCACATGACTGGCCAGGCCATGATTTGCCAGCCGACTACGGCGCTGCTGAAGCGCCGAACTGGCGACCTGCCGCAAGTCGCTACCATCCAGGCGCCGCAAATCAACCAGACCAGTCATCGTGTTAAGAACCTGCATTGCCTGTTCAAACGATGGCTTGAGCATCAATATTGCAATCACATCAGCCTGCATACTCCGGATCACAACGGCCGCCTCTTCAAACTGCTGGTGTAACTCATCGGTCACCTCAAGCGTTTCGATAGCCCCGGGAAGGTCGTCGGACTGAGCCAGAACGTGGTTTTTCAGTTCGACCAAAGCATCCACATGAGAACGGGCCACTTCAATTTCAGAGGTTCTCTTCAGCTGCTCCTGAACGTCCAGCAACCCGTCCAGTGCGGTCTGAGCTGGCTTGTTTCCGCTGGCATGGCTGACCAAGTCGGCTTGCAAGGTGAGCAGAGATTCGCTGGCCTCGAAGGCCACGCTGGCCGATGCGGTCGACTCGGCGATCCGTTGATGCAACTGGGCCGCCCGGGCGATGACCTCCTCGGTGGCATGCAAGTCGTCTGCTTGAGACAAAGTGCGATCCTTCAACTCCACCAGCGCATTGAGCGTGGCTTTCGCTGCTGCTATCGTCTCCCGCTGACTTCCGAGTTGCCCCGTCAGCCGCGACAAGGACTCGAGACGCGCATTCGTCTGCCTCGATTTTTGTTGCACCTCGCGAAGCGTTGACCGCATTTTGTCCATTTCCGCCAGGATATCGTGCCCAACGCCAGGTAGTTCCTGTTGCGCAATCAGCCCCTCCGTAAGACTGGACACTTCGTTCAAACAGTGTTGTGCCGTAACGACCTTTTCTTTGCCGGCAATCAGACCCCGTTTTAGCTCAACGAGTTCTTCCAACACCCCGGTTGCTGCGGCAAGCTCGTTTTGCTGGGTTCTGAGAAGACCAAGAAGGCTGTTGGTCTCCTCCACACCCCCTGTTTGCCCCGCAATTTGCTGAATGGTCCCTTGCAAGCTACCGACTCGAGATTCCAGTTGCTCGAGTTGGCGTTGTGTTGGCCGCAGCATGCCAAAATTGATGAAGAGCATCATTAAACTGGCGCCAGCTGCGAATGCACACCACAACGGGACACCAGCGCCGAATAATTTATCCTGGCGAACTTCACGTTTCGTGAAATATTTCGTCACGGTCAACCTCCTGTAAACCTCACTGAGCGGGAATACCGGTATCCCCTGATCCATCTTTCCTATGTTCTGCCTATCGGACCGCAAGAACGACCCAATCGAAAAGTTTCCCAACTGTTCAGTTCCGCAGACATTGATCGATAGTAACGACCGCGCCCAGTTCGAGCGCTTACAACAATTGCGTGGATTCCAAGACGCGGATATCAAGACACGCGTTGACGCCCTGTGGGCCACCGACACCGAGCAACTGAACAAATCCGGCCAAATCTCGCACTAAAAACAAAAAATGACTACCCGCTATCGTAAACAGGGTGACCCGCTCGCCGGGCGGTTGTTTTTTGAAAACACGTGCGCAAAATGCCATGCGTTGTTTGGTAAAGGAGGCAACGTTGGCCCTGATCTGACCGGTTTGGGACGAAAAAATATCGATTACCTTTCGAACAACCTGGTCGACCCAAGCGCAGTCATCGACCCGGCGTATTGCCTGACGCACATTCTCACCCACGACGGGCAGTTGCTCAGCGGTTTTTTAGTCCAACAAGGTGATACATTCGCCACGCTGCAAACCCAAGATGCTCAGATACGGTTGGAAATGAAAGATATCGACGAAATCTACACATCTGGCAAGTCGATGATGCCCGACGGCATGCTGCAAAACTACACCGATGAGCAGGTACGTGACCTGCTGGTTTATCTTCGCAGTTCAGAACAAGTGCCACTGGGCGATCGCGCAAACTGACCTTGCGTGGCATCCCCTGGTAACGACGGTCACAACCGGGACATTTTTCGCACTGGAACACAAGGCCGTTTGTTCCTGGAAACAAATGCGGCCCTCGTTTAAACTGCGATACCTGCGTTAACACCGCTTGGAGATCGATACTTCTGTAGGATTCGATAATAAAACACTGGCCTTCTACTCAGGGAACAACCCATGACACGTAAAATAGACCGGCGAAATGCGTTGAAACTTACGGCCGGCCTGGGCATGGGGTATTGGATGGGAACCTGCGGAACAACCGCTCCCGCCCAATCGCCGAATGAAAAACTGAACCTTGCCTTTGTTGGAATTGGGGGCCGGGGTCGGGTAAACCTGGATGCACTGGCAAGCGAAAACGTGGTTGCCCTCTGTGATGTTGACGACCAACGCGCCGGTGATGCATACGAGGTTTACCCAACGGCAAGAAAGTACAAAGACTTTCGTAAAATGCTCACCGACCTGGACAATCAGATTGATGGCGTCGTTGTCAGCACACCTGACCACACGCATTTCCATCCTTCCCTGATGGCCTTGTCCAGGGGAAAACATCTTTACTGCGAAAAGCCACTTGCCCATTCGGTGTCGGAAGTGCGCACCTTGACCCAACTGGCCTCACAGAAGGGGGTTGCCACCCAACTGGGAGTGCAGCGCCATGCCCGAAGCAACGTTCATCGCATAGTCGAACTCATTCAGGGTGGTGCCATTGGCGACATCACCGAATGCCATTGCTGGATAAGGGGTAACCGGGGAATGCCGGAAGTCAGCGCTCCAGCTTCGGAAATCCCCGCCGGCTTGGACTGGGATTTGTGGTTGGGACCTGCCACCGATCGTCCTTATAGTGCTGATTATGTTCCCTATAACTGGCGTTTTTGGTGGGATTTTGGCACCGCCGAGACTGGAAACTTGGGATGCCATATCCTGGACCTTCCTTTCTGGGCGCTTGACCTCAAATATCCAAGTCACGTGAGCGCAACCGGACCGGCCCCCGATGAACAACGTACGCCAAAGTCGATGGCAACACGATTTGTTTTTCCTCCAAGCGGAAACCGAAAAGAAATTTCCTTGCACTGGTACCATGCGGATAATGGTCCGGATATCTTGCGACAACACAATCTCTCTGCGGAAAATAACAACTCGTTGTTCATCGGCAGCGAGGGAATGTTGTTGTGTGGATTCAATCAGCTCAAACTTTATCCCGAAGAAAAGTTTGCCTCCTCCCGGCCACCTGAACCGTCGATTCCCGATTCCCCTGGCTTTTACCAGGAGTGGATTCAAGCTTGCAAGGGTGGTCCACATGCTACCTGCAATTTTGATTACGCAGGTCCGCTGACCGAAACGGTCCTGTTAGGCAATGTTGCCTACCGGGCGGAAAGCGAATTCGCCTGGGATGCCCAGCACCTCACAACCGTTGGTAATCCCTCTGCCCAGCCCTATATTCATAGCGCGTATCGCAGTGGCTGGGACTCGGTGTAACGTCTATTGTTTCGTTCCAACAAGTCGCGCAACCACCGTGGAGTCGCTCCGACATCTGGTTACACGCCCCACAACTTCAAGATTGTGGGTATTTGTGCCGTACTTCCGAACGCCCTTGACCTCGGGCCTGACCGGCGTGCCCTCCCTAGGGTCACGGTCCGTCTTTAAACACGGTGCCGTCGTCGGTTGCGTCGCGCTCACCCGTAGCGAGTCTCTGGAACACAGCCCGGATATCCCGCACCCCGCCTACGGTAAACCACACCATCGCAGGAATACCCACCCCGATCTGAACATAGATCCATACATGCCAGAAACTGTTCCACCATGCGTTTTCAATTGGGGTGACGAAATAATGTGTGGCGGTGACAACGACAAAGATCGAAATCCAAATCGCGTTCCACAACACCAAGGCAAGCGCCAAGAGTTGATCAAACCGGGAAAATTCGTCCGTAATACCAATGACGTTCAGCCATACTGCCCGCCACTTGTTGACTGCCTTTTGATGGTCTCCCTTGTCATCGTATTTTCCTCGATGCAGCATTTTATCCAGGTTGAAAGGCTGTCGCAAACGGACGAGTGACAACACGATATAAACGACAATGCAAATTACCATGATCCAAAACCAGATGATTTGGCTTGTCACCTGCGTGTTCAGATAATCGACCATCCGCAATAGTGGCCCCTTAGCGGGTATCGCTGCAATTTGCTCGGTGTACTGCTGCAACACGATGCGAGCAATCGACAAGACTGCCCCGATCGAAACCGCAACGTAGGCAGCCAGCGTTCCCCCGTACTTCCAATACAAGCCGCCAACGATCGCGCATCCCAGGCCACTGAACACGGCGCCGGTGATCGCAAAGTACATCTGAATAAACTCACTTGGTTTGTAAAAGCTGGCAAACAGGATGGCAAAGAGTGCCACGCCACAAATAGACCGGCGCAACCAGCGGACATGTTGCTCCGGGGGAATCCGTTTTTGAAGTAACGGCAATAGAATATCCTGCACGAAAATACTTCCCCAGGAATGCATGTAAGTATCCTGGGTGGTAATCAAGAGGAAAACCATCGATACGCAAAACAGACCGCGCAACCCAGTTGGCAACATATAGGAGAGCGCTACTGGAACACGTTGCTGGACGGCTAGCTGAGGAACGTCACTCTGGCGCAAATCATCCAAGACTTCATTGGCTTCGGCAGCTTGCGATGCATAGTTAGGATGATTCAAGAACGTCAGTGCCGTCACAGCCAACAGCATCAAGCCGACCAACCGAATGGCGTAAACCCAGGGAAAAATAATCTGGCCCATTTTTTGTTCGTGCGGACTGATCCCGGAACTCTGATAGGCCTGGCTACCTTGCCAGGAAAGGGCTCCGTAGAACTGGTTGAAAACCAGAATTAGAAAGAAGGCCAGCCCGAAATTCTCGACCCGTGACGTATCAAACGGATTTAACATCGATTTTCCCGACGCCTCCTCACGAAGTTGGTCTGGGTCTTCGATTTTTGCAAGCAGGCTTTCGTATTCGAGTCGCCGCTCCTGGGCAACGTCGGCCATCCCCTGGCTAATGGCTTCGTCGAACGCCAATTTTTTCAAATCTGCATCGCGCGTTAAATCCTCCCTGGTCGATTGCGTGGGGGCTGTCTGCATCGACTCGACAACGTCTTCCCAGGGATATTGGTTGAGCAAAAATACCGAAAGCACAAGTAGCACCACGCCGCAAAAAAACCCTTGAATACAGTCGGTCAACATCACGGTGATCTGGCCGCCGAGCGTGGTGTAGAGCAGTGCCATTCCGGTGGTAGCAACCATGATCGGCCAGTAGGTCGGCAAGCCCAAGACTGGCAAAGTGTCGGGCATACCACAGAAGTAGACAAAAAAGTTTGCCGCCACATAGGGAAAGATGCCGAAATTCAGGAGCCCGCTGAGCCAGACAATCATCGCCGCAAAAATGCGAAAGCGACGGCTGTACCGTACTTCGAAGAACTGGGCCAAGGTCAGGCAACGTGTTTCTCGAAATCGGTAGTAAACCCAGCCGGTAAGCGTAATGACCAACCCGGCCGGCACCGTCATCCACATCCACCAAATTGTTGGGAACCCAGCCGCGTAATATTGCTCGAAGTAGGAGACAGCTGAAATCGCCCCCAAACCGGTGGCACTGGCCGCCATGGTCAATACATAACGCCCGGCAGTCCGGTTACCGGCCAAAAAATCGGCCACACCTTTCATGTACCTGGCTGTGTAAATGCTGAACCCGGTAAGTGCAGCAACACACGCAAAGACGATCGTCCAATCGATAGGGTGCATTGTCATTCTGGAATTTTCTCAGCGACGGAAAGTGCAATGCGATTGATTCTTACCTCAACACCAGTGCCATGCCACGCTGTCTCAAATTGCTTTTTGTCTGTCGGATGGACCAACTTGTGGGGGCCATCCCTGACCGGGTCGGCCTTGTGCAACCTCCAAAGAATAAAGCCTTCCAGCCTTTCTGCCCAGTGAAGTTTTCCGTAGCAGGGGGAACTTTTGTGGTCCCAACTGGCATGAACAAATCCGTGGTTTCAACCCAACGCAACTGATGTATAATATCGGCGGCATAGCAGTTTTTCCTGCCAACCCTGGGTAGCACACGACTGTTCTCAACACCATTTCTCCAAAAAGCGAATCGACTATGAATCGTGATTATTTTCGTCAGGTTGCCAAGACCACCGGCACGCAGGTTTGGGTCAATAACCCAAGTTCCTCTGACTTGAAGTTGGCCATCGAAGCCGGCGCGATTAACGGAACCACCAACCCGGCTTACGGTTCCAAGTTGCTCAAGTCGGAACCCGACTACATGGAACCGGTCATCGATAGCGTCATCAACCGGGTTGCTGACGACAACCAGGCAGCCGATGAAATCTACCAGATCATAAGTCGCCGATTCATGGAGGGTTTTCTCCCTTTGTACGAATCGAGCAAGGGCCAGTGCGGAATGGTGACGATGCAGGACGACCCGAGACGGGATGAAGATCCCGACATGATCATTGAGTCGACGCTGCGGCACGCAAAAGTTGCACCCAACTACATGGCAAAAATTCCCGTCATTGAGTCTGGCATCGAAGCGATGGTGCGACTGGTTGAAATGGATATCCCTTTGTGCGCGACGGAAATCTTTTCAATCGCACAAGCCACTGCGATGTGCGATGCCTATGTTGCGGCATCGGAAAAATG
Source organism: Pirellulales bacterium (assembly GCA_022448345.1). Classification (GTDB taxonomy): domain Bacteria; phylum Planctomycetota; class Planctomycetia; order Pirellulales; family Lacipirellulaceae; genus JAKVCB01. The sequence goes on from JAKVCB010000090.1 coordinate 14,739, forward strand.
TGGAAAGACTCCCCCCTTCTACCTGACACACATTACGGGAATCTATGATGAAGAAATCCAGTCGCAAGTTGCTGCACAGGGGATCGAGATTGATGCCGATTTGCTGAAAATGGCTGGTACCTATGCGATGCGCAAGCAATACCGCGTGGTGAAAGAACGCGGCTACCCCACCATCATGCTGGGCGGGGGAGCACGTGGGCCACACCACTTTACCGAATGGGTCGGTGGCGACGCCCACATCACGATCAATTGGAGTACGTTTGCGGAATTGATCGACGCCAACCCGCCCATCGAGGATCGAATCCATGCTACCGATCCTGAAGATGCGATCGCTGAATTGCGCGACAAGATCCCTGATTTTCGCCGCGCGTACGACGATGACGGACTGGCTCCAGAAGAGTTCGCCAGCTACGCACCCCTGTTGCGGTTCCGCAAAAACTTCACCGATGGGTGCGATGCGGTCCTGGGGCAAATAGCCGATCGCAGAAAAACGGCCGCGGGAGTCTAAGTCGAAACCCCCAACATCCGTGACCGACACGCATCGGTCAACGAATTGAGACTGGGGATTTCAGCCGCGCGCTGGCTGTTGACCGATCCGTTTTGTTCTACGGTCACCGTTGCCGAACGTGCTGGATGACCGGCGGGTTGGGCGTGAGTTGTGCGGTTCTCACGGGCCGCACCTGCCGGCCTATTGGTGCCGATCCCCGCGAACCTCGAAGGAGCAGGACCATGTACCGCTGGCCATCGGCGCCGATGGCAACGCCAGCGCCGGCACGCTCACCGGTTTCTTCCATCACGCAAGTTAGCCAGCCCCAGCCTGGGCTGGCCTCGCCGGTGCCCTCCCTGCATCCTTGAGGACACTGCGGCCCCTGATGCCCATCTTGAAGGAGCCTGGCCGCCCGATATTCGGCCTTCGCTTGAGCCTTTGAAGTGAGGACCGGATCTTCGACCAATCGCGATAACCCGTTCTTGCTACGCCAAAAATTGACCTCTTCAATCGCACTTGCACTGGCCAGCGGACTCATTACCAAAACCACAATGATGGTGCGCATCTCTTTTCTCCTGTTCCGGTTTCAGATAAAAA
>JAKVCB010000091.1 GCA_022448345.1 Pirellulales bacterium
GGAGCACCACTTTACATCCCCAATGTCGGTAAATACGCTTCTTTGTACCAACTGCAAAAGGATGCCAAAACCGATTTGGCCGATGCCATGTAAAGTACCCCCCAAGCCTGTTGGGAAATCGGGCAATCGATCAAAGCGCATGCATTTGCTTGAACTGCCAACCCTTTTTTGAAACCCCTAAGAAATGAAGGTCGTGCGGCAACTTCAGATGAAGTGCCGGTTGCCATGATTTGTTTGTCACACATTTAAGAAGGAGTACGTAATGTTTTCAATTGGAATGACTTATGATTTGCGTCCTGGTTGTTATGCCAAGTACAAGCAGTACCACGATGAACTGTGGCCTGAAGTTGCCAAGAGCATGGATGATAACGAGGTGAGTATGGCCATTTTTGTGCATGGGGAGCAAATGTTTTTACATGCCGTGGCTCCGTCCGAAGAGCATTGGAAGCGCAGTCGAGAGGTTCCCATTCTAAAAGACTGGACAGCCCTTATGGGCGAGGTGCTCGTTACCAATGACGACGGCAGCATTGATTTTATCGAACTGGAATCGGCTTTCGCGTTTGGCATGTTCAAGAATGGGTAAAAGGAAGTTGCAAAGAATCGACTTCATCAAGCCAATCATCTTTGACAGCATCAATGATTAGGACACCTTCAGGATCAGGCACTGCATAAACGTTGCAGCATCCTGGAACACCCAGATTTTGTCCGTCAAAATTTGCCCGCCCATGCTACGACTCCAGCGGTAAAGATGAATTGTACAACAGAGTGCACCTTCCCATGGACAGATTCCAAATCGGGTAGGCCACGGTTGGCAAATCACGACACACCCTGGACGAGTTGGGACGGCGGAGAAGATTGCCGGGGCCAAAATAGCGGTCAACCACACAAGATAGGATAATTATTTTGAGACTCTCCCTTTCAGCGAGATCTCGATATACAATCAAATTGGTCGCTCCAAATCGCTATTTCCTTTTCCTTCATCTTCTGCTGCCTACTGAATCATGAAAACCAAAAATAAAAATTCTGCTTTATTGACCCTCAATCGTCGTTCTTTTTTGACGACAGCCGCTACCTCTACTGCCATTTCAACACTGGCCCGCACAACGACCGCCCGTGATTATGGTGACAACCAACAACCGGTCCGTTACCCAGACCCCGATATCGTTGCACTCGATGACCGGTTTAAGAAATACAAGCTGGGAAACTCGGCCATCATGCGTTTGTATCACAACAAGCGAATGATTTGGGCCGAAGGGCCAGCCTGGAATGGCGTGGGCCGCTACCTGCTCTGGAGTGATATTCCCAACAACAGGCAATTTCGGTGGCTCGAAGAAAATGGTGCCGTGAGCGTCTTCCGTAACCCGGCAGAAAACAGCAATGGCAACACCTTCGACTGGCACGGTCGGCAAATCTCCTGCAAACACCTCACCCGCCGGGTTGTCCGATATGAGTACGACGGCACCAAAACCGTGCTAGCCGATAAGTATGGCGGCAAGTCACTCAATGCGCCCAACGATGCGGTCGTCCATCCCAATGGGGACGTCTGGTTTACCGACCCTGGATACGGAGCGGTAATGGACTACGAAGGTCGACTGGTCGAGACCAAAGAGAACTGGCCACAACCGTATCAAAAAGAGGCCATCTACCGAATCGACATGAAGTCGGGCAAGCTTCACAAGATGGCTGATGATATCTACAAACCCAATGGCCTTTGCTTTTCGCCCGACTACAAAAAACTCTATGTTGCTGACACAGGAGCCAGTCACTACCCAGAGGCCAAATGCATTATCAAGGTCTGGGATGTTGCTAGCGAGTCGAACCTGGCCAACGGCAAGACGTTTGCCTCAATGGACCTGGAAATGACAAACAAACATGGTGAAAAAGAGGTCAAGGCTGGATTTGCCGATGGCATTCGCGCAGACGCCGATGGCAACATCTGGTCCAGTGCCGGTTGGGTGGGCAAGGGTTACGATGGGGTTCACATTTTCGAGCCGAATCATGGCGAGCGTATTGGTCAGATCCTGTTGCCGGAGATTTGCTCGAATGTCTGTTTCGGTGGAACCAAGCGCAATCGCCTGTTCATGACCGGCAGCCAGTCCTTGTACGCCATCTACGTAAACACGCGGGGCGCCCATCTCACCTGAGCACCTGCCTGCCACACAGAAGCGGAATGACTTCCCGGGTTGGCTGCCAGGCTACTGCCGGACATCGGCGCCATGACCAAGTGCGTCGCACGGGATCGCTGGCCAAAATCGTCCGACGCCAGAAATTAGATAGCGGTGCGATTGTCCTTATCACCTCGCGGTGATCAGCCTCCGGAATTCGCGTCGGCCGCCTCGAGCAGGTTAAGGATCTCCTCCCTCGTGTGGTGACCCTCATCCCACATGTACCAAAACTGCTTGCGTCGCGCCATTTCATAATCACGGACTGCGGAGTCATAGGTCAACCAATCTTTGAGGGGGAGAGGCCGTTCATTCCATATTCCGACCACCTCAAAATTCTCATTGAGAATCAGCACCGTCGGGGTGACCATATCACCGTCAGCTGAGTAGTTTTTTAAAATAACCTCGCTGCTTTCTGGAGATAGTAGATGCATCTCGAGCCGATCGATCCGATCGGCGAGGCGGGCCAGATAGGGAATCGTGTGGACCGAGTCGCTACACGACTTAGCAACAATTGCAAGCAAGCGGTAGTTTCTGCGAAGAGATCGGGCCCGAGAGAGCTGCTCGTCAGAGGGCCCGTTCTTGCGCCAGTTTGCGTCCCACGGACTGGAAAGTTGTGCCAACACATCGCGATTGTCGACCTTTTTTAGAAACGACTTGAAATCAATACCTCCCGTGTAGGCCCGCTTGAGTGTCTCCGTATCAAGCGGAGCCGACGGCTCTGCCGAGGTGGTGATGACACCCGAGAAAAAGACCACTCCAACAACAACGGCCACGCCAAACATTCGTGCATCGAGCATCGCGCTAGCATCCACAGAGGAGAAAGATAAGTTCAGGGGAAGAGACCTTTTATTATAATATGGACTCAAAGGAATTTTTACAGTTTGCCGTCCTAAAAATTAATTGCACAGCGGCCATTCTTGGGTTCTACTCCCTCTGTGGCTGGAGCGGTTTTCTGACAAAACTGCAGTTTTTGACCACAATCGTGCTACCTCGCGACTCCCGCTCCAAACCCCATCCAAACCGATTTTGGACCCTGAAAAACCACCCAAATTAACGCCCGAAATCAGGCTCTCGGTCGCCAGGTAACGCCAACAGCAATATGCTCCAACGGAGCCAGGGGTCCGAGGGATCAAACTGCCCCTGCCTGACACCTTCCAGTTCTGCTTTCACCTTGCTAAACTGGCCAATTCGAGTGCGATGCTTCGACAGGCCAATTTGGCCCCCTGGAGTAGATTCGCTGGCACGTTACCCAATTCGAATACCAAGCCCCGTTCGAGTACCAAGGAGCCCTCCCATGGCAAAACCTGGACGCAAAGTCAAGAAAGCCAATCACGGCAAACGCCCCGCCTGTAGTCGACCCCGCAAACAACGGCGTCAAAAAGTAAAGACTTAAGCCGCCTGACGGTGGTTGGCTTTTTTTGGCCAAGCCAATCGAGCTCCCGGCAGACCTGTATGAAGGTCCCGGAAACTTGAGATATACGCGTGATCGCCATTCCTGTCTCCCCAACTAACCTCCCCCGAGTCCCAACGTGGCTGACAAGTCGCTGATTATTGACCCTGCGGAATACGACCTCAATAACGTCGTTGCCGACCTTGACGCTATTCGCCATATCAATCCGCAACGGTTTGAGATGGAACAACTGACGGCTATCGTCTACGACGATCTGGAACGCGGGATTTGTGTTGGCTACAAAGACATTGCCGAGGACGAATTTTGGTCCCGCGGCCACATGCCCGGTATGCCCCTGATGCCAGGAGTTATCATGTGCGAAGCGGCAGCCCAACTCTGCAGCTATCATGTGCAAAAGCATGACTTGATTGGTGCCGAAATGCTTGGTTTCGGCGGGATGAACGACGTTCGTTTTCGCGGAACGGTTGTCCCAGGTAATCGCCTGGTGATCACCTGTGAGAAACTACAGGTCCGCCGTCACGCCATGATCCGTTCACGTTTTCAATGCTTTGTTGGCAAAGATCTTGTCTGTGACGGAAATATCCGCGGGATTCCTATTCCACTCGATATGCTGCAAAGCAAATAATTGGTAAGCAGCAGCCAGGTGACAAGGTGCGCGACGCATGCTGACTGCTGCATGACTCCTCTCGGCACGTTCGTATGCTCTTTCCTCTCTATGACCACAACCCGCACTGCCGCTTTCCGGGCGTGACGATTTTAATAATCCTTGTCAACGTTGTGGCGATGTTCTGGCTTGGAAATCTTGATACACGCAATGCCGCGCTAGTCGTAATGCACAACGGATTTGTTCCGGAGCGACTCAGCCAGTTGAAAAACGATCAACCGGTCGTTGTCGACGTGGTCGAGCAGCCGAATCTGTGGGAAAAGAATGCGGATCCCCAAAAACTGTCTGTAAAACTTCCATCAAGTTCGGCGCAAGTGGCGGGCTCCCTCTTCACCATGATGTTTCTCCACGGTGGGTGGTTGCATTTGGCCATGAACATGTGGATGCTGTGGGTCTTCGGAAACAATATCGAAGACCGCCTTGGCCATCTAGTGTATGGAATCTATTACCTGCTTGGTGGTATCCTGGCAAGCTTAACCCATTGGGTTATGGACCCCCACAGCACGATGCCGGTGATCGGGGCAAGCGGGGCAGTGGCTGCCGTGCTGGGTGGGTACGCAATCTCATATCCTACTGCCAAAGTACGAACCTTGATTTTCGTATTGATGGTCTTCATCGTCGATCTCCCGGCCCTGCTGGTACTAGGAGTATGGTTCCTGATGGAGTTAGCAAGTGGACTGGGAGTGCTCAATGGTCTGATTGACCTGCCGATCGCATTTTGGGCCCACATTGGCGGCTTTGTGGCAGGAATTGTATTGATCCCAATTTTTGCTCTAGGGGCACCACCGCCCGAAACCGATTGGAAAAAAGAAACCGAAGAGTCGTTCAAACTTGATGATATCGACCGCTAAGCAAACGTGTTGCACTTTGTTCACCCGCTGACTGTCAACGGACAAATTTATGGGTAGACGCGCCCTCCCAAGCCCCGATCGCACACTGGACCTGTCAGGCTACCTGAAGACTTTCGATGATCTTCCCTGCCCATGGGACGTGGCCGAACTCTTCACCGGGGGCGGCTCGTTGGAAATCGAGGTTGGTAGTGGCAAGGGCCTCTTCATGCAGCGCGCGGCAGAACAATTTCCTGACCGCAATTTTCTCGGTATTGAAATTGCCCGCAAGTATGCGCGTTTTTCTGCGGCAAGACTGGCCAAGCGGAAACTTGACAATGCAATGATGGTCAGCGGTGACGCTCTGCGAATTTTTCGTGAGCTACTACCCGACCAGGCGTGTTCGGCTGTCCATGTTTACTTTCCCGATCCGTGGTGGAAAAAACGCCACCGCAAGCGTCGTGTAATGACTGAGCAGTTCCTTGCGGACATCCAACGAACGCTGCTCACGGGAGGAACACTCCACTTCTGGACCGACGTTCAAGACTATTTCGATGAATCGCTGACCCTGATTTCAAAAACAACCCAACTTGCCGGCCCCTCCTGGCCTGCCGAATTACCTGCAAACCATGACCTTGATTACCACACTCACTTTGAACGCAGGATGCGGCTGAGCAAACAAACCGTCTATCGAGCAAAATTCCTCAAAGGTGCATAGCGACTACCGGGCCAGTATTGACCATAGGATCGCACATTCGAAGCACGCTGTTTCCCAACCCGTCGCACCCGAAGGAGAGTTCCCTCGAAAGGTACTGCAACCGCGAACCGGTCGACCGAGGGCACGTCCCTTATTCTTCATCTTTTTTGATCTTGGCTTTGGCTACAATTTCCTGTTGAACATTCGCCGGCACCAGATCGTAGTGGGAAAACTCCATCGCATAGCTCCCTTGTCCACCGGTCATCGAACTGAGCGTCCGGGCATAGGTGGTCACTTCGGCAAGAGGACACCTGGCCTCAACGGTCGTCATGCCTCCTCCGGCCGAATCCATCCCAACCATTTGGCCACGTCGTCCAGGCAAGTCACTCGAAACATCACCCACATTATCGGCAGGAACCGTAATGTGCATATTCACAACCGGCTCTAGAAGTGTCGGCTTCGATTTCTGAAAAACTTCGGCAAAGCACTTGCTCGCTGCAATTTTAAAAGCTGTTTCGTTCGAATCGACCGGGTGATCTTTGCCAAAATGGACTTCCACACAAATGTTTTGAACTGGATAACCTGCAATAACACCCTGGCTTATTCTTTCCAAGAAACCTTTTTCGACTGCGGGCAAAAAATTACCGGGAATTGACCCACCGACAATTGCATCCACCCATAAAAAATTGCTCTTTTCGTGATAGTGACTGTCTTTGAATTGAGGAAACTTTGCTTTGGTTGACCACTCTTCAGCATTTTCGTCTTCGGAAAAAGGATACATCCGAATGTGGACTTCACCAAATTGCCCTGCTCCACCCGACTGTTTCTTGTGTCGATAGTGCCCATCACCATTCGCTTGAATCGTCTCGCGATAAGGGATCTTCGGCTCTTTGGTATCGACCTCTACTTTATCGCGTCGCTTGAGCCGTTCCTGGATGAGTGTGAGATGCAGTTCACTCATACCGGTAAGAACCATTTCCTTGGTTTCCTGATCGTGCTCCAAGAGGATGGTACTGTCTTCTTCTGTAATTTTGTGAAGTGCCCCGGAGAGTTTGGTTTCGTCGCCACGACTCTTTGGTGCAACGGCTAAACCGACCATGGGCCGCGGAAAATCTATCGCAGGGACTTTATTTTCGCCCAACGTCATCCCGGTATGAAGTTCTTCTGATTTTGCAATCGCCACAATATCTCCGGCAATTGCTTCATCAATATTCTCAGTTTTGTCGGCCTGTACCGACAGGAGAGGGCCAATCTTAAGTCCCTTGCGAAAACCGGGCGAAGCCACTGTCGAATCCTTTGAAAGTGTCCCCGAAAAGACGCGGATAAAGCTCAACTTCTGCACAAAGGGATCGATGCGGGTCTTGAAGACCTGAGCAGCCAGGGGAGCTGCAGGATCTGCCTTCAGCGTAATTTCATCGCCCTCCTGCATTGCAGTCCGCTGAACGGCCGTCGGTGGCAGCGTTGCACTCTGGAGCACGTCAAGCAATTCGTCTAAACCAACCTCGTTCTTGGTCGAAATGCATACGATTGGAGTCAAGGTCCCTTGTTTGATGGCCTCGACCGTAAGCTGCGAAAGCATTTCTTTCGAAGGCATTTCACCTTCAAAATACTTTTCCATGACTTTTTCATCTGCCTCAATGATCGATTCCATGAGCGGTTCGCTAAGTTCTGATGGGTCGATCAACGCTCCCTCAGCTGACGCAGGCGGATCAATAACACTGGCCACGCCAGTCAAATCAGCTCCCTGACCAATGGGAACATTGAACAAGGCACATTGGTTACCAAAGACCTCCCTGATTTCGTCCATTAATGCGGTAAAGTCAATGTTATCACCATCCATTTTGGTAATGCAGAGGATGCGACCGAGTCCTGCCTTCTCCGCCTCATTCCAGGATCGCCGCGTGTTGACTTTGATTCCCCCATGCGCCTCGATGGTGATCAGTGCCGTGTCAACGCCGCGCAATGCGCCCACGGTTTGGCCAATCAGATCGGGATAACCTGGTGTGTCGATAACGTTAAAATGTTTGCCACCATAGTCAAAATGTGTGAGCGAGGCTTCAATCGAATGCTTGTGATGTTTTTCCTCTTCGTCAAAGTCGCAGATGCTGGTCCCGTCATCGACGCTGGGATTGGCATTGACGGCCCCTGTTTTCACAAGCAGCTTGTCGACGAGGGATGTCTTGCCTGACGACCCATGCCCGCAGACGGCGATATTGCGGATGTCTTCGACTTTTCTTGCCATGGTTACTCCTACTAGGTGTTCAGGACTCGGCGGCAGAAAACTTCCGCCACCCTAACCGCAAGTATCACTTAATTTAATTGGTACTGCACAGCCTTGCCAAGACAATCTCATCGAGCGGCTTCTATCGCCTCGGGTAAGGTGAGAGTCCCCTCATAAAGTGCCCGCCCAATAATACAACCTGCCATACCTGCCTCCGCCAGGCGACGGACGTCCTGGACCGTGGTTACTCCTCCGGAAGCCACTACCGGTACGTCAACCGCATTCTGCATTTCCTGCATCGCCGAAATATTAGGCCCACTAAGCATTCCATCCGTGGCGATGTCCGTATAGACAATCGCCGCGATAGGCACCCCCTGATATTGGGATGCTAATTTGATTGCCGTTACGTCGCTAGTTTCCAACCAACCATCCGTAGCAATCCGACCGTCTCGAGCATCAATTCCTAAAACCAGTCGATGAGGAAATTTCGTGCAGATTTCCCGAAACCAATCGGGATCCTTCAAGGCAGAGGTCCCCAACACCAGCCGTTCGAGACCGAAGTCTAGCAGCTCCTCAATCGACTGCTCATCGCGAATCCCTCCGCCGAGCTCACAGGTGATATCCACCGACGCAAGGATCTCTTGAACCGACGGCAAATTGACCGGCAAGCCTTCACGGGCCCCCTCCAGATCCACCAGATGCAGATATTGAGCCCCCTGCTCGACAAACTGCAGGGCAACTTCTCGTGGGTCCTCACCGTACACCGTTTCGCGCGCGTAGTCACCTTGCTCGAGCCGAACACACAAGCCACCACGGAGATCGATCGCAGGCCAAACTTCCATCACAAAGCCATTTCGTTTGACAATTTGAGTTGGGAGATTCTGACGATTAGCATTGAAATAAGCAAACAGAATAGGACCCAAAAATATCCCACAACTGGCCCCAAATCGCAAGTGGCCAAAGTCAGCCCCCCAGTGCGTAACTTGTTCCAGGTAAGCAGAATAGGGCATTTAAATCCGGAGATACCGAGTCCCGAAAATCACGGTTTGCTCGGCAACTGGCACACCAGTGCCCAACCGGAGTAGACTAAATTTTACGTGGCTAAACTATTCACCAGAAACGGTGATGCCAACATCGTCCACATGCGTTTTTTCCGGGTGCGGTACGAAAACCAGGACCTACCGGTTGAAGCACGACTGGTGAAGGGAAAATTCCAACCTTACCTGGCTGGCCCCACCGACTCATCCCTTAAAAGGTATCCAGCGGTGCCACTAACTGTATGGCCAATAAAGACAACTGAAACCGGTTAGGTTTTCCAACTGCGGCACCACCCTGGAAATGAGGTGCCAGGCAACCGGTTGCGGGTTCAAGTCCCGTGCCCTCCGCTTGTTTTTCAAGAGAAACCGGCGGTTAGATTTTCGCCTCAGTCCGTTCTGGAGCTGAGGTATTACCAAAAGTATTACCAGCCCCCGCATCCCTCTATTACCAGCGGCTATGGCACAAGTTGTAGCCCACTGGCTTTGAGGGTATCCGAATCCTATTCAAGTCTTTTTATTTGACTTGGAATGTGGTTACAACTCCGCAAAGTTCGTCAACACCCGCAGCCCATCAGCCTGGCTCTTTTCAGGATGAAACTGCGTCGCAAAGAGGTTGTCTTTCCAGATTGAACTACAGAAAGGTGCAGCATAGTGGGTCTCGGTGGCGATCACGGACTTATCACTCGGCACCACATAATAGGAATGGACAAAGTAGAAATAGGTTCCATCATCCAAACCGGAAAAAATTGGGGGGCGACGGCAAAATTCAATCTGATTCCATCCCATATGAGGAACTTTGTAATCTTTTGGCACGCGAAACCTGACAACTTTTCCAGGAATGATGCCCAAACCTTCGAACTCACCATCTTCGTAACTTTTTTCGAACAGCAGTTGCAGGCCGAGGCAAATGCCCAAAAAAGGCTTTCCCCCAGCCACCGCGGCCCGGACCGGTTCGACCAGTTTTCGCCGGTGGAGCGCAGCAACTGCATCGGCAAAGGCCCCTACGCCTGGCAACACGACGTGGCTGGCACCATCAACCACGGCCGGATCACTTGTAATAACCGCCTGATGCCCGCCTTTCTCGAAACCTTTTTGCACACTGCGAAGGTTCCCCATTTCATAGTCAATAATGGCAATCATGGCAGTTGGTTACGGTTCTGAAACTGGGTCGAGTGGCCAGGAAACAACGGTACAAACCCTCTCAGCGGTGCCTGCTCAAGAAGGCACCACCCTAACCTATTGTACCCTCAAAATGAGTCGACGATGCAAGCGGTAACCACAGACCGCCTTGACCATCTGAAGGTCCCGGTCAAGCACCCGAAAATGGGCCAAGCCATTAACGTCGCGCTATTTCAGGATAGATAACCAGTTCGATGCGATTGTTACGTGCTCTCCCAGCTGTAGTCGCGTTGGTCATGATGGGATGGTTAGGTCCATGTCCAATCACAAAAAGTTGACCGGGCGGCGTTCCCAACGTGCGGGTCAAGGCGTCGTAAACAGCCGTCGCTTGAGCAATCGCCAGATGATGTCCGGTAGGATATTGCGGTGAAGTCCTTGGGCTGTTATCGGTGTGCCCTTCGATACCGATGAGTTGCTGCGGGTAGTTTCGCAACAAATCGGCTCCCACGCTTTTAAGTAAACTGATCGAGGTAGGCTTGAGTTGCGGCGTCGCTGCATAGAAGAGTTGCTCGTCGGGTATCTCGATGCGAATCACGTCTCCATCCTGTCGGACCTGAACGCCAGGAAGATCGGTGATGGTTAACGTCCGCAAAAGACTGTTGTTGGCCCGAATTTCGGCACCTGCTTGCCGCTGAATCGAGGCCGCCAGGGCTGATGTTTTATTGCGGAGTTGTTGATTATCACCTTGTACGGCTGCAAGCTGATTGGCTGCACCACGAAGTTGATCTTGGGTGGCGGTAAGCTGATCCTCAAGAATTTGTGTTTGCTGGCGGGACTGCGCCAGCAACGACTCCAATTCCTGGTTACTACGATCGAGTTGCACAACCCGCTCTTGAGACTGCTGCTGCTGCAAGGCCAACATTTGCTGCTGCTCGGGAGTTAATGTCACTACCGGCTGCGTTGTGGGAGTCGGAGTAAACACGAGTCTCCCACAGCCAATCACGCTCAAAAGCGAGATGAATAAAACAAGTCGATTGGCCCGGGACGATCGCACGACGAGGTTCTCTAACGTTTGCAGTCTATGTGTCGTAATATTTTTTGGCTCGCTGGCCACAGATTTCTGTCCAGAAACCGGAATCTGCAACCAGGAATTCTTCGACAGGAGCGGCCGGAGCGTAGCAAGGCACCCTGGTGCTTGCAAGTGCGGTTCGTTGGCAATTTCGTGCTAGCGTAACGCCGTTTTCGAAGGCAAAACGGTGGTAAAAAACCAGGTCTACCTGTTGATGCGCGCACTCACTCCTGTAGAAAGAGACGCCTCTTGATGCGAGCCCAAACACCCAACAACAGTGCCAAAAGTAGCAAGCAAACACCCAGTGCGATCGGTACGATCCACCCCATTTGAAAGATAGGCTCTGCCCAGGACCAAATTGGGACCCATAGGACTATCACGGCAAGTGCAGCCAGGCAAAGAAATGGTCCATAGGGAATCACATCATCTTTCCGCACAGCAAGTTGCAGCAGTCCCACCAAAATACCTGCCAGCGGTGCCAGGAAAAATACAATCAGACACGCCTGCCAGCCAAGTAGGGTCCCAATCATCATCATCAGGGTGACATCGCCAAACCCCATCGCCTCACGACCAAGGGCCCCCGAACTGACAATCCGCACCGCCCACACAATCCCGCCGCTTCCTGCCAGGCCAATTAGCCCTGTGAGCATGCCGATCCAGAGCCCTCCACCAACGGCCCACCCGCAGGGAATCAGGATACTGCCGCCAAGGGCAAGGATCATAAGCGGAGGCCGAGTCAACTCACGTGTAACCCGACGGCCAATCAGCCCCAGGGCAACCATAGGGCCACGATGGCCACGCCAGATTCGAGGTACCAGTGCAAAACACCAGAGCCAGTAGGTCGCCAAACCTATGGCAAGGGACCCCCCATTGGGTCGGGCTTCCAGAATGGATGGCCAAGCGAGGGGTGCCACTGCAGTCGTCGGCTCGACAAACAAATGCCTGGCCACAGGACCCGGAAGATTGGAAACCGCATTGAGCAAAACGCCAACTTGGGGAGGATCTGCCAGCGGCCCCGATACGTTTGGCAACAACGACATTGGGACCAACGTCACCAAAACGAGCCCGACAAGAGTGCCCAACACGGTAACTTCATCGGGAATAATCTTCTCATCAATATCAATAAAGCTGGCCACAACCATCAGCCACAAAAGGAGTGTGTGACTGAGGAAGGTCGCATGGGGAACCCAACTGGGAACAAGCAGGGCGGAAGTTGACTGCAAAGAAACTTGCCCCACGATCAACCCGAGTTGCCCAACTTCCCACCAGTAAAGTCCGGTTAGTGCTGCTGCAAAACAAAGCTCGATACACAGCGGCCGGACCCAGAATCCAACGCTATGAAAACCTGCCTCGCGTCGGAGTCTCAGCCAGCCAACTACCGGAAGACGATCACGCCAGGTACGGGCTGCCGCTTCTGCTGGGCCCGCCGACCACGGGCTAACCGTGTGTGACCACCAGGCCCAACGGTTGATGGCAAGATTTGCAGCAGCACCGAAGCAGGTCCCCAGGACAAAGATCACCCCAAGGCGAAGCTCCATTTCAATGCTGAGCAACCAATCCATGGCGTGGTGTTTCCGGCGAGGTATTAAACGTCTGAGGTTACACGGACAATGCTGGTGGCTAACAATCCAAATCCAATTTCAAACGGATGGCAGCAACGACTTCCGCAGGACTTTTGTCTTCGGTGTCCACCTCCCACGTGGCAGATTGACGATAAAGCCCAATACGCTCTTGGAGAATTATCTCGATCTCGCGCTGTCCACCCGTTGGCGTGAGGTCAGGTCGCATCGAAGGAGTGAGAGTATCCTCCTGCAATCGATCTCCGAGAACGTGCACCGGGGCGGTAAGCCAGACAGCCGGCCCAGCAGTGGCAATCAATTCGCGATTTTGGGTCCGAATAATACAGCCACCGCCCAGCGCTACCACTGTCCTCTCGCGTTGGCACAATTCCACCAGCACTTCGGTCTCAAGTTCTCTGAAAGCTGCTTCACCTTGCTCAGCAAAAATAGCAGCAATTGATTTACCAACCCGCCTTTCGACCTCCTGATCGGAATCAACCCAGTCGAATTGAAGTTGTGGGGCCAACAACCGGGCAACGGTCGTCTTTCCGCTACCACGATAGCCAATCAGGAAGATCCGCGTAGGCACCGACATGCGTGGGGAGACCCTCTCAGAACTTGACTGGCCCGATGACCCGTTTGAGCGTGTCACGCATCAATTGGGTAGGAGCTTCCTTGCCCGTAAACAAAAAATACTGCAAAGCTGCCTGACGGATAAACATTTCCACTCCGGTGATGATCTCGCAACCACGAGCCCGTGCCTCTTTGAGTAACAAGGTCGATTCGGGATTGTAGACCGTGTCGAAGACAACCATCCCCGGCCTAAAATGTGCTTTATCGTAGGGAGAATCGTCAACATTAGGATGCATACCCACTGGCGTACAGTTGATAATGCTCTCAACATCCTGGCCATGCCTCGCACTCCATTCAAGTGCAGTTGCTCCGAATGCTTCCGCGAGCGCATCGGCTCGGGCACGTGTTCGACTGGCAACACAAACGATGGCCTCACGCTGCTGAAGCCCATACATAATGGCGCGTGCGACCCCACCTGCTCCCATGACGAGTACGCGCTTTCCCTTCAATGGACTGGGACGCTTCCCAACTCCTCCCAAAGCATTTTCAAGGCTGTCCATCGCCGCCTTGTAATCGGTATTGTAACCCAACACCTCATTGTCTTTGAATAATACCGTGTTGACAGCCCCAATTCCTTTTACCGCCGGATCAACTTTTGTAAGTTGCCTGGCAATGGATTCTTTGTGAGGAATCGTGACGCTAAGGCCCCGCACTTCCATCCGCGTGACATCTTCCACGAACTGATCAAGCGCATCGACCTGCACGCGAAAGGGAACATAAATCGCGTTGATTCCTGCCGCCGCAAAAGCGGCGTTGTGGATCTGGGGACTTAAACTGTGAGCCACTGGATCGGCAATGACACCGTAGACTTCCGTCTCTTCATTAATTTCGTTGTGACGATAGACCTGAACCATTTGGTCGTAACTAAGTTGTCCTGGAGCCAATGCCCGTTCATGGTGAAAGGTGGCATAAACAAATGGGGCTCGAAACTTCGGCGCCAGAATACGAGACGGCGTGCCAATATCTCCCATGCACATACCCACGGTCGGAATCTCACTTTGCTGGATCATCTCCAACATCTGAAGATTATCATGTGGATTATGGGCCATCGTGGCAATTTTCACGATATCCGCATCTTTCGCAGCAAGCCGGGTATGTAAATCGCGAAGCTTCTCGGGTGTTTTACGAAAGTTGTGGTAACTGATAATCCGTTTCGTGGTTCCAAACCGCGGAATCTCGTCGGCAATATCTTCCTCCAAGTCGATATACTCGACCCCCATGGCAATTGCTTCACGAAGTATGACGCGCCGCTGCTCTTCCGTGCCTGTAAACTTCCCACCATCCTGTTCGCGGCGAACTGTCACGATAACTTTCGAGGGGCGATCTTTTAGCAGGCGTTGAATGTTGACTCGTGCTGTCACGTAATCGAGACGCAATTCGACGAGCTCTGCTCCCTGTTCCACCAGATGCTTGTGCTCAATCATCATGTGCTTATGCCGACTACGGCCGATACTGACGCAAATCATGAACAGGTTGACCACTTTTCAAGAGGAAGATAATTGCTCTGGTATCGCCCGGTTGCGATACCAGCCGGTTCCATTCTGCGGTAAATCGGAATGCAGATCAAATCCGTTTGAATTGTCGATCGAGTTGTTGGCGGGTGAACATCAGCGTCGTGGGACGCCCGTGCGGACAATGGTGACCGTCACGGATGAGATGGCGATCGGCCAGCAAGGCGTCAATCTCGTCCGAAACCAGCGGATCACCAAATTTTACTGCAGCTTTACACGCAATACTGTGCAACAAATCCTCCAGGAGGGTCGTTGGCTCGGGGTCACTCCCGGCGACTTCTAAACACCCCACCAACTCACGGAGCACCTCGCTTGGGCGAATCTTGGCCAACATGGCCGGATAACTGGCCACCAGGACCGTCTCACCCCCAAATGGTTGGACTTCAAGGCCAAGCCTTTGCAGCAGCTCACGCTGCTCAAGAATGCGGGCCGCTTCGCTGGCTGTCAAATCAACCGGCTCTGGAACAAGCAGTTTTTGTGATTCTAGCGGCTCATTCTCCACTTTCTTGCGAATCCGCTCGTAGAGGATCCGTTCATGCAAGGCATGCTGGTCGATAATCTCCATGCCATCGTCGGTCTCTACTACCAGGTAGCGGTTGTGAATCTGCAGTGCAGACGGCTTTGTAAGGGGTAGCGACACCTCCGATTCAGAAGGTTCTGTGATCAGATCGCCCCGCAGCAGACCTTCGCTACCAACACCGAGAGATTGCGGGCCATCGAGCCGATGTAGCGCCACGGGCATTCCGGCAGGTTGAGCGTCGTCCTCCTGTTCTGCGACCTGACTGAAAGTTGATTCTGCCTGCTGCCCCAGTTCGTTGCGGGC
>JAKVCB010000092.1 GCA_022448345.1 Pirellulales bacterium
TGCACAGCAGGGATTTACCATCCATATATCCGGGTGTGGGTACCCCCAACAGGTCCAAGGTCGTGGGTGCCAGGTCGGTAATGTGGGCATCGGAGTCCTCCAGCGGTATGCTGGAAAACAGGACACCTGGTACAAGTGCGGGATGAATGCAGTGGTCGCCACTCCACGGTTTGACGTTGTTGGAAAAAACCGTGGGGCTGGTTTTACCCACCGCCGAGTCCCACGAGACCCGGTATCCCACATTATACCCAGCCACGATATCTGGGGCACCTTCGACGTACGGCCCGTGGTAGGCCCGCTCCCGGGGGACCGCCTCGTGAATCGCCACGGTGCCGTCGTCCGGGTCGACCAATCCGGTCAACTTTTCGGCGATTTCACAGACGAGTTGGTCTTTTTCAGTTCCGGCTGGCACGATCCCCTGGCTTTCCCGGCCCTGTTCATTGATGAACAGTCCGCTGAGCCCTACGGCAAACGCGCGCGTCTGCTGCCAGTCGACATCGGCCAGGTAGCTGTGGGGGGATGCCTGGGCCCCATCTTTAAGGTGCAGATAGCCATTTTCCAACAACCAGCGATTCAGGTCGACATTACGGCGAAATGGCTTAAAGCCGTGGTCGCTCATCACGAAGAAGGCCGTGTCGGGCCCGATTTTCTCGCGGGCTTCGCCCACTAGTAAATCCATCTTCTGGTACATCTCGCGGATCGCCGTGGCATGCGTGTTGGGTTGATCGCCGAGGGCCGGGTGACCAGGGTCCATGAAACGCCAGAACATGTGTTGAATCCGGTCGGGTCCATCGAAGACGCACACGACCAGTCCCTGGCGGACCCGCTCAAGGGCATCAAAAAACATTTGCCGTCGTTCGTCGTGGATTTGGTATGCCTGCTCCAGAAAAGTATCTTCGCTGAGGGTGCCGTCTGTGAGGGCGGACGTATCTTCGGCAAGTCCGAGTGTCGAAAACAGTCCTTGCCGGCGGGACAGGTAGTGCGCGTAGGTGGGCGGGTGGGAAATTGGCATGGCCGGTGAGGCTGGATCAAACTGGATCGGCGTGCAGTAGAGTTCGAGGTGCGGTTTGATCTGTCGTAAATTAAATCGACAGATCCCGCGCAGCTTGACGGCCGGCGCGAGGCGAAACGTGACGCGTGTCCACTCGCTGTGCTGGCCAACGATCAGTTCCAGTCGCTGCGGTCCGATGGTGAGTACTGCCCTTTGGTCAGATATCCGTTTCACCGTGAAGGGAATCCGAACCTCTTCTGCGTCTCCACGCAACGGATTGGCAGGGCCCTGCAAATGTCCGGCCAGCACGTTGCCCTGTGGTTGAAGAGGCAGGCATTGCCCGGCCCCGTAGGAGTCACTCGACTCCCCTTTGGCCGGTTTGCTTGTGCCTGGTTTGTTGGCCGACTCACCGTTGGTCTGGACATAACGAAAGTGGGTTCCCTGGGTGCCCAGTACATCGGGTACACTCATCGCGGCCAGTTGCACGCCATCAAACTTGTCGCACGGAAAAGTAATCGGAACGCGGAGTATGGCACTGAACACGCCGGCATCCCCCAGGACCGACCAGAACGGCTTGCTTTTGCGCAAACCTCGGATTTGGGCTCCTGATATGGGGAGTCGATACGGACCGATCGGCACGGTTCGCCGCGGCGGGCGAATGTGAACTGAGGAAATCACTGGACCGTAGGTTGCCGGGTTGCGGCTGATGAAATCAAAAATATTGTGTTTGCCTGGATTGGAACCGGTTGAAAAGCTTGACCAGGCGACCGGCGAGAGTGGCGGGTAGGTAGTCCCCAAGCGGCGATAGGCCCCCTGGCCTCGCAATGTCGCAAGGTTTGGCAATAATCCTTCCTCGAGAAATTTTTCGGTCAGGTCTGCGTCAAGCCCGTCCAGGCCAAGCACCACGACACGCCCAACCTTGGCTTCACCAGGCCGTCGTCGTTTTCCGCGGAGTAGACGCCACAGGAGGCGGAACGGCCAGGTGAAAATGGCCACCAGTGCCATCAGTACGGCGATCAGGATGGCCAGGAATGAACCGGCAATGGCAAGTCCTGCGCCGGGTCCGATGTAGGCAAGCAGGTCACGGCTGTTGTCGAAGGTCCACGATGAAGATAATTCGACAAGCGTTTCGACCATCAGAGGAGGCACCCTGCTTTTGGTGTCGGTACTGGGTTGGCTTTGCCGGTAAGGACCGGCCCGTTGGCTTTGCCGGTAAGGACCGGCTCGTTGGCTTTGCCGGTAAGGACCAGCTACGAATCAACTGGCCACAGCTGGCGGTTCTGGGGAAAAGCCGCCTGGAGAGTAGCACTCCTGGGCGAATTTGCCAAGCTGAGGTCGCTGTATGCGGCTGCAGTTCTTCGCCTGACGAGCCGCCGCCAGGTGTAGAAAACCAATCCCGTTTTCACATTCCACAAAAAGCGAGGCGACCGGACAGTGGGGCTGGATCGCATGAAAAGTTGTCAGGACGGATTTTCGAGGTCCGGGTAAAGGGGCAACGACAGGACTGTACCGTTTTCGTCGGCCGACCGAAGGGCGGCTTCCATGACCTCGACACACCGCAGTCCCTCTTCCCAGGTCAAGCAGGGTGTGGTCCCATCCTGGATCCAACGGACAAAGTCACCAGCTTCCTGTCGGAAAGCGTGGTTGAACCCCAGGTCGTCAAACCGCTCAAAATGGGGCTCTGTGTCGTCACGGCTCTGCCAGGTCAGGTCGAGGTGTTCCATGGCGGGCACAAAACGCATTGCCCCGTTTTTGCAAACGACCATCGGTCCGCCCGATTCGCGGAATTTTAAAAGTGGGTAGACCATCGACACGTTGAGCGTTGCGATTGCACCGGAGGCAAATTGCAGTGAAACGTGAAGCGTGTCGGGGAAATCGTATCGCGGATCAACCTGGGGTGCAGGCAACGCCCGAACAGTGACAACGTCACCGCACATGGCTCGCATCCAGTCGACGATATGCACACCGATCACCGGCAATGTGCCTCCGCACGTCTCGCGGCGAGTCCACCAACCCTGATGGTTGTAGGGTCGGGCGTCGTAATAAGCACACGAGGTGATCGAGAGCACCTGGCCCAGCTGCGCCTGCAGTTCAATCATGCGACCCCAGGGCGGACGCAGGCGACGCTTGTGCCCGACCATCAAGCGTACGTTCGCCTTTTCGCAGGCACGTACCATCTCCCAGCACTCGGGCACTGTGTTCGCCATGGCCTTTTCGCAATAGACATGTTTTCCTGCCAGTGCTGCGGCGACGGCAATTTCTTTATGCGTGAAGTTTGGGCTGGTGATGGCGACCGCATCGACGTCGACTTCGTCGAGCAGTTGTTGGTGGTTCTCGAATGCGGGGAGTTTCAGGCCGGTTTCATTGTTAAAATATTCCCGGGATTGGGGGCTGGGGTCGCAGATCGCAACCACTTCGGCAACTTCGTTGAGGTACCTGGCAAACTGGGGCCCAAAGTCGCCCGTGCCACACACGGCAAAGCGAAGTTTTTTGTTCGTCACCTGGTGTCTCCTTTTAATAGTATTTGTAAAGCGAACGATGACGTTAGCGGGTATACTTGAACACGGTTGCTTGGTTGCCGTAGCGGCAGGTTTTCAACAAAAAGGCACTGGCTTGGTTGGCCTTTGTGTCGTACGACGACTGTACAGCGTGTGGGTTGTTGTTTCAACGGCGTGCACTTCCAGCTTGACGTGGTTCGTCTTAGATGTTCAGGTGGGTGCCAGTAGTTTCCACAATGGATCGACCACAGCCGAGAAAAAACACCAGAAAGATTTGCAAAAGTTACCAATCATGAATGAGATGCTGCAGCAATATTTGGGTTTGTCAGAACATGAGCGATTATCTTCCTACTGGGAATCCCAGGGCATGGGCAAAACACTTGCCCCTGAACTTGCCGATTTTCAGCACACTTGTGCTGAAATGTTTCGTTCGACATTTAATCCAGGGAATTCCGGCAATGCGGCTTTGTTGCTACCGGAGGCACCTTCAGAATACGAGGCCATGAAGCGAAATTCGCCAGGCAGTCGTGAGTTTGCACATGGCTATCAGGCTCCAGAGGCTTTTCGTGGCCGGTTCATTGTTTGTACGGCAGCCCAGCAACCGTTGGGCATTGCCGAATATGACCCGCGGCGCTTGATTGGCGTGAATCAAGTCAGTGAGGATGGAAAGTCGTATGTGTCACTGTGGGGGGCGCCTCGAGCCACTAGCGAAATTTTTTGTCACATCGAGCAGATGGCACAGACGCAGTTGCCTGCCAGCGGGCACGGGCATTTGTCTGAATTGAGTGCAACGATGCAGGGCAAAGGTACGCGCGTGGACCTGGCGTCGCTGAACGATTCGTTGGCTTGTTTCCTGGAAGTCGATTATTTAAAGCAGTATGGCTACCTCGAAGAGGCCGTTCCGGGCAACCCAACCTTTGGTCGGCAACTTGGAGCCGAAGCAAAACGGGTCAAGCAACCGGAAGGTTTTGCAGTGGTCGTATGGGGTACACATGGGTTCAGCGTGGCTGCCAACAGTCCATTGATGATGTGGTCGAAGATGGAGGAAGTTCGGCGGCAGTTTCAGATCACCCATGCGGCCCAGACGGCATTTGGCGGGATCGAGGCCGTGCGGCCAGAAACGATCAAGGGCCTGGTTGAAGTATTTGGGATTCCGTTTGAGAAGGAGCAGTTGGACGTGATTCTATCCAGCAGTCAGGCGGGGGCCTTTTCCTGGAAGTCGCAAGACTAGTGGGTCGGGATACCGTTGACGTTCAGGTTGCGAGGTGCCCCCGGCGCGACGCACTGGCAAAAAGACGCGATGGCTAAAACATTCGCGATACTTTTCGGTCACGATGTTTTTCGGGTATCTCCGCGTAGGCGTTCGGTGGCCTCCACATCAATCTGTCGCTTCTGGGGGTCGACCACCACCTGGTACGCGTCGCGGGCCCGCTCGCTGGTGACCTTTTCCTGGATCACGTCCTGGAGTACCGCTTCGGGATCACGGTCAGAGGCGGGGCCATAACCGCCGCCGCCGGGCGTTCGATAGCTGATGACGTCATTTGGCTGGAGGGTGAGCGTGCCTTTGGAGGGGAGTTCACTCGCCTCAGTTTCGGGGTTAAGGATGTAACGGGACGCCCCCCCCTCGCCTCCTTCAAAGAGTCCCCACGGCGCAAACTTGGCGTGGTCGGAGAAGATGGTGACCGTTGCGGCGTGATCGGTGAATTTCCAATCGCGTCGCACTCCCAATCCACCGCGAAATCGGCCTGGTCCTTCCGAGTCGGCAAGCAATTCGTAGCGGACAATTTGCATGGGGTATTGGCTTTCGGTTTCCTCAATGGCCGAGTTTTCGGTGTTTTGGATGTGTGGCTGCACGGCGTCCATTCCGTCTCGGTCGGGGCGCGCACCATAGCCGCCGCAGATGGTCTCCATAAACGTGTAGTAGGAATCCTTCCGTGGATCCTGGCCGCCACAACCCATGTTGCAAATAATGCTCTTGGAGCACGCGGCAACTCGATCAGGCAGCGCCGATGCGAAGGCACGAAAGCCCAAGTCACAGAGTCGAATTGCTATGTCGTTGCCCCCCACAATGCCAGCAGGCGGTAATGCATTGACGACGGTGCCAGGTGGCGCGTCGACGGTAATCAGCCGGTAGAAGCCGTCGTTGTTGGGAATGTCAGGATCAATAAGACATTTAATGACATAGGTGACGGCAGAAAAAGAGTAGGTGAGATTGGCGTTCATGGGGCCGGGCCGCTGTAGATCGGAGCCAGTCAGGTCGAAAGCGACCTGGCCATCGGCGACGGTTGCCTTCAGTGCCAGGCGGATCGGACGGTCATCAATCCCGTCGTCGTCCAAAAAGCACTCGGCCTGGAACACTCCTTGGGGGAGTCGGGTAATCTCACGACGCGCCCAGCGGGTCGTGTATTCGATCATCTCTTCGGTAAACTGTTTGAGCGTTGCGCCGCCGAAGCGATCGGTAATTTGCGCCATCCGTTTCTGGCCCAGTTTGACTGCAGCGATCTGGGCGCGAATGTCGCCGCCGGTTTGATGGGGTGAACGAATGTTGGCCAGAACCAGGTTCAAGACGTCTTCAAGAATGTTTCCGCCATCGATCAGTTTGACGACCGGAATGATCACGCCTTCCTGGTAAATTTCGCGGGAGACGCACAATCCGCCCGGTGCCATACCCCCGATGTCGACATGGTGTGCAACCGCGGCTGCGTAGCCTTGCAAGTGATCGCCATCAAAATAGGGTGCGATCAGGCAGATGTCATTCAGGTGCATCGACGCATGGTGCGAATCGTTGGTCATCAGCACGTCGCCCGGGGACAGTTGATCGGTCCCATAGCGGAGGACCGCTGCCGGGACCAGTCTTGCCATCGACGCCAGGTGGATTGGTTGAGAAAACGACTGGGCAGTGAGTCTCAACTGGCTGTCAAACAGGGCACAAGAAAAATCGGCGCGCGTCTTGATGTTTGTCGAGAAAGCCGCTTTTCGCAGCGCTGCGGCCATTTCGTCGGCAGCGGCGTCAAACGCGCTTCGCATCACTTCAAATTGAATCGGGTCCATCACGGCGTTGCTCCCGTTATTTCGCTACGGCAGTCGTTGGTCATGCTTCTGCTCCCGTCTCGATTACCAGGTTTCCAAATCGATCGACATCCGCATGACCGCCAGGGTGGATCAGCACGGTCGAATCGATTTCTTCAATAATGGCTGGCCCTGCGATCCGGTTGCCACACTTCAGCTGATAGCGATCGTAGACTTCGCAGGGCAAGGTCTCCTTGGCCTCGGAAAAGTAGACCTGGCGGCAATCTTTTCGGGCGCCGCTACTGTCGAGCCCACCTTTCTCAACGATGCGGAGCTGTGGACGAGCGATGGAGCCAGTGGCTGAAACGCGGACGTTCACAATTTCAGTCGGTTGGTCTGACGTGGAATATCCGTAGGCGCGCTCGTGCTGTTGGTAGAAACGCTGGTTCAGTTCCGCAGCGTCGGCCTGCTGCAGGGTCCGCTGCGGGACTGCCACTTTCAATTCGTATGACTGTCCGATGTATCGCATGTCGAGAAAATGATCGAAACGCTGGTCTGTCTCTGCGATCTGTTCGGTGGCCATGACCCCTCGGGCTTTTTCCTGCAGCTCGCGGAAAATTCGATTCAACACCGTCCAGTCGATGTTGTCAGTCGCGCCGATCGATGTTTGGACAAAGTCATGCCGGATATCGCTGACCAGCAATCCGAGTGCCGAGGTAACCCCCGGACTCATCGGTACCAGGACTCTTTTCATTCCCATTCCTGTAGCCAGCGCGCCGGCATGCAGTGGGCCTGCGCCGCCAAAGGCTACCAGGACAAAATCGCGTGGATCGAAGCCCCGCTGAACTGAAATTAACCGAATCGCGGCCAGCATTTTGGCGTTGGCGATCTCGACAATCCCGTTGGCTGCTTCGACCAGCGGCATTCCCAACTGGTCGGCAATGGTTTGGACGGCTTTTTCAGCCAGGCCCCGGTCCAACGATTTTTCACCCCCGATGAAGTAGTTGGGGTTGAGTCGGCCAAGAACAAGGTTTGCGTCGGTGATGGTGGGCTCTGTCTGTCCCTTGCCATAGCAGGCCGGGCCAGGGTCGGCGCCGCCGCTTTGGGGGCCAACCCTTAGCGCTCCTCCCGGGTCAACCCAGGCGATGCTCCCTCCTCCGGCCCCGATCTCGACGAGATCGACGACGGGCGTTCGCACCGGATATCCAGCGGACTTGTTGTCGGCCACCGCGGCCGCGCCAACTTCAAAGTGAGGCGAGATCTTGGGTAGGCCATTTTCGACCAGCCCTACTTTTGCGGTGGTGCCTCCCATGTCAAAGCTGATCAGGTTGTCGATTCCCACCTGGCGGCCAATGTAGGTGGCGGCAATCACGCCGGCGGCAGGACCTGACTCGATCAATTGCACCGGTTGAGATGCTGCGACCTCGGCGGAAACGGTTCCTCCGGCAGAGGTCATCAGATGCAGTCCGGCTTCCATGCCAACCTCCGACAGCCGCGACTGGAGCCGCTCCAGGTAGCGACCGACCACGGGCATCAGGATCGCGTTGATCACCGTTGTACTTGCCCTGAAGTATTCCCGCATCTCGGGGCACAACTCCGAGGAGAGCGAAACGGATACCTCAGGCAGAAGTTCGCTGAGGATTTGTTCAATGCGGTGCTCGTGGGCCGGGTTCTTGTAGGAATGCAGCAGGCACACGGCGATCGATTCGATGCCTTCGTCCGCCAGTTCTACTACCACCTTCTGAAGAGCTTCTTCGGAGAGCGGCTGCTGAACCTCACCCGCAAAATTTAACCTCTCGGGAATACCACGGCAAAGTTGGCGGGGAACGAGTGGGCGGGGTTTTTCGCAAAACAGATCGTAGAGTCGGGGCCGGATTTGGCGGGCGATTTCCAGGACGTCGCGAAAGCCATCGGTGGTCAATAGGGCGGCTTTTGCCCCTTTTTCCTCGATGATGGTATTGGTGGCGACCGTCGTGCCGTGCACCAGATAACCAACCGACTCAGGAGGTTCTTTGCTTTCGCGCAAAACCCGTTTGAGAATCTCGATGAATGCGACCGACGGGTCGTGCGGCGTGCTGGATAGTTTTACCACCCGCAATGCACCGCTTTGGTCATCCATCATGACCAGGTCGGTGAAGGTGCCTCCGATGTCGACTCCTATTCGGTAATTGCTCATGGACAAATCGGGGCGTAGCCCGCTTCAACTGTTGCCGTAAAGGATCTTGTGAGTCGCCCGCGTCGACCAGTTGGTTGCGGATCGGGCTGGTATTGCCCGGTTCGGTTGAGGGCGTATCCAAAGCGCAGAACTGGCTGTCAAGTTTGCGCCTTCAGGCATGGCAAGACGGCCCCTGTCCCGGACGACGATTTGTCATCGTGCCCCGTTGGGCTTCGACTGTGGCCCCGTAGTAAGCACCGCACGAAATTCTAAACGATGCACCCGGCGGACGACAACCGGGCTGCTTTCAAGCCAGATTACCGTTTGGTCTAGAGTCTCTGGCCAGGGTGCCACAACCGCGTGACATGGTATTGGCCGCTGGAGGACGGTGCAGTGTTTTAATACCTCAGGGTAAAAGACGCCAACTTGTCGCGGGGCGAGGCGCAACTGTTTTTGAAGGCGCCGCTTTAGGTCGCCGGTATTCTGGCAGTCGCGATGCGCAAAAAATCTTGCGGCCCAGGCTCACTCCGGGTTGGCTGCACGGATGATCCGATCGACCAGTCCGTCAGGCGCGGAAAACTCGGCAATGGTTTTGCCTTCGATCACCGCCGGCAAGGCCCAGAGCATCATGCCTTGTCCATAATCGGTGCCAAAGATCCGTTCGCCGGTCTTGCCGTTAACCAGGTTGGGATAATCCCACGGATGGCCGGAACGGCACATGAGCGTTTCCCAATGCTTGCGAACCAGGTCAAGACCAAAGTCATATTCGTCCGCCTGCATGTAGGTCATTCCTAAAATGACTACTTCGGCCGTGAACATGGCGTAGGTTCCGTAATGGGCGACGTCTGCCTCGGTGACGTCGGCAATCGTTTCCTGTTTTTCAGTCTGTTTCTTGGTCAATGGCGAGCCATCGGGTCGGCAAAAGTTCGCAGCACCTACCTCCGGTGTTAAAGCAATGTTGCAGCGGGTAATCGTTCCCAATGCTTTTTTGATGCGATCTTCCCGAAACACACCGGGAAGCCCATGGGAAAGCGCAGACCATTGGCCATCGAGTTGATAGCCCATGACGTCGTCAGATTTGCGGCCTGTTTCTGGTTCCCAGAAATTAAGGTAGTATCCGCCTGCCTCGTCGGTCCACATCTGAGTTTCCATTGCGTTGGATCCCTCATCGAACCACCGGCGGCACTGCTCGGCAAAGGGTGTGTCGCCGATGGTGATAGCCATCCGTTCGGCCATCCGTAGCATTGCCAATCGCAGTCCACCCATGTGGGTTGCCATGCCGGCCCATTCGCCGTGTTCAAACCATTCCATGCCGCCATCATCCGGCATGCGAATGGGGGCGCCTGGCTTGGTGCTTAGTCCGATGGTATAGGCTGTCGCCTTTTTCACCGAATCGTAATAATCCTGGAGGATGTCTGGGTCGCCAGTGCGTTGCCAGAGGCGGTCGACCATGTCGACATAACAGTAGCCGTTGAGCGATTTTTGCCAGTAGTATTCAGGAGTCACGCAGTCGGGCAGGCCATGGATTTTGCCTATCGCAAACGGGGCCTCTCCTTCTTCGGATTGATATTCGCGAAAGGCGCGAAGTTCCAGTTCGTGTAGATCGGGGAAGAGGTAGGTCAAAGCGAGTGTGCCATACCATTCCGAGGGCATGTTTCCCAGGTGAGGACAACCACGGGAACTTTCATTAAGTGCGTAGATCCCGCCCGGAAAGGCCCAGTCAGGCAGCGGGCTTTGAGGCTGAGCCCAATATCCGTTCTCAGGAATGAGGCAGAGGTTGTTCAGCAGTGCATGCTGCAGCCAGCCTGGCAGTGACGATTCGTAGACCACCTGTTGCCATGCCAGGATGCGGTTGAGCATCTGCTGGTGCTCGGCTGCCATGCGCATCGCGACGTCTGTCGCGCTGACATAGCGGGCCCCGTACATTTGGCGAAAATAGTTGGTCTCGCCCATCCACTCGGGAGTATTCCAGGTTGTGGTTGGCTGGGCACCAGGGTGTCTTTTTTCGGCGCCTTCCCACACCGGAGCGTACCAGGCGAGTACAAAACGGACCGTTTTTTCTTCACCCCCCTCAAGCGAAAAGTCGACCGCCGCACTCGAACTGCCTGTTTGGTAGTAGTGGGAATCGCCCTCGGCGCGAAATACAGGCTGCGGGAGGTGCGAACCAAATTGCGACCAGGCGTTTTCATGAATGGTAAGCCCTGCACCGAGTCGGGTTTTTGCTTCGTCGATAGTGCCAAGCGCATAACTGACCCCTGCGCGGGAGGTAACGACAGTTCCCTGGAACTGGTCTCGGATTTCTTTGCGAGTGAATTCGTCGCTGCGGGCTTCGCGTGAATTGGGGCCGGGAAAATTCATCGCAATACTGCCCGTTTGGGGGGAGGATGTACGGTTCCTGAGTCGCACTTCAAACACCGCACCGGGCGTGTTGGATTCGACCGAGTTTCCCGGAAAGAAAGGAGTGAAGGCGCGCACCTTTACCTGGATCGGAGCTTCCGTAATGTAGTCGAGTTCAGCGATGGGAAAGTGGCCCCAGTAAAGGACTTCTCCAGCCGCTATGACCCCGTTGAGTTTGGGCGATGGCAGCCGTTTCACGCGCGGTTTGGGGTCGCTGGTCCATACGCCCGGATTGTGGGGCTCGGTACACCAGGGGACAGAGTCACCTCGGATAAATTCTTCCGGAGCCAAAGCCCAGGTTTGTCCTCCCACGGCAAGCCCAAACATAGGTTCGGGCTTTGGGTTCATGCGCGGGATCCGTGCGTTGAAGTAGAAGAAGTCGTCCCACCCGTTGAACAGCGAACTGTAGCCCCACACCCCGCGGGTATCGATGTCGATGCAACCGGTTGCCACTCCCCCCAGCGGCATCCCACAGCAGGGGGCCGTAGCACGATTGTAAACGATGCCAGTCACCGGGCTGTCAAACCCTGCCCCAGGAATCGCGCACCAGGTCGAGATCGGCAGTTCGGTCAGCTTGGTCGCCGCAAGGCAAGTTGTCCGGTTGGTCACTGCAGTGAGGATGCAGCAGGAAGTTAGCAGAAGAAGAAGAAGAAGAATTCGTCGATATTGCATAGTGGATTTCAGAGTAGATTCAATGGTGGGGTCACTGCGGAATGGAGACGGTGGCAATCCGCAGTCTAAGACCAGTGTCGAAAGAAGACTGTGGCGTTACCGTCAGCCGGGCGGCAATGCTTGGGAGGGTAAAAAGGACTACGGATAATTATAGTTGCGCGTAAAGTTCATTTGAATCGCTTTCGTGGCCAAAAGCAATAATTTTGCCTGGGGCCGAAAATAGGGAGCCATTTGCCGTCAATCCGTAGCATGCAGAAAAAATCTACCGCAGTTGTTGTCCGCTGTTTAGGTGCGGTTCTTTTACGTGGGGAGGAAACCCTGCGCCCTTGGTGGAGGGATTTGTCAGGTTGCGACTTTGTTGCCCACCTTACTTGAAGTAGAAACTGTAGAGCTTTGCTTTGCTCAGTTCAATTCGCAGGGCAGCCACTTTGCCTGCGAGTCTGGCCAGGCTGGTATCAGGAAATTTTACCACGACATCGACATGGTCGCCTGTAATGGGGTCTGATGCCTGGCTGATCAGCACGCGCCCATCGTCGTCATGGTTGTAGTCATTGTGTCCAGGTTGGCCGTACTGTGGAATGTCATTTTCGCGCGTAGCATGAAAGTCTTCCAGTGAGGCCCAGGGGTTGCATACCACCACCCGCGCCTCGCCTCCTGCTTCGACGTTGACGTTAAGGTGCAGTTGGCGCCCGTCGAGCATGATAGGTTTGGTAAGCAAAGATCCTCGCTGCTCTTTTGCGTCGAGAGAGACAAACCCATCGCGTCGTAGCAGGGCCAGGCCAATAGCATTCGGCCATCTCCGCTGGATGTTTTTGTCCGGATAGAGTGCGCCAGCATGTGGGCCGCTGACCATGCCGTAATAAAGGTAGAGTTGATTGCCGCGGGTAATGTAGTGTTGGGCGGTACGTACCATGCCATCATCCCACTGGTTCGGTGCACCGAGGGGCAGGAATGTCTGGCGATTACCGACACGCTGCCAGTGGACGCCATCGTGACTGGCGGCAAGTTGGCTGTCGATTCTGCCATCGGAACCAGGTCGATAGATTTTCAGGCATCCCAGGTATAAGCCCTCGTACATGTCGACCGTCATGCCATAAAACTGCGTCAGCGGCCACGGTCCCGAGAGTTCCTGGCGATCTGGTTCCAGCACCTGCCGCGGAGTCGACCAGTTGAGAAAGTCGGAGCTTGTCGTGCAGGCAACGGTTCGATTGAACCCGAACCTTCCGTAGGCCAGGTAGCGACTTGAGAGAGGGTCTTGGACGATGCACAGGTCGCAGTCGTTGTATCCACGTAGCACGGGGTTGTGTTGATAATCTTTCCAGTGGATGCCGTCTGGAGAAAAAGCGACCCAGGTTCCGTCGAGATCACCACCGATTCCCTGTTCTCGCAGTTTCATGGGAACGTGATCCCAATAAATAGCCTTGTACCGTTGCTGGGGATCTGGATCTTTGGGGTCATCAAGGACCGCCACCCCCTGGGGCGAATATTTGCCAAGCTTCAATATGTTGTTGTCCCTCGAGTCGTCACACTGTACCTGGCCGAGATTCGGTTTCTTCCAGTGAATCCCATCCTGGGAAGTAGCGTAACAAACCACGCTTGCTCCGCGGGGGTAGCTACCACCTTCGTAGGTCAGTTCGACATTCGGGTCGGTTCCCGATGTGTACCAATACTTGAAAAATCCCTCCTGCTCATCGTACGTAACGGTACCAGCATGATGGACATATCGCGATTCCCACGGATGCTCAGGTTTGATGACGGGGTTGTCGGAGAGCTTGGAGGGTTGGTTTACGACCCGCTCAAGTTGATGGATGTGCCGGATATGTTCATCTGTAATGAACAGGTAGCGGTGGTCGGGCGACGGCGTAGTTTCGGCACGCGTGGCGTACGTCCCGCATAGGCCTGGGCAAACCAGTAGGAACACGACGGTGGAGGTTTGGTGTCTTCTCATGTCTTGTTTGTAGTCCAGCAGCGAATTGCTGTGGGGAAAAATCAGCACGGTGAAAACAACCCGGAAAAAGTAGGGGCATTACCACCTTATCATGATTTACATGCAGTTTCATATCAACCAAATGGGGCACACATAGTTCTCGAAAAGTTTTCTGTCCGGCGGAACGAGTCGCCCTACCAGATGGCTGTACGCTTCGGATGGCACGGAGGGGCTCGGTCGTAGGACACCGGATGGGGCCATTACGGATATGAGCATTGGACACAGTACTGGGCGCGTTTCCCTGTTAGTCTCTCCTGGCTGGTGGATGTTCGCGAAACGGGACAAGTCGGCTAGCTGGCCGAAAGGCTGACCTGGCCATGCACTTTACTGACGCGGAGTACTTCCGATACCAAGGACCTGTCTGCCTGGATCCGCGGGTCGGTTTTATGGGAGCTGGACTCCAGGATCCTGTTTGTCCAACTGGTGGAAATTTTACGCCATTCCGTCTTATGCCCGGCCGGAAACAATACGGGGTTTGCCTGTTTTTATGGACACTGGTAACGGTTTTTTCACAATTGGCTCATTGACCTGCAGATCTTGAGGTAGCTTGAGGGCATGATTTCCGCTTGCCGACGTTACCGAAGTCCTCTATTCTCCCGGCGCGTTCGCGTCCATGGGCAAGCCGCCTGGGAGGTTTGTCGGGCTAATTCCATCCATCAATGGGGGATCAGGCGGTGGTTTTAGATAATAGACAGATGCGTACCGCAGGTTGCCTTATGAAGTACCCGGCTTGGCTTGCTGGTCGAGAAACAGCAGACGCGCATTTTGTAAAAGAAAGCCAGTCACTAAATTCCTTTAAGCGGTTTGACTGGTTAAGCAAACCGGAGAGATAGAGCAAAGAAGGGACTTGGAGAACAAAAAATGGCAGATAAAAAATTAGCCGGAGCTGGACTGCGTGGTCAGGTGGCCGGAGAAACTTCACTCTGTACAGTGGGTAAAACTGGAACCGGGCTCACTTACCGAGGACTGGATATTTCGCTATTGGCTGAAAAGGCCAGGTTCGAGGAAGTGGCCTACCTGTTGCTTCGGGGGCATCTGCCAACGCAGGATGAATTGGATAGTTATGTAGGTAAAATCAAATCATTGCGGGAGCTTCCACAAGCCCTCAAGGATGTTTTAGAGCGAATTCCAGCAACAGCCCATCCCATGGACGTGATGCGCACCGGTTGCTCGATGCTGGGCAATTTAGAACCCGAATCTTCATTTGATCAGCAGGACGAGATCATTGATCGGCTGTTGGCCATCCTGCCTTCGATTATCTGTTACTGGTATTGCTACTCCAATGAGGGCAAGCGTATCGATACCGCCCTGGATGATGATTCTATCGGTGCCCATTTCCTGCATATGCTTCACGGTGAGCCGCCCAATGACCTGTTTAGCCAGGTGATGAATGTCTCTCTCATCCTTTATGCGGAGCACGAGTTTAATGCTTCCACTTTCACGGCCCGGGTTTGCGCTTCCACCTTGTCCGATATGTACAGTTGCATCACCGGTGCGATTGGCAGCCTGCGCGGGCCATTGCATGGGGGTGCCAACGAAGCCGCCATGGATATGATCGAAAGCTGGCAGTCGGCGGATGAAGCAGAACAAGTCCTGCTCGGCATGCTGGAGCGTAAAGAGAAGGTGATGGGTTTTGGCCACGCCATTTATCGGGAATCGGATCCTCGCAATGTGATCATCAAGGGTTGGGCGGAGAAGTTGGCCGCAGAGGCGGGAGATACGATCCTCTACCCGGTCTCGGTACGCTGCGAAGAGGTGATGTGGCGGGAAAAGAAGCTGTTTTGTAATGCCGATTTCTTTCATGCCTCGGCCTATCACTTCATGGGAATTCCCACAAAATTGTTTACGCCGATTTTCGTGATGTCACGGGTTACCGGATGGGCAGCGCACGTGAAGGAGCAGCGCGCCAATAACCGGATTATCAGGCCGAGTGCAGAGTACACCGGGCCCGAGACTTCTGAGTGGGTCGATAGCGGTAATCGGTGAGACTTGGGAT
>JAKVCB010000093.1 GCA_022448345.1 Pirellulales bacterium
TGGGGTCCATGACATTTGGTTCTCCGGTCGGTAAATCGGATGCCGTGCGGCTAGTGCATCACGCCATCGATGCAGGTATCAATTTTATCGATACGGCAAACGTCTATGAAGGTTATGACCGGGTACTGGGCAGTGCTGGTGGCGTTGCCGAGAAGATCTGCGGCGCTGCGATTCGCGATCGGCGCGACCGGGTCGTGCTGGCCACCAAGGTGGGGGCACCGGTGGGACCGGGGCCGCAGGACCGGGGACTCTCAGCCAACCATATCATGGGGCAGCTTGAGCGAAGTTTGAAGTACCTCCAGACTGACTTCATTGATCTTTACATTCCCCACTGGCCCGACAAAGAGACCCCCCTGGAAACAACCTTGAAGACGCTGGAGATGGCTCATCGCCAGGGAAAAATTCGCTGCGTTGGCATATCCAATCACTCGGCAGCCCAATTGTGCAAGTCGCTCTGGATTGCCGATCGCCGCGGGTATCTCCCGATTGTGGCCTCGCAGATTCCGCTCAGCCTCTTGAAGCGGGACTTTCAGCATGATTTGGAGTTTTGCGAGGAGCACGATATTGCAGTCACCCCCTATCAACCTCTGCAGGCTGGACTGCTGACCGGCAAGTACCGTCGCAACCAGGCACCTCCGAAGGGTTCTCGTGCTTCGGAAAAACCAGGTTGGGTGGCCGAGATGAGCGAACCTCTGTTCGATCAACTTGAAGCCATCGAAAAGCTTGCTACCCAAATCGATTGTTCACTGACTCATTACGCATTGGCCTGGGCCCTCCGGCAGCCGGCAGTGAGGTCGCTCGTGGTTGGCGTGAAGCGAGCCGAACAAATCGACGATGCGGTTGCCAGTTTGGCGGTCACGATTCCCGAGGAGCATTTTGAACAAGTCGACCAGATTTGTCCTTCTCCCTGGAAGCAAGGTGATCCGGTAAGAGGCTGAGCGACTTTGCGGTGGTGTGAGTTGCGGTGGTGTGAGTTGCGGTGGTGTGAGTTGCGGTGGTGTGAGTTGCGGTGGTGTGAGTTGTGGTGCGGCAACCCTTTAAGGGTCGTCGAATTATTTTCTTCTGTTTGCTGGCTTGCTTATTGCGGGATGGGTGATTTTGAGGCATACCACCCTCCTGCCTCATCCAGTGCAACGGAGTGGGTGGAATTTCGACTTTTGATGGTGACAGGCTTCAAACCGGTTAACAGACTTTTGCCCATCGGTTCGCATTCCCCAAGCCATCTCTTCTCTATTCCTGTCAGCAGCCGATGAACATGCCCCAAGTATTATTCGGAGTGCTCATTCTCATGGCCGTGACCGTCGTTGGAATTTGCCTCACCAAGTCGGTCGACCAGGGGCAGGGATTTGACCACCCGGGATATCCGGAAAAAACGATCCAGCAGGCTCCTGACGGCCAGCAGCGGCACGCAGCGATCGTGGTGGTGACGGGTTGCTACGGTGCCCTTACGGCGGTGTTTACTCTGTTGTGTATGGTGTTTGGACTGACCCCACATCAAAAACAGGGTGTCGCTGCCCGTCTGCTGGTGGTTGCCGGGTTCGTCTACGCAGGATTGTTTTCTCTGGTGGTCTTTTTGTATTGGAACGGGCTTCCTACCACGGCTGGCAATCTCTTTGGTTTTCCGGCATCGACTGCGGTGATGCTCTTTGTGCTGGGTCCTTCGCCAATAGCTCTGGTGTTGATTTACATGTTCACCTTTTCGCACTGGATCTTGCTGCCGCAGGACGAAGCCCGGTTTCGAGCCTTGGTTTCCCGGCGACGGAAAGAACGGGAAAACTAATCGATGCACCTCGATCGCGCAACGATAATTCTGATTTGCGTCGGCTTTTATATGTTGACGTGTATTGCCATCGGCCTGTGGGCCATGCGTCGTACAAAATCATCCCGCGATTTCTTTATGGCCGGTCGTGACCTTGGAATCGTGGTTACAGGAGTTGCCGTTTTTTCGAGTATGATGAGCGGATTTGGTTTCGTCGGTGGTCCCGGGTTGGTTTATGGCTTGGGAATGAGCAGTGTCTGGATGGTGGTAGCTGCACCGATTGGATATTGCCTCACTTTTTTTTTGCTGGGAAAACGGTTACGCCTGATGGGAGAATTGTGCGACTCGGTGTCACTGCCCGATGTCGTTGCCGCGCGCTACAACAGTGAAGCGTGTCGTTTGCTCACGGCATTGGCGATTGTTCTTGGGGTTATGGGTTACCTCGGTGCGCAAATTCTGGCGATGGCAACGGTGCTTCGTGGTATCGTCTCCAATCATCCTGCGATTGGCGAAGTCTCGCTGGAGATGTGCGTTACGGTTTCTGTGGCAGTGCTTGTGTTTTACTGTGTAACCGGGGGAATTATAGCCTCGGTTTACACCGATTTGATCCAGGGATTGATGATGGTGGTGGCGGCAATCCTCGTTTTTGCGACGGCCGTTCATTCCTTTGGAGGAGGTGTTCACGGAGTTGTAGAGACCATCCAGGCTGACGATTCCGAAGCGATACTCCCCTGGGGTACGTTGGGGATTGTAGGGAGTTTGTCATGGTTCTTTCTCTTTGCAATTGGCAATGTGGGGCAGCCGCATGTTGTCACAAAGCTCATGATGAACAAAAAAATTACTGACGCACGTTACATTTTGTTCTTCTCGGTCATCGGATATTTGCTTTCTGCTTTGTTATGGGTCAGCATCGGGTTGGTGATGCGGGCTCATGTGTTAAACGGATCGTATCCTCCCTTGGAGAATAGTGATCAGGCGGCACCTCAGTTTTTACAGGCGTTCGCACATCCGGTTCTGGCAGGACTTGTCTTTGCAGGCTTGTTTTCGGCTATCATGTCGACCGCC
Organism: Pirellulales bacterium; assembly: GCA_022448345.1. Lineage (GTDB taxonomy): Bacteria > Planctomycetota > Planctomycetia > Pirellulales > Lacipirellulaceae > JAKVCB01. The sequence goes on from JAKVCB010000093.1 coordinate 2,825, forward strand.
GATGCGTTCCTTAATATTGGCGCGGCTGCTATTGTTCACGATATTCCAAAGGCTTTGCGGGGCCATTCCCTCCGGCGGGAGTTGTTGTGGGCACGAACCGTGACCGTCATTCTGGCGATTGTGGCAGCCATGTTTGCGCTGTATCTGAACGACCTGGTAGCCCTCTTGGGGGCGTTTGGCTGGGGAACGTTTGCCGCAGCGCTGGTGCCGACCATAGCGATTGGATTTAATTGGAAGCGCGCCACGGCGCCGGCAGCGATTGCAGCAATTCTCTCCAGTTTGTTGATTAACTTCGTGATTCGGGTTAGTGGCATCACGCTCCCACATGGATTGCAGGTGGGAGCGGTGTCTCTGCTGGTGTCATTGTTGTTGTTTTTCGGGATTTCGTTTTACTCTCGCCCTGCTGAACTCGATCCTGATATCGAAGCCGTGATGGAAATGTAAGTGGCGCCACCCTCTGAGGCTTCGAAACGTGTGTGACTTGCGGTTTGCCGACCTTATCCTGGAAGTTCGCGGACTTTGGTGGTGCAAATAGGTTTGGTAGCGCAAATAGGAAAGGTAGTGAGGGACGCCAGGTAGACCTGGGGAAGTTGGTACGGTTACAATCAGAAGCGGGAATGGTTTTATGATCCGCGTTGAAGATTTGAAAACATTTTGCCTCGAAGGTGTATCGCTGGAAATTCCCAGTGGGCATTACGGGGTGTTGATGGGAAAGACCGGCAGTGGGAAAACCACGTTGCTGGAGTGCCTGTGTGGGCTGCGGCCCATTGATGGTGGGAGCATCTACCTGGCCGGTGAAGAAGTTACCACGCGCAAAGCCGCCAAACGAAACATTGGCTATGTTCCCCAGGACGGCGCCTTGTTTCCGACGATGAAGGTGCGAGAGAATCTTTCGCTTTCTTTGGAAGTTCGAAATTGGGCCTCGTCGAAAATTGCGGAGCGTGTGAACGAGTTGGCAGAACTGCTTTCTATCTCGCACTTGTTGGATCGAAGACCTGTAAATCTCAGCGGAGGAGAAGCCCAGCGTGTGGCTCTCGGGCGCGCTTTGGCCTTTGGGCCGCCAATTTTGTTACTCGATGAGCCTCTTTCGGCATTGGATGATGCAACAAGGGACCAAATGTACGAACTGCTCAAGGATGTGCAGCATGCAACCCGGGTGACCACGCTGCATGTCACTCACAATACCCATGAAGCACGAAGTCTGGCGGACTGCAAGTTTGTGCTTGAGAATGGTCAAATTCTCGAGGCCAACAGCAGCAGCGAGTCCCAGTCGGGTCACCTTGGTTCTGCAATGACGAATTAGCACAGCTGGAATAAGAGATCGATTTTACCATGAAGGTTCGAGTTGTTTACACAACCCAAGTCAAGGCAGCACTGGGCATTTCCAGTGAAGAGCCAGAGGTGTCCGCCGGTTGTACTGTAGCCAAACTTATGGAAGAACTGGCAAGCTGTCACCCAAAAGTGTTTACAGAATTCGTACTCGATGGTACCCAGTTGCGCCCCTCCATTCTGCTCTTTGTTGGCGATCGCCAGACCAGCTTGGAGGACTCAACTAGTTTGGTCGAAGGTGATGAAGTCACCATTTTTGCAGCCATTAGCGGCGGCTGAATCTGTTTTTCCTTTCAACTTCGGATCCCCTGATTTGTCACCTATGCATTCGGAAGGCAAACTTACCAACGAAGACCGTGCAATTCACAAGTGGCAAATGTGGGTTGACGATTTTGGGGAAGTTGGCCAACAACGACTGAAACAGGCAACCGTCCTGGTGAGCCGTTGTGGTGGGCTGGGGAGCGTTGTGGCGTATGAGTTAGTGGCCGCTGGTGTAGGCAGGTTGATTCTTGCGCATGGAGGAAACATCCAGTTCTCCGATCTGAATCGCCAACTTCTCATGAACTACGGGGCGGTTGGCCAATCGCGTGTTGAGGTGGCTAAACGGCGATTGGAAGAGTTCAAACCGCAGACCATCATTGATACCGTTTCCGAAAATGTGAGTGAAAGTAACGCGCAAGAACTGGTTGAACAGGCCGATCTGGTCGTCGATTGTGCTCCCCTGTTTGAGGAGCGCTTCGCACTCAACCGCCAGGCCGTGAAAATGCGCAAGCCCCTGGTCGAATGTGCAATGTACGATTTAGAGGCCCAACTTACGACGATCCTGCCTGGCAAGACTCCCTGCCTGAATTGTCTTTATCCCGAGACTCCCCCCGCCTGGAAACGAGAATTTCCTGTGTTTGGGGCCGTTTCGGGTACCATCGGATGCCTGGGGGCCATGGAGGCAATCAAGGTCATTGCTCGTTTCGGGGAAACGCTTACTGGTAAACTGCTGGTTTGCGACTTGCGGTCGATGGCATTTCGCACGTTGCAGCTGAATAAAGATCCGAATTGCAATGTCTGTTCACAAATCGACACGGAGACGGAATAGGAATTCCACCGGTCACGTAGCGAGTCCAAGTGATGAATAAAAGTGTTACCACCAAGCGAGATTGCATTCGACCGGCGGGTCGTATCGGCGGTTTGTCCCGCTTTCACAGCATGCGTACTGGTGTTACCAATCCTCTTTTGTTGTTCTCAGTCGTGTCGATTGGCCTGTTGGTAATCTTGATGTTGTTACTGCCAGGCAATGACGCCAGTCGGGTGGCAGGTGAAAGAAGTGACGAATTGTTCATGTATTGCGCCGCCGGAATGCGGCGCCCGGTCGAAGAAATCGCCGCCATGTACGAGCGCGAATACAACGTTCGGATTCGCCTGCAATATGGAGGTTCCAACACGCTGTTGAGTCAAATCAAGGTGAGTCGTGTAGGCGATCTCTATCTGGCCGCCGACACGAGTTATCTCAAATTGGCGGCAGACGAAGGACTTGTGGCGGAGATTGTTCCGATTGCAACAATGTCGGCGATCCTTTGTGTTCCTCAAGGAAATCCCCAAAACGTTCAATCGATAGATGACCTTTTGCGCGACGACGTGAGAGTCGCTCTGGGGAATCCAGATCAGACAGCCATCGGAAAAACGGTCCGGCAGGCCCTGCAAAGTCTTGGAAAGTGGGAAACCCTCGAATCTCATGTGCGCGAGACAGGTGTCTTTAAGCCCACCGTGAACGATGTTGCCAATGATATCAAGCTGGGAAGCATTGATGCGGGTGTCTTGTGGGATAGCGTTGCCGCGCAGTACCCTGAAATTGAAGCCATTGGTGACCAGGTAGAATCGCTGGGCAGTGTGGATATTGCCATTGGTATTTTGACCTCGTGCGAACAACCCTCCGAAGCGCTTCACTTTGTGCGTTATTTGACCGCTAGCGATCGCGGTTTGCCCGTTTTCGAACGAATGGGGTACCGCCCGGTTCAGGGCGACGATTGGGCAGAGGTTCCCGAGTTGACATTTTACGCTGGCGCAATCAATCGGCGTGCACTCGAGCCAATCCTGCAAGAGTTTTCCGAACGGGAGGGAGTCGAGATCAATACGGTTTACAACGGTTGTGGCATTCTCACAGCACAAATGCGGGCTACCTCTCAAGATCATGTGGATGACTTTCCCGATGCCTTCATGGCATGTGACAAATACTACCTCAACACGGTTGCCGAACTTTTTCAGGATGCCATAGACATCTCCCATGCCAATATTGGAATCCTTGTTGCCGAGGGGAATCCAAAAGGAATTCGTGATCTTGCGGACTTGGCACAACCTGGAATTCGCGTTGTGCTTGGGCAGGCAGAACAATGCACGATTGGCGTTCTAAGCCAGCGGTTACTGAAGTCGGTGGGGATTTATGAACAGGTGTTGCAGGAGAATGTCGTTTCGCAAACAACCTCTTCGGCGCTGTTGGTTCCCAGTATCACGACCGGATCGGCCGATGCCACGCTGGCCTATGAAACAGATGCACTTGCCGAACAAAATAAAGTTGATTTTATCAAGGTCGACTCGCCGTTGGCCCGCGCCGTGCAGCCTTATGGCATTGCCAGAGCCAGCAAACAGAAACAACTCAGTAAACGGTTGCAAACGGCAATTGCCGGTTCGCAGGAACAGTTCGAGACAGCTGGATTTGGATGGCAGTCTCAACAATCAGGGTCTGCATCCAATGGCTTGGATCCTCAGGCAACCAGTCGCCCCCAGCCAGAGGCTCTGCCATAAAGATGATGAAATCCCCATCCCAATCTGACCTCGCTTCGGTGGGCTCGCAGGATCCCGTCGAAGGAGCATCCGATCTCAGCGGGTCGTACTCGCATCAGGCAGGCTCCGATGTGCTGTTTTACGTGGTCTTTTCGGCGATTGGTGGTGTGTATTTGCTGTTGATCCTGGCAATGCTCGTCGCCGATGCTGCTTACATGATCCACGGGGTTGACGATTCTGTCCTCGATCCCGCTTGGACCCAGCAGCATCCTTTCCTGGCGGTTTTTGTCAACAACCCACTCGGTACCGCCCTGGCGAATGAAGATATTCGCCGTTCCATTTGGTTGAGCCTGGTGTCGTGCACAATCACCACGATTTTGTCGTTGTGGGTCGCGGTGCCTGTTGGATATCTGCTTTCCCGGCATCGATTCTGGGGCAGAAATTTTGTCGATGCCTTGCTTGATATTCCGATTTTGTTGCCACCGCTGGTGGTCGGGCTCAGTTTACTGATTCTGTTTCAGTACATGCCAGACGTATTTCGCAAGGCAGTTGTCTACGAAGTCCCGGGTGTTATTCTTGCCCAATTTGTCGTTGCTTGTGCTTTTGCAGTGCGTACGATGCGCGCGACATTTGATCAAATTGATTCGCGCCGCGAGCAAGTAGCTTTAACACTCGGTTGCAGTCGAGTTCAAGCTTTTGGACGCGTGGTGTTGCCGGAGACAGGTAAGGGAATGTTGACCGCTGGAACTTTGGCTTGGGCACGTGCCTTGGGCGAATTTGGGCCATTACTGGTTTTTGCCGGGGCGACCCGCGGGAAAACAGAAGTCCTGTCGACCACGGTCTTCCTGGAGTTAAGTGTGGGGGACCTGGAATCGGCTGTGGCGGTTTCCTTTATCATGATCATCGCCGCAGTAACCGTGTTGGTCGTGACGCGCATTTGGGGATCGAGAAATCTAACACTTTAAAATCTGTTCCCTCTTTTTTCGCAGTTCCAACAGAGGGCCTTTGGCAACATCGCCGTTGTTGTTCGGTTTGCCCGGTTGTTGCGCATGGGTCTCCGGGCGGAAGATCTAACGGTTTAGGGTTCGCCGGTTTAGGGTTCGCCGGTTTAGGGTTCGCCGGTTTAGGGTTCTATGACCAGTTCAACACCGTTGAGGAGGGACCCCAGCTGTTGGCCGGTTGGGGTTTTTAAATCGATCCTGAGCGAATCTTCCGCAGGGATCTGTGAAAACTCCTTCACGATACCGCCCCGTTGACCTCCGCTCTCACCCGATACGTCCAAACCGACAAGCACCGTTTTGCCCTGCAGGGCGATGTCGCAGAGGCGCTCGCCTGGCGCAAGAGAGTCGGGTTCGGAAAAATAAAGCCGGACGGTCCAAAACGAGACTGAATCAGAGCCTGTTTTCAAGTCGGCTTCCTGTTTGGCAAGGTCTTCGCGCGTTTTCAAGAGGAGCCGTGCTGCCAAAACAGAATCCCTCGCTGCAGAGTGGGCGGTACGTTTTCCTGTGCCAGAAAAAATAAAGCCAATTGCGTTGCCTTCACTCCATCCCGGGCGGCGAAGCACTTCGTTCACCATGGCTGCCAAATTGGGGGTGCGCTGGGCGGGACCACTGGTCTTCACGGTTTCCCAGGGGGCAGGGTTCCATAAAACAGCATCGGTCGTCTTGGTTCGCGATGAAATATTATAGGTGTTGTCACGAAAGGGTTTTGAATTATCGGTTGCTTCCGCGTGGATGGTCAGGTTGGTTGGCTCGTCTCCAGTTTCATCCACGGTAAATTGAATCCTTGCTTCGACAACCTGGTCATCCTGCTTGAGTGGGATATTTGTGAAGCGCATTCCGACAAGTTGAGGTGAACCATCCTCAACGAGTTCCAGATCACTGCTGTCAAGGTAGATGGAGCCATCTGCGCGTTCTTCGGCGTCGTCGCGATCACCTGACACAGAAATTCCCTGCCGTTGACGATCGCTCTTTGCCGGAAACTGGGGTAGTCGGATCGTGATCGACTGGGCGTTCTGGACGCCCGACGCCGAGACCCACGGAAGGGGGCCACCACGAACGGCCGATTGATGATTTCGGAAGTAGGTCGCGCGTGGACCTTCGACCTGGACTTCAACATGCGGTGATTTTCCGCCTACACTTGGATGATCGAGCCACAAAGTTCCATTGCTGCTGAGTCGGTCGCCGGGCGCGCCGAAATTGATACCGACCTTCTTGATTCGGTTGCCAACCTGGTAAGTACTGTTTGTCCACAATTCGACATCGGGCATGTGTACGAGTGCCAGGGACGTTTGATTCTGATAGGTGCAACTGCACGTACGCGTGTAGTCGGGTGCATTCAGGACTCCCCCTGCAGCAACCAGATTAGAAGTGCAGCCCGATCTGAATCCGCCCAGGTTTCCTGTGCCACTTTGGCCGACAAGATCGTAAAACCCGGCTGCACCTGAGCGAAAGGTCAGCAGGTGTTCGCTGGCGACCATGGAATTGCAGCCATAGCTACGCGTAACCTGCCAGGGCTGTTTGACGCCAGTGATCGGATTCTCTACGAGATGGGGCGACCCATCCAACAGATGGTAGGCTCCACTGGACTTCTGATAGGAGTTCACATTGGTCAACACCAGGTCGTTGTGCAGGATGCACGGTCCTGAATAACTTCGCTCAGAATCACGCCAAACGATGGTGCCGTCATCGGTGCGATGGGCCGCCATGCCGTTACCAACCTCGTCTTTCAGCCGATCACTTCCCTGGGCTCCGGCTTGAAGCAGGAGTTTATGACTTTCTGAATAACTCAACCAGGTCCCAAAGACACTTTCCTGATTTTCCCATTGCTCAGTGCCAGTCGCAAGATCGAAGGCAACAATCCGAGAGTTGTAGTTGTCGAGCAAGCCACGCTTCTGAAAATTTACCTCAATGCTCCCGGGAAGCTTGTCGAGGCAATAAACCCGCCCGCCACCGGCCACGATGCCATTGTGGAGAAAGCTGTACTGTGATGGTTGCCGCCAGAGCACCTGACCAGTATGCCGGTCGAAGGCAACCAAACCACGGCTCGCCGACATGTCGAGAATGGTGAGGTCGTTTTGTGGATTTTGGTCCTGCGATTTTCTCTCGTAGTTAGAAAATCCCTGACCGCCCAGCAGGATGTCATCGACAATGCCAATAAATCCCCACAAAGGTGATTTGTCGGTAGCCTCGCCCGACGGACCCGAATCGACTGGCGGCATTTGAATTTCGCGAACGGTAACGCCAGTTCTTGCGTCAAGGACCTGGCACTTGCTTCCGGTGACGACATAAACTTCTTTGTCGGTTGCGACATAATTCGTACCGCGTCCATTGGCACCAGGAATATGGACCTGGTTGTACTTGGTGCGCAAGGGCGGGGCCTGGTAGGAGCCGTCATAGTAAACGCCGAAATTTCCCAGGTTCTCGATCGTTCGTTTCCAAAGTACACGCCCAGTGTACGTATCTCGCGCGCTGAGGCTGTCGACGCCCTCGACAAACGTACGGCCACCGATGACCTGCTCGGGAGGGCCATGGCCGTGACGAGGCAATACATCCATGTTGGAACTTCCGCCAAACCACAGCACGCCTAAGGGTAATTTCACCCGCCTATCGTTCGATTTTACGGTGTTGGCAATATTGCCATACTGATGTGTCCAATCGCCGGTGTCCGGCAGGGAACCCTCTCGAAAAATCATAATCCCCTCGCCTTGGTCATCGATGCGTGCTTTGGGAAGCTTCGCCTCGGCGACGAAGTCCAGAAGACGCGGCTTGTCGGTTTCAGGGATGGCCAGCCAAAGGGCCCCGCCATAGGGGCGGACCGAATTGTAGATTGTGCGGAGATTCTCAAGCGTCATGTTCGGTGTGGCAAAGCTTGAGCCAACCACGACCAGATTGGCAATATAGGGTGGTGCTTGAAAAGCGATTGGATCATGGGTATGGATCGATATGCGACGCCCGTAGAGTCCGGCCTGATCAAACTGGTGCCGGAGCTGTTGAACTTTAGCGGCATCGATATCCACCGCTGCCACTTGAAGTTCTGACTCGTTCAGAACCGCGTTCAACAAGGAACTTTCGTCGATCCCATACCATAAGGCATATCCTTGGGCCGCATCGGCCCGCCGAACAAGGTCTTGCGCCTGTTTGTTGATCGTTACGGTCTTTTTCGCTGCGACAGCAAAGGGTTGCGTGGATTCTTCGATCCGCGAGTCCCCTTTGGCACCAGGTCCAAAGACGAGGATTTGTCCATCAAGGGTGACTGCGACCAGCTTCTTGCTGCCTGCCAGCAGTCTCAGGACCTCCCCTTTGACCGGATGCGACCACACCACTTTGCCGTGGGTGTCAACGGCGCAAATTTCTTGCTTGCCTGCAACAAAGATATGCTTGCCTGCCCGGATAATATCGCCCGACGCATCAACTTTGACTTTGAAGTCGAGAGAATCTGTGGATGCCCTCAGCTGGGTGCCGTCGAAACTTATCGTTCCGTTGTCAGTGAGTACAGGTTCATTGAGCACACTTTTGGAGAGCTCTCCTTTTTCGAGATCACCGACCCGTACACCACGTTGTCGAGTGTGGATGTAAATCTTTCGTTCGTCGGCACAGACAAACGATCCGCCCGTCCCCTTGCCTCCAAGATGAAAATTGAGAAACTTTCCTGTCTTACGCTCGAAGGCCGCAGGTACACTTCGCCCGCCTGGCACCAGCAACACTTTGCGGGTTGCTACGAGCGCTCCTTGTGGGGCAACTCCAGCAAATGCAGGTGCACCATGAGGCTGTTTGATGTACTGTGCGCCGGTTGAGTCGTTCACCCAAATCACGTCCCCCGTGTTTGCGTCAAGGGCATAGATAAACGTACCCATAAACGGCCAGATGCTGGCAGCAAAATAGATTTTCCCGTCACGAAGGACCGGTCCCCCCCGAGCCGGCCACGCCGAAATAAGACGTTGGTTTCCAATCACCTTCCGCTCAGAAGGTCCACCGCGAAACTTCCACACCAGTGTGCCGTCATTGGCACGAACGCAGTAGAGATATCCATCATCACTGGTGAAGTAAATTTTTCCCTGCCATCCGACTGGTGGAAGTCGCACTGGGCCCCCGGTAAAGAATTCCCATAACTGGCTTCCTGTTTCCATGTCGAGCGCCACGACTTTGTCCCGGTCGTTGAACCCGAAAAACATGCAGCCATCCATAATGATTGGCTCGAGCACTTTGTCATAAGGCATTAAATCGTGGTTGAGCGGGTCGTCCCACACTTGTTGTCGTGGGACGTACTTTCGATGCCACGCTGGCTGGAGGTTGTTCCCCAATTCGTGGGGGGAAGAGCCACTACGGTATGCGTTATAGCGCCACATGGGCCAATCCTGGGCGCACGCTTTCTGAGCACCCACGGTGAACGCAATAAGTGCGATCATTACGAGCAGAGTGACTTTATTGCAGCGAGTTCGCGGGTTGTTTTCAAAAGAAACGGACATCATGTAACCTGCAGAGTTCCATAAGCGATGCGTGAGTATTGGTTGCTTTCCGAAACCATTTTCGGATCTAGAGGCGTCTTTGGCAACTATTTTCGCGGGTCGGGGTACTGGGGTACAGCCCAGTACGATAACCAGCCAGAGAACCGGGACGACAACTCGTCCAGATTGAGCCTATACGGCCACAGCCGACTTGCCAGCGACAAAGCGCGATGACTAGCATGCCGGAAACCGGGGCACTTCATTTTCGAGCACGGCCAATACGTCGCGGACGACCCATCCCATATCCTCCAGTGCGGTGTGGGTACGGGCTGCCACGTGCGGGAGAACCCGAACATTGGGGAGTGCCAACAGCGGGCAATCCCCGGCGGGAGGTTCCGGGTCGACCACATCGAGAATCGCCTGGCCACCCTGGTGGGCAACCTGGTTGGCCCATGCCACTAGCGCCATCGGTTCGAGCACCATTCCCCTGGCGGCGTTGATCAACAGGCAACTGGGTTTGAGTTGGGCCAATTCGTCTTTGCCTACGAGGTGACGATTTTCAGGACGCCCATCGACGTGAATCGTAAGCACATCACTCGAGCGGTAGAGTTCAGCTGCGTCGACATGTTCAAATGGATAGTCGACGGCCTCGCGCAGGTGCTCTGCGGGCAAGAGATCGTTGACGATCACCCGCATCCCAATTGCGTGGGCTATGGCGCCAACACGTTTTCCGATGCCGCCAAATCCAAGAATACCAAGGGTGAGTTGGTCCAACTGCTGACCCACCTCGGTACGCCGCATCTGGAGATACTGGTCGGGTAAAATTGAAGGGTCGAGCGATGGTCGTGGCCGGAGTGCATCCAGCATGAGTGCTGTTACGTATTCGACCACGGCTTGTCGGTTTGCTTCGGGGGTGTGGACGACGCGGATTTGTCGCTCACGGCATGCCTCCAGGTCAACGTGCTCAAGTCCAACCCCGGCTCGTCCAACCACTTTCAAACGGGGGGCCCTGTCCAGCAGTTGTGCGTTGACCGTCAAGTAGGTGCCTATAACGAGCCCATCCGCTTTGGCCAGATGTTCATACAGCACGCTATGATCACGGTAGTCACATTGTACCAGGTCTGTTCGCGCGGCCAGCCAGTCGGTGCAGTCCTGATGAAGGAAGGTTGTTTTGAGAACCAGGTGTGACATATCGTTTTTTCGGCTTATATTTCTTCATTGCACAGGGAGAGACCTGAGTGAAATGGCAATTCTAGGCTTGGTGAGGATATTTTGCCAAGGACCTTTAAGGCTGCAGCGATCGGCTCGAATCGACTGTTTGTGGTACGGTGACCTATTAAGGTTCATCCGTCGGGTCGGCAAGCATTGATTTTCAAAACATGGGTATGGGACCCAATGGCGCTGGCTTCACAGATACGAGTGGAAATGACTTTCTGATGATCGGTAGCAGCAAAGGCCTGCCTGCGGGCACTTGCCAGGCCCAATTCACCTCCGGTTTGCGGTAGGATGTTGGACCAGGGAAGCATACAATCAGCCTAGAACTGGGTTGATCGTTGGCGTCCCACAAAGTGGTATGCATCCTGCAAAACTCGTATTTCAGGTTTCAATATTAGTCGGACCATGGGTTCGATTCTGAATACAGACACCTATTTGCCCAAAACCCCAAACGCATCCATCTCACCACACGGCCACCGATGTCCCTAGAAAACACACTAAAAGCGCTCGGTCAGATTCGCACACCGATTATTTACGATGCGGTGGAGAAATTTAATGTGCGGCCACGGACCGACGGGATTATGGATCCCTCGATCCGCGCGCAACTGCCTGGTTTGGGCCCGATGGTCGGCTATGCGTGCACCGGTAAGGTTGTTGGCGCACATCCGCCTACCGACGGTGAGACGACGGTTCCCTGGCGAGAACTGTGGGAACTGGTCGATCGAGCACCCAGCCCAACAGTGGTCGTGGCTGAAGATCTTGATCATCCACCGGCACGAAGCTGCGCCTGGGGCGACGTTGCGGCCAGTCTGATGTTGCGGCTTGGCGCTGTTGGCGCGGTTACCAACGGTGGCATCCGTGACCTGCCGGAAGTCGAAAATCTTGGCTTCCAACTCTGTGCCCCGGCTGCCGTGGTCGGTCATGCGCATATCCGTTGGGTTGAAATCGATGTGCCGGTCAAGGTTGGTTCGCTTATCGTGCATCCTGGTGACCTGATTCACGCCGATGAGCACGGCGTGATGACAATTCCCAAAGAGATCCCGCCTGAAGAACTGCTTCGGTTTGTCCACGAGTTTCTGGCTTCGGAAAAAACAATCGTCGATTACTGTAGCGAAGGCCAGTTTGACATTGATACGCTTTGTCGTCTTATGGAAGAGCACAACGAGCGAACCTCTGGGCATATGTCTTCCTGATTGGTTTCCCGGGCGATCTTCTAGAGTCTCTTTCTTATATCCGCAGGAAGATCAGTTTGTAGACTCCGACCTGTGAAGTCGGTTGCGTTCACAATATTGTGGGCTTCAGGCCACGCAATGACTGAAAGGTTGGTAAAACTTCTTTGGTTTCTGGAGTTCCGTCCTCTCGACTTGAGGCTGGCGTTACAAGAAGGTTTTTTCCGCAAGGACTTTCATTGAACTGCGCCGAGAATTTTCTGCAGCGTCGAGTTTTTGTGGCCACGCTTGAAATGAAGTTGCTCTCAACTGGCGCCAGAGAGCCAGTTGAGACGAGGCTGCCGCACTCTTAGCTTAGAGTGGTAGTTGTTCGAGGGAAGGATTGGACTGCAGAGCGCCTGAGCGGGTTGACGCGATGGGTAGGGTGTCATAAAGTACTGTTAATAAAGGACTTATAGGCCCTCGTAGCTCAGGGGATAGAGCACTGGTTTCCTAAACCAGGTGTCGCAGGTTCGAATCCTGCCGGGGGTGCTTTGGTTGGCAATCAAGGCAGCGACGATCTGTTTGCGCTGGCGGTCACGGTAGCGATAGGACGCTGTATGCCATCCCGGCAACAGTCACCCTACTGGGGCCTTCGTGGCACTGGCCGCCGTGTCGATTTGTTTGCGGTGCGTTTCTGAGGAATGCCTCCTGTCACGGTTCACGAGGAAACGTTTGCATTCCTTCCGCATCGCACCGAAACGTATGCAATAGAGCGACCAGCGGATGGTCGATCGTCTCACTAAGTGTGGTCAGTCTCCGTTTCCCCACCCTCCGGTCAAGCATTCCTATTGCCCGGATAAGTATATTGTCAGAGCTCACGATGTTG
>JAKVCB010000094.1 GCA_022448345.1 Pirellulales bacterium
CTTTCCGTCTAACCGCGGGAACGTGGCATCTTCACCACGACTACAATTTCACCGGGTCACTGGTTGAGACAGTGCTTCTGTCGTTACGCCTTTCATGCAGGTCGGAACTTACCCGACAAGGAACTTCGCTACCTTAGGACCGTCATAGTTACGGCCGCCGTTTACCGGGGCTTCGGTCGTGAGCTTCGCCCCGAAGGGCTAACCCTCTACCTTAACCTACCGGCACCGGGCAGGCGTCAGACTCTATACATCCACTTGCGTGTTAGCAGAGTCCTGTGTTTTTGATAAACAGTCGCAGAAGCCGATTTACTGTGGCCATAAGCAGCGTGAACCGCCCATGGCACCCCTTATCGCGAACTTACGGGGTCATTTTGCAGAGTTCCTTAACCAGTGTTCTCCCGAGCGCCTTAGACTTCTCGTCTCACCTACCTGTGTCAGTTTTAGTACGGTCAACTGTGCTTCAACCCTGAGAAGTTTTTCTTGGACGTCCTTCCGATGACTTCGTGAACATAAACGCACTCGGTCCCCCCGCTTGGATTCTGTGGGTGGATTTTCCAATCCCACCTCCTCGCGAGGAGCCACGGACATTTCTAGTCGTACCGCTCACCTTCTGGACGCCGTCACTCCATCGGTCCACACAGCTGGCGCAGGAATGTTGACCTGCTATCCATCGACTACGCCTTTCGGCCTCGTCTTAGGAACCGGCTAACCCTGGGCGGATTTACCTTCCCCAGGAAACCTTAGGTTTTCGGCGGGCAGGATTCTCACCTGCCTTATCGTTACTCATTCCGGCATAATCACCTCTTGGCCCCACCACCGCTCCTTACGGTACGGCTTGTATCTGACCAAGAGCGCTCTCCTACCAATTCGCCAGAGGCGAATTCTACTGCTTCGGTGTCAGGCTTACTCCCGTTCATTATCGGCGCAGAATTGCTCGACCAGTAAGCTGTTACGCACTTTTTAAATGATGGCTGCTTCTAAGCCAACATCCTGGCTGTCTCCGCAATTCAACCTCCTTAGTGACTGAGCCCGACTTCGGGACCTTAGCAGGTAGTCTGGGTTGTTTCCCTCTCGACCGCGTAGCTTATCCCACGCGGACTGACTCCCATGATAGTCGCACCGGTATTCGGAGTTTGGTTCAGCAGGGTACCTGGTGAAAGGCCCCAAACCAAATCAGTATCTCTACCCCCGGTGCGTAGTGGCATGAGGCTAGCCCTAAAGCTATTTCGGAGAGAACGAGCTATCTCCGGGTTTGGTTAGACTTTCACTCCTCTCCACAGGTCATCCCCTCAGTTTTCAACCTAAGTGGGTTCGGTCCTCCACGCGGCATAACCCGCGCTTCAACCTGCCCATGGATAGATCACCCGGTTTCGCGTCTACCGCCAACGACAATGTCGCCCTATTAAGACTCGGTTTCCCTGAGGCTTCAGTCCGAAGGACCTTAACCGAGCCGCAGACGGTAACTCGCCGGATCATTATGCAAAAGGCACGCCGTCACACATTGCAATAAAGCCATAGTGCTCCGACCGCTTGTAGGCGCATGGTTTCAGGTTCACATTCCTCCCCTAGCAGGGGTTCTTCTCATCTTTCAGTCGCCATACTGAGTTCGCTATCGGTCATCAGGACTATTTAGCCTTACGGGATGGTCCCCGCAGATTCAGTCGGGGTTCCACGTGACCCGACCTACTCAGGTACCTCTCGGGAGATCACTAGCTTTCGCTTACGGGACTGTCACCCTCTGTGGTTCAACTTTCCAGAAGATTCTGCTAGCCAGTGATTTTGTGACTCCCATGTGAAAGGCCCTACAACCCCATGAGGGAAACCCTCACGGTTTGGGCTATTTCCACTTCGCTCGCCGCTACTAAGGAAATCGATTTTTCTTTCTCTTCCTGTGGTTACTTAGATGTTTCAGTTCGCCACGTTTGCTAGGGAATCCCGGGATCATCACTTGTTTGTCAACTCCCCCAGGCTTTTCGCAGACTTCCACGCCCATCATCGCCTCCTGATGCCAAGACATCCCCCATACGCCCTTTGTAGCTTGGCCACATTTATCCAAAGCTCTCGTGTGAACAAGCAAATGCTTACTCGCAAAAAAACTGGACAAATGACGCTACAAGGCAGATCCATTCTTTTGACAATCAAGCCGCCATAAGCTGCTCAAAAGTCAAACGATCTGTGAGTAACGCTCGTCATTTCGATTTTCTTTGTCTAAGGACAAAGGATTCTCAATAAACTTACCGCAGCACTTACGCAAAAGCGCTAATGCTGTGGCAAATCATATAAAGATGCCACTCTTGCTTTTACCGAATTGTCAAAGAACCAAAACCGGTCACATCCTACCGGCGTGCCTTTTTGGGGCGTGTCCTCGGCGGCTTGGAGCAGGCAAACCCGCACCAGAAAACCGACCAGGGACAACGGATGTTTCCCAAATTGGCGATCCCCCGAACGAAATTGATCCGCTCAAGGGAAACCGTAAATCTATCACCGCCTTGGTGTTATGCCAAGGGGTGTATGAAAAGATTTTTTGCCCTCGCCCTGACCGGTCGGTTAGTAGCTGCTGGGGGGCCCTCTGAGGCCAACTAAACTACCCTTTCGGTATAAAGTCGCGCCAAGGTCGCGTGGTTGGGGGGTATCCGGCCGTTTTTTCCGCTTTCTCTAGTTCTGCTCGGGCTGCGTCCGCCCAGGAAAAATCGACCAGAAGGCCCGGCCAGACGGACGAAAAAGAAAAAACGGACCGATCTCCGTCTTCGGTTGCCACAGGAAGGCCGTCAGGTTGAAGGGCGGCCGGCGGACCAAGGTGTGCTTAAAGGCTTTCGTAACCCACGGTTTTTGCAGGCAAAAGCGAAACCGAAGCGCCAAGAAGTTGGCTTTCGCTAAGGTGGCGCCGGGGTTTGTCCTTAAAAAGAATTCCGTTGGGGAATCGTGCGAGCGGTTCCAGGGTTGGTCGGGTCAAGGGGAGCGGCTGTGTGGAATATTTCAACCCTGTCGTGCCGGAAATAAGGGGAATGGACTGATTCCCGTCGTGGAAATGTCCACAGTTTCGGCCTGCTTTTTTCGACCGGTAGAGGGCATTATCCGCCTGTTTTAGCACTTGTATGGCGTCGTGCTGACCGGTCGCCTGGGTGAGTCCTATGCTGGCCGTGACTTTTAAGGTTTTTCCGTCGAAGTCGATCGACGAATTTTCGATGGTCTCGCGAATTCGGTTGGCGACCTGGATGGCCTCGGTGGCGACCGTGTTGGGCATCACCACCGCAAATTCTTCTCCCCCGTAGCGGCAGGCGATGTCCGTTTCGCGGGTTGCAGCGATGAGTTGGTTTCCCACGTGACGCAGGACCTCATCCCCGGCCTGGTGCCCATGGGTATCGTTGAATTTCTTGAAGTGGTCGATGTCCATGATAAGCAGTGAAACACACTGCCCTGTTTGCTTCCACCGGTCCAACTGCCGTGCCAACTCGTCGTCAAAGCCTCGGCGGTTAAGGAGGCCTGTGAGCGAATCGGTGCGGGCGACAGTTTTCTGATTCAGGAGTGCGACGGCTTGCGATTCGACTTGTTGTTCAGCGACTTCGAGCCTCTGCTTCAGTTGCGTATTTGAGGTGACCATCTTGCCGATCGCCTGGAAAACCGTGGCATCGAAAGCGTCGTCATTTTCGACACTCCCCAGGATGGCGCTTAATTCCCCTGCAACGAACGCGTGTGAATTGGCATCTGCGAGGACGTTGCTTGCCAGTTCCTTTAGGCGTGTGGAGAGGAACGCGCGCTGGTTGGACTTGTTCGGGGTGAGTATTCCACGACGGCCCGGTAGCGAACGTAGGCTGGTTTTGGCGATTCGCCTTCCAAGGACCCACCTGCCCCAGACAAAGCCAATCGTCAAAACGAGGCAGGCACAAGCAAAATTAATCAGGGTGAGTGAACTAATGAGCGCAGTGACCAAGAGGGTAACCATTGTTGTTCGACAAGATGTATGGACGAGGCTGAGTGAAAAGCTGCGTGTTGAGCGAGAGGTCGATCAGTACCTGCTCTTTAAAAAACTACGTCAGTGCAATCGTCTGTCAATTAGAAGATGCGGATTGCTGTGAGTTTGACGTTGTGGTGACGTTAGACGGCGGGTCCGCGGGATTTTAGGCGTTGGAACGAAGGTGTGGTTCCGCGCATGAGGGTACTGCTGATTGTAGGGGTGTCGCGCAGGGCCCTTTGGGGTAGTGGCCTTGGGAACAAAAGTTTTGGGTCTCATCAGGGGCCAGGACGCCCCCGATGGGCTTGGGCCACATACAACGTCCGCCTTCGGAATTTTTTCCGGGAGGAGCAGCAGGCATGGTAGGCCAGATTTTCTGCCAGATGGTTCCGGTTCAAGTCGAGCAAACTCATCGCCGCCAAGCCAGCAGGCCTAAGCTTGGACCGCTGCAGAAGAGTTTGACTGCGAGGTTTGGCTTCACCGTTTCGGCAACTAGTGGTGTCGCACCACCGAGCTCAAACGAAGAGGGTGCCCGGGCTGCGAAAGAAGTACGATTAAGCCACTTTTCAGATGCGAAAGGGCTCCCTGGTAGGCCTGTTTCTTCCCGGGACCGGTGCATCCAGAATCCGTCCGGATTTCTTGCGATACGAGTGGAGCTGGACGGACTCGAACCGACGACCCTCGCGTTGCAAACGCGATGCTCTCCCAACTGAGCTACAGCCCCGTTAAGGCCAAACGGCAGGAACGACGAGCCGGCACGGTGCAGTTCGCACCGCCTGCGATCATCGGGTTGCAGTTACCTGTTCCTACGATTTTTCCTTGCCGCTTCCAGTGGGTGTGCCAAGACTCGAACTTGGGACCTCAGCCTTATCAGGGCTGCGCTCTAACCAACTGAGCTACACACCCAACCTGTTATTTATTCACAAGTTAAGCGATTTTTTGTCGCGTCTGTACGACGTCCGCAGCCACGCAGTGCTTGCGCATCGGGCTGCAATCGCCGAGGAACTATTTATCAACCATACCCTACTATGGGTCAATGGGCCCTTCTGGTTGGGAACCCAGGCCGACATCTACTATTGTCGGGTACGCACAGGGTAAATTCGAGTCGTAGACGGCCGTTTCGTGGCAGAATTAGGGCCAAGGTTCAGAGCTTAGGCCTATTGGGCCGTTAGTCGGGTTGGAACATGTTTTTCTCAAGGGAAACGCCAAAGACCGACAATCCAGTAACGCCCAGTACCCGCCATGGCCGTTTTTTCCGTTTGCTCTTCATTGGCCCCTGTCGACAGTGGCCCTGGTTGCCACCCGATTTGCTAGCAGAGTGAAGGCGGAGAGGGGAGGTTTCCCGACTGGAGTCTTCAGGTGGAGGAAACTGCCAGATGTCCCCGGGCGTAGAAGCAGCAGCGGGGTAACGACAGGCGAAACGAGATCCCGTTTTTCCAGGCGTTTTTCCACGGGCCCGTGTTTGCCACCCTGTCCGCGGGGAGTCAAACCGCGGGCGATTAGTCTGGCTTGCCTGCAGCGAAATCGTTACACATTGCATATTCCCGTCCCAGTTTTGGGATCCATTCACTTTATCTCACCTCAGCCTTGGACAACCGATGCCAAAATTTTTCTGGAAATGGATACCTCTTGCCGGTTTTGTGGGAATGATCGTGATGGTGCTCGCGACGCTGCTGACAGCAGCTCCACCCAAACCGGCCGAGGCGCTTGCCCTACAGCCGATTCAGCCGCATGTGGAGTACGATTTGCCGGAAAAATCAGAAATCCCCAATTGCACAGTTCGTGTAGACACCTTTGGTGGGGGACCTGCCTGGTTTGTGCGAAATCCTCAAGGCCAATTGCTCCGCCGTTTTGCCGATTCCAATGCGGACAACGTCGTCGATCAATGGAGTTATTTTCAGGATGGGTTGGAGGTCTATCGGGACATTGACTCGAACTACAACGGGCGCGCGGATCAATGCCGTTGGTTTCATACCGCCGGTACCCGCTGGGGAGTCGACGATAATGAAGATGGCACGATCGACCTCTGGCGACGTATTTCTCCCCAAGAGGTGGCCGAGGAATTAGTGAAGGCGGTGAGGGCTCGGGACGTCAGGCGGTTTGCGATTTTGCTCCCCACCGATGAGGAATTTGTGGCCCTAGGCCTTGGAGAAAATCAAGCCAGTCAAGTTGCTGCCCAACTCAAGACGGCAAGGCAAAGGTTCCGGAATGCCATGTCGAACCAAAAAGTTGTCTTGCCGAGCACCAATTACCTTGAATTTGGGGCGGCCCGCCCCAGCACGGCACCGGTTGGCACGAACGGGTCATCCAAAGAGGTGACCGTTTATGAAAACGTTTATGCATTGGTCGAAACCAACGGTAGCCATAATCAGCTCTATCTGGGGACGCTCATTGCAGTCGACGAGGGGTGGCGGTTGCTCGATATTCCGCCGTTTGATGGTTCCAGCCCTTCGGTAGGGTTCTCCTTGACGGCTCTTGATTCGAATAAAATTGGCGGCCACCGGTCGGGGAATGTCCCTTCGGAGGAAATGACCGAACTCATGGAAAAGCTGCAGCAACTGGACATGGAAGCCAGTCGGTTGCCATTGGACCGTCAGGGACCGCTTACGGATCAGCGGGCAGAGGTCTTAACCCGACTAGCGGAAGTGACCACCGACCCTGAGTTTAGAAACGAGTGGTACAAGCAACTGGCGGATATGTTGAGTGCGGCTGTTCAGTCGGGTGGATACGATCAGGGTGTGGATCAATTGGAAAAACTTGAGCAGGATTTGCAAACTTCTGGCCTGGGTGACGAGTTGGTTGCGCACGTGCGGTTTCGCCGCATGTTGGCCGAATACATGAAAAGCCAGCAACAGCCAGAAGCAGATCTTGCCAAAATCCAAGCCGTTTGGCTTGAAGATTTGGAAACATTTGCCAACGATTTTCCGACCAGCGTCGATGCGGCAGAAGCTCAATTGCAACTGGGGATGTCCCACGAGTTTGTTGGCCAAGAATCACAGGCGGAGATCTGGTATCGGCAGATCACCGAGCGATTTCCTCAAACCGATCATGCCGAAAAGGCGCGGGGTGCATTGCGACGTCTTGCCTCCGAGGGCAAGCCGCTTCGCCTCAAAGGGGCCGGGTTGCAGGGTGGGGAAATCGACGTGGCCAAATACCGGGGCAAGCTTGTGCTGATCCAATACTGGGCGACCTGGTGTGAGCCATGCAAACAAGACATGCTCGCTATCAAGGACAGTTACACAAAACATGGTGGGCGTGGGTTTGACGTGATCGGTATCTGCCTGGATGACGATCAGAGGGGAGCCCAACAATTTATCAAGGAGAACAGGATCCCCTGGCAACAAATTTACGAACCGGACGGACTTAACGGCCGTTTGGCCGACGAAATGGGGGTCATGACTCTTCCGTTGATGGTTCTCGTCGACGAAAACGGGTTGGTCGTCAATAGAAACATCCATGCAGCAGAGCTTGCCGCTGAAATTAAACGCCGCTTGTAGCGGAGCATTTCAATACGAGGTCGTGCGAAGCGCGGAGCGGTTTACCAACTCCAGCGGCGATTTCGGCGTCCTCCGATTCCAGGTCCCGGTGTACCTGGTGTCGATTTTCGGCTTTTCCGGCGGGTGTTGCGAAAAGAAGGTCGACTTGGCCGGCTTGCCTTGCGGTGGGTTTCGAATCGGTCTTCCGTGTCCTGTTGACCTGATTGGTTTTGGCCGAATTCATGGCTTGATTTGAACATAGAACTTGTACTCCCTTTTCTGGTGTCAGTAGCTGACCCTCAGGTTTTTGTGGTTGGTTTGAAATAAAGCCGGATTACAGCCCGTGCATCTATCTCACTGGCCTGAACCGGTGCAAGCGGCGCGCCAAACGACCGGTTTGCGGTGTCGATTCTGTTTTTGAAGGAATTTCCTGCCGCGGAGGTCCCTTGAAATCGCTGCCAAAACTGTCTGAGTGGCGAGAGCTGGGGCAAATTTTTCGGGGTGGTTTTTCAGAAGTATCTGTGAAAAGCCGATTTTTTGCCGACGACTCAAAAGGGGGAGTCCGTCATGGTGGGTACGTGATTCACCGAGGTGGTGAAATGTGTGGTATTTAGTGGTAACCTGCTATACAGGCAGAGCTTACAGAGATAGTTGGTTTCGGCTTAGAAGCCAGTCAGGCCAACCACTGAGGCCGTAAGTCATGTGGTACCCATTGGTTGTGTCTATTTCACAAGAACAGTGAGACACTTTCACCAAAATAGTGAAACGCATTGAGGCAAAACTCACACGCAGTGGAGGCGTGATGTGGAAAAAACACCCTTTCAGCGAACCGGGACCTCTTGAGGCCTGGCTCGGCGCAACCGCCCCCAGCGGTCGCTTCGAACATACGGAGAAGCGCCATAACCCGTTCCGCCAGAAAGGGTTTTGTCATGCGGAGCTCGCGAGGTGCAGGCCAAGCGCAAGACCTTCACTGGTTGGCCGGATCCTAGCCGCAAAAGCCGGAACTGGGCCTACCTACGAAGTCACAACCGGACTGCACCGCCCTCGTTTCAAGCGGGTGCGGACCATTCCCTCAGCGCAGAACCACCCCCACGGGTGCATGCGCCAACGATCCACCCAACCGCAGACAACCCTGGCGGGCTCCAGCAAGCGTCCAAAACGCTGCATCGTTCGCATGTTTTAAAAATTGTTCTTGCGTCAAATCCAGACGCAAACTGTTACAGCGCAGTACGACACCGCACCGCGACGTGTTGGAACGAATCCCATCCGCCAACACGGCTGCGGAGCACGGACCGATTCGGAAGTGTCAGCAGTGGGCGCAATTTGCCCCCCCCGCTGTGCCCCCAAGATCCGAAGCGCAGCTTCAAACGGCCGGCCCTGCTAGTGCCCAAAAAAACCTCCGGCATCGTGCAGAGCGGCAACGCTTAAGTCCCAAATTTTATGGCCCTTACGATGCGTAGGGGACGTTGTTGCACTGGTTGGCCTGTCGGAAGGCATGTGGCCTGGCTATGGCCAAGCGGACTCCAAGCGGCAGGTCCAACCAATGAGAATCAACCTGCAGATGGCGTACCGATAATCACAATTTTTTCGGTTGGCCTGGAGATGCGGCGTATGCCAACCCCGCAAAAGTGGGCCAAGGCGTCTGGGTGAGGGGATGCCTGGCTAACAGGGTGGTTGGATGGCGGGGCGGCTGAAAAGCGGAGAAGCTTGGCTTGCGGGCGGGAATCAGCGGTTGTTTTTCTCTTGTCGTGTCGCCAGCAGCGGGAAAACGGCACAAATGAGCGCCGCCAGGGCGTAGCCGCCGGCGGCCTGCCCGCCGGTACCCCAGCCGATTGAGAGGACAACATCGGTGCCGGTCCATTGAAAACCGTGCATGATGCCAAACCAGGAGAGCACGGCTCCGGCGATGAGATATCCGCTTGCGCGGAGGAAGGTCCCTTCGATGATGCTCACGGTGGCCGCCGCCAGGATCATGGCCGTAAAGATGAATCCCTGTTCCAGGCTGAACAGCCCTGTGGCGTAAATGTCGTGCTGGGTGAGCGCTTTGCCCAGTTCGGGGGTAAAGTCACCGCCGGTGGTGCGGATTGCCCCTTTGACGAGTAGGGCTCCCCAGGCAGCGACTCCGGGCATCAGGCCAATGACCACGGCCGGTGCGTGGGCGGTGGGGGTGGCCTGGAACGCTTGGGCAGCGATCACAATGCCGATCCATAATACGATCGCCATACCTGCTTCTATGGGAATGGCCCAGGCGACCACGCCGAGGGTACTGGTCAGGGCAAGCACCGTCACGAACAGGCCATTCAGCCACGAGTAGCCGATACGTGCGCCCAGCGACTTCCATCCCGGATGGCCGATGTAGATGGTCGTCGGAAAACAGGAGCCGAACAGGGCGGCCACGACGGTGCCGGCGCCGTTGGCTGCCAGGGAGGAGGCTGTCGGGAATCGGTCGCCGGCTGCCTCGGCGCTATCGAGGTTCTGGAGGGATCCCACCAGGTTGAAGAGTCCCATGGGCACGATGATCGACAGGTAGGTGAGGCCATAGCCGCTTTGGACCGCCTCCAGAAGGTCGCCCAGGACGGGCACCGGGAGGTAAAGCCTGGGGGGGGTGTAATCAGCACCTACCGGCGCGTCACCAAGAATCCAGGCCAGGATCGTGCCGATCAGCACCGCGACCAGGCCACCGGGAATACCACCCCGAAACCTCAGTCGCCCGAAGTAAACCAGGCAAACAATGGCAAAGGTCGCCAGGCCAACCACCGGCGATGCATAGGTGCGAAACAAGAACCCCAGGGAGATAAACGTCAGTGCGATGCCTGCAAGGGTACTTAACAGGGCAGCCCTGGGGACGTTTTTGCGAATCCAGTCGGCCCCACAGGCACCTGTCAGTTCAATCAGTCCACTTCCCAGGCAGGCCACAAGTCCGGCCTGCCATGCGAGGTGGGAATCTCCCGTGGCAACCTTGACCGGCAGCATGACCAGGAAGATGAAAGCGAAGACACTTGGGGTATTGATGCCGTAGGGCAAGGCGCACACGTCGCTGCGCCGCTCGCGCCTGGCAAGCTTCATGGCCTGCCAGGAGTAGAACAGGTTTCCAACCAACAGGCTCATGGCAGCGCCCGGAAGAATCTGTCCGTACAGGAGTGCCGGTTCGAAGCCGAGCACCGTCTGGCAGAGTCCAACGATCACCAGTAACTGGACGAGGTTGTCCAGAGCCAGCCCGAAAAAGCCATCCAAGTCTCCGCGGACAAACCAGCGGGCCGATTCTAGTTGTGGTGTCATATGGGGACCGTGCTCTGTTGGGTGCAACTGTTCTTAGGCAGCAGTATTCAAGCATCGTTGGGCTACGGAACACATCGGTTTGCCTCAGGGCAATGCCGCCGGTACCGGACGCCGCAAGCTGAACCGTGCGGTGCCCCCGCCCTCGGCATTCCGTGGGATTCTCAGCCAAAAGCTGTCATGCTGCAAGACGGACTGCCAAAGCGAACGCAGCGGATGGCATGCTCTCCCGATCTTGACCAAAAGCAAGTACTGGTCTTCACCATGGAACCCGCCGGAGGAGTTGTTCTTTAAAATGCTACCAAGGCGTGACGTAGGAAAAGTCGCGGGGGCACAGCAGTAGTTCCTGTCGGTCATCCCGCTTGCCGATGGTCCCCTGCTGCTGAAATCAGAAAACTAGCGGGCACTCCTGGAAAACTTCTACGGCCAGGGTGCTGACGGTGTGTCGGTATTTAATTTTCCGTATCACTGGGCGCGGCGAACCGGTACGGCCCGCTACCCGGGGCCGGCTGAAGGTTATCCTGCTGCTTTGAGCGTGTTACGAGACCTGGCCGATCCGGTCAGGGCGGCCTCCCGGATAAGGGAGTACCGGAACTTTCCCCTGTGGTTTGCCAGGGATGCCAATCAGAATGCTGCCAATCGCCACCGGGTGACGGCGAGTCAGAACGAGAGCCGGCGGATGGTGCTCGAGTGGAAAGTTGGAGCGGAGGGTAAATTGCAGTTTCTGCCCGCGAACAGTTTTCGGCCGGCACACGCGCGGTACTGTTTTTGAAGGCTCAGGCGCTTGGAGCGGACGATGAGGTTAAAATCACGTTAAACGGCACGCCGATAAAGCATCTCCAGCGGATGTTTTACGAGAAAGGCCGCCTGCCGCGGTTTGGACGGGAGTTGGGACCCTACAGCACGATCTGGTGCGACGTGACCCAACCGCCACTGACCACCAAAGACAACGACCTGGTTGTTGAACTTACGGCCTCCGGCAGTGGCGAGGGGGACATCGTGATCGATGAATTGCAACTGGTGGTGGTGCCACCGCTGGCCAAAAATTAGGGACCGAGTTGCAGGCCAATACAGAGATTTTTGGCTGGCGTTCTGTATGGCCTTATATGAAACAGTTGATTGTTACCCGGCGTTTGCTGTAACGAAAGGTGGGCAGTGGTCCCCCGTGTTTGTGTAGGTCGCAGGTCGTCAAGAGGTGACACCTCCCTTTCTCTTGGAATTCTGAGAATATTCTTGAATCTCTGCAATCAAGTTGCGTGGGGGCAAATTGCCAGCCGCATCCCGTACGGAATCCAGTAAGAGAACGTCCTGTTTTCCAGTCTGCAAAACAGAACATTAGCCCATTGGGTTAGCTCAGTCGGCGATCGGAATTCAGTGAGATCCGGTGTTTCCGCGTACAAAACGTGTAAGAATGGGCAATATAAAAAAGTCGAAGCGGGGCTGTTGACTTTGGAATACAAGCTGCTAAATTAGTTGTTGATATTGAGTCTCACTATCCTCTTGTCGCCAGCTAACCGCCTTGGTCATTGCCAGCAAGCAGGAAAGCACAGTTTTTCCCTTGCTTACGTTTTTGAGCAATGACTGAAAGGAGTATCTGGCTTCTGTCCCCGATCAGGTGCGCTTAAAGGATCTTGCGGTTCTCGCAGGTGCGGGCTTGGCCTCGACGTAAAGAGGTTGGGCGCCAGTTTCATTGAGGCGTATCCGTATTTTTTCATTTATTTCAATCAGAAAGGAAGGCTCATGAAAAGCTTCATGACCGTTTTAGTTTTGTGTTTTTCGCTACTGGCGTTTTCGGTGACAGACGCCACAGCCGGGCAATATAACATTTCCAAGTCCATCGATTTGCACGTGCCTAGTTTTCGCGGAGCAAGCAACACGACCCATCTCGGCTGGGATGTTTTTGGCGCGCCAGGCACTGCGGTGATCAATGACGATACGCCCGACATCGGTACTGGCGCCGGTTCATTTGTGACGTTCAACGGAGAAGACCATCAGTCCGGTTCTCTCAACTACTACACTGGTGCTGGAATGGTAGCCGAAACCGTCTCTTTTGAAACGGGTGCCGGCGCAACCACCGTCATTGTTCAGGGAAAAACTTTGTATGGGGCCCTGGGCCAGAATATACAGTTCACACCGATCAATGGCAGCATGCCGGAAGTAGCCTCAGGAAACAACGCTGCGGGTTCCGGAACCTTTTTTGCAAAGTACGAATTCATGGGTGGTGCTGGAGAAAAGAGTTTTAAAATCGCCAGCGGTCCTCACAGCTACGTATCCCTGGATAAATTTGTAATCGATGCTACGTGGGGACAGGCGTATGCAACAGATTCCGCTGTGGCCGCCCCAGAACCGTCATCGCTTCTGCTTGTACTGATGGCCCTGGTCGGAATGATGCGATTGCGTGTTTCTCACCAATAGTTTTTTGGAGTGCGATGTTCACCCGATGACAAATTTCGTCAGTATCCGGAAAAGTTGGACTCTCCCGGTAGGGTGGATGGTCGCTTTGCGTCTGCTTCAAGCTTCTCTTTGCTTTGCTATTTTGGGTCTCTCCGTAGGATATGGAGAGACCGTTTTTATATCGGAGCCGAGCCTCGATACTTGGTTCTATCCCAACAGTTTCTCAGCGGGAAGCCGAATGCTGGCCCCGACTTTCTCAGGCCTTCAGGTCGACCTGGAAACGGCTGCTTACACGGCAAATTCCCAGCAGGGACCAGCCCGTCTGGGCATGGCTTTTTTTGCGTTTGAAACTCCCGTTTTACCCGCAGAAACCGACCCAAGTGATCTCGATATTCAGTCGGTTCGGATGACTGCGCGTATTCAAAGCGGCTCAGGTGGCGATCTTCTTTATAGCGCAACTTCCCAAACGGCATACGATCTTTTGTCAGAATCACTCTCTGACGAATTTACTTCACAAAAGGCATTTGAACTCTTCGGAGTCGGGTGGCGAGACGGATACGATGGCTTTTCTTTTGGTTTTTCCTCAAGTGGCAAGGGTTTTTCTGAGCAGACGGCTCCCTACTCCGCAGCAGACAACGGCTATGTTGCCTATCCAATAATTGGAGGTTCGAACAATAGTTCTCTTGATGTGTCCAACAGTGTCACCGGTGGATTCAGCCATACATCCGCAACCGAAATGACCGAAACGTTTGATGCGGTCCCCTGGTCTATAGGTCGTCCCGAGGGTGTAGCTGCTGGTGACATACTTCCAGCGGACACGACGGTTGAGTTTGAACTTGATTTAAGCCAGCCAGGGGTAAAAACCTATTTGCAGGAGTCGATGGCTGCTGGTGCAGTGGGGTTTTTTATCTCTTCGCTTCATCGGGCTGCTCAACCCGGGACAAGCGGTGGCGGTGCCTACCCTCAGTGGTACATGAAGGAGGCAGTGGGACTTTTTCCGAATGCAGAACCGGCAACACTGGCCATCGAATTCAGTACAACTCCTGATGTAATCAGTGGAGACTATAACGCAGACGGGTCGATAGACGCCCTTGACTACTTGGCCTGGAAGCAAGCATACGGCACTACAGTAGCACCAAACTATGGTGCCGATGGCAATGGAGATGGGATTGTCGATGTGGCCGACTATACCGTCTGGCAAGATAGTCGGTCACCAGCCGCGCTCTCCAGCAGCAAGGTGATTCCAGAGCCAATAACCATCTGTCTGCTACCTTTCTGCGCCAGCCTGTATTTGCTGACGCGCCAAAGAAGGCAACACAGAGTTACAAAACTGACCGGCAAGAGGTGTTGTTGTGAAAATGGCGGGCAAAATCGCCATCGCATACCAAGGGGTTTTACGCTTGTCGAACTACTCGTGGTGGTCGCTATCATTGGCATTTTAATTTCCCTCCTGCTGCCAGCTGTCCAGGCTGCTCGTGAAGCTGCCAATCGATGCAGTTGTAGAAACAATCTTCGGCAAATTGGTTTGGCGGTGCTTAATCATCACGATTCAAAGGGCCATCTTCCGCCACCGAAAGCTGGCGGTCAGCCAACAGTCGATCGCGGTAGCACGTTTGTCCTGCTACTTCCGTTTTTGGAAGAGTCTCAAATCTACGACATGTATGACTTTGATAAGCCGATTAACGATCCGGTCAACGTGGCAGTAACCACGAGTACTTTGACCACGTACGTGTGTCCCTCGATGCAGCCCCCCACAGCCGCAGCCAGTGGAGATGGAACGCCATATGGTTTTGGAAGCTACCTGATTTCTACGCGAACTGATTATCTTCCGTTAATTAATAACGGGGCCTTTGACAACGTCTCGAGTGATCGACCCTATCAACTGGCCCTCCGACATATCACAGATGGATCATCAAATACTTTTCTGGCCGGTGAAATCAATTACGCATTTGCCGAAAAGGAACCTGTGTTCACAACCGGAAAGGCACTCACGCCAGGCGTAGGTGGCGGTTTTGCCTGGGCACAGGGTTACTGGATTTTGGCATGGGGCCACATGGCTTCGTCCACTCCCACGCTGTTTGACAACAATGAATTATTCCGGCCACCTGTTACTAGCCGAACATTTCGTAGTGACCACCCGGGGGGGATAAATTTTGTCATGCTTGAT
>JAKVCB010000095.1 GCA_022448345.1 Pirellulales bacterium
CATTTCCACCGCAAGAGCCGTAGCTGCCTCCAGATCCCCAGCTGCCACCAGATCCCCAGCTGCCACCAGATCCCCAGCTGCCACCAGATCCCCAACTGCCACCTGATCCCCAACTGCCACCAGATCCCCAGCTGCCACCACTCCATCCGCCGCAAGAGCCGCAACTCCCGCGAGCCCCCCAAAACGCCTGGGCGTCGGCCGTAATAGCTACGACTGTGATGGCCATCACAGCTGACAAAACCTGCTGCTTTGAAAACTTCATGCTGTAAACTCCCCTTCCAAAAGTCGTTACGAAGAGCCCCCCGGACTCCCTCCGTTTCTCTAGTCTTACCCAATTAATAACACAATTCAAGATGAATAGGTAGTTTCGGTTGACTTTCGGGGTCGTGCGGGATCCGGGAATCTAGGGAGTTCCTTCTGCAGCTAGAAATGGGCTAGCGGTTAGGGGGGGGTAATTCCGGAAGTACGGCCTTTGCCAATCTCCAGTCAAACCCTACGAGAGCACGCCGGGGGGGTGCGTTAACTGGCTTCCCCGGACAATTCGATTTGGTCGAAGGAGATTTCCCCGGTGGCACCCAATAAGCCAATCCGGAGAATAGCCTCCCGGGCCTGCAGGGGGACCGCGAGGCGAGCTTTTTCCTGTCTCCAGGCAAAGTTGCCAAAAAAGGGCCCCACCTTTTCGTTGCTGATGGCCTGGCGATCGTGATTGTAGAAAGTCACGATGACCTGAGGCCACTGATCCCGCTGAAGTCCATAACGGATGTTCTTGCCACGCACAAAGAAGGAGAGCCGCAATATGCCGATTTTTCTTCCGTCGACGGCAAAACCTTGGAGTGCGCGGCAACCTCGCCCAGGCTGTTCGTTTTGGAATTGAACAAAGCGGGTTCCCGCCGGAGCGGTATCGCGATCTTCAATGACGGTCAGCTGGCGTTGGTAATGCCAGCCGTCTGGACGGTTGTTGGCCAAACCATTTTCAAAGCTTCCATTGGTGACCTGGGGCCGCATTGGGTCTGGTTGCACGGTTCGTTGCGATTCGGCTGCACCGGTCATCGGAACGAACAGAGTAGCTCGCAACGCCTCCTGGACCAGTTTTCCATCTTGTTTCTGCAGTAAGTGAAGATTCTGCTGGTAACGCTCCCCGATTGGCACCACCATGCGTCCCCCCTCGGCAAGTTGCTCAACGAGCGGCTTGGGGATGCTCTCTGGTGAGCAAGTCACGATAATTTTGTCAAAAGGGGCGGCTGCGGGCCACCCAGCATAGCCATCTCCGGCCTTCGTATGGACATTGTCGTAATGCAACCGTTTGAGGTTCCGTGTCGACCTGCGGGCGAGGGAGTCGACAATTTCAATGGTGTACACTTCTTGTGCCAAGTGGCTTAACAGCGCCGCTTGATAACCGGAGCCTGTGCCGATTTCGAGCACCCGGTCAGTGGGTTGGGGATCAAGCTCTTGCGTCATGTAGGCGACGACAAAGGGAGGAGAGATCGTTTGGCCAGCTCCGATCGGTAGTGCCATATCGAGGTAAGCGTGTTCCCGTTGGTTGGTCGGTACAAACTCATGTCGCGGAGTATTGCGGAGTGCACGGAGGACACGGTCATTGGTCACGCCGGCGGCAACGATTTCGTCGGCAACCATTGTTTCGGCCAGTTGCCGCCACTGGCGAAGCGATTGGGCCGTTGCGGCCGTTGGTATCCCCAGGGAACCAAGAGTGAGCGCGGTCAAGACGACAGGTAAATCAATACGCATTGCAGATCCTTTTCTCGGGACAGGTATAATTAAATTATCGCATACCCCGGTGGAGATGAAATGGCTTCTCAGGTTCCGACCGTTGAAATGACTCGTCAGGCTTTTCGGGCCAGTATGCCTGTGGCTAAAAACTGGGCCTATTTTGATCATGCTGCGGTGGCGCCGATCCCTGCTCCGACTCGGGAGACCCTCACCGAGTGGGCCAATCAGGCCTGTTCTGCCGGAATTACCAACTGGACCCGTTGGGCCAAGCAGGTCGAGCAGACCCGAAAAGTTGCTGCCCAGTTGATTGGGGCCCAAAGTCGGGAAATTGCGCTTGTGCCCAATACCACAAGTGGCATTGGACTTGTTGCTGAGGGGCTCGATTGGGAGGCGGGAGACCAGGTAATTACCTTGGCAGACGAATTTCCCTCCAATCTCTATCCGTGGCTGAATTTGGCCGATCGAGGGGTCAAAACTCACCGACTTCCTACCGACTTGGGACGCATTGAACTGGAGCGGCTCGCTCAAGCCTGCAACGCCCGGACCAGGCTTATTGCCCTAAGCTGGGTTGGTTATGCGACCGGTTATCGCCAGCCGCTCACAGAAATTGCTGAAATTGCGCATCGTCATGGGGCTTTACTTCTGGTCGACGCAATCCAGGGGATTGGGGCTTTTCCGCTGGATGTGTCTGAAGTGCCGATTGATTTTCTAGCCGCCGACGGACACAAGTGGATGCTGGGTCCGGAGGGGGCCGGAATCGTCTACATTCGCCAGTCGCACCTTGAGCGTCTGCGTCCGCTGGGGGTGGGATGGAACAGCGTTGTTCACCCCTTTGATTTTAGCCGCATTGAACTGGACCTAAAACCATCGGCCGGGAGGTATGAAGGGGGCTCGCAGAACATGGCCGGTTTCCTGGCTCTGGGGACCAGCCTGCAAATGCTGCAAGACGCTGGTATTGACCAGATCGCCCTGGCAATAACGGATCTTACCGACTTGGCGTGCGAACAGCTGCTCAGGTTGGGTGCCCAGCTTTATACTCATCGCCAACCTGAAGTGGGGGGGCATGACCCTCGTTCAGGAATCGTTGCTTTCAGAATGCCTGGCCAGGCTCCGGATTTAATTCAACGCCACTGCCGGCAGGAAAATGTTGTGCTTTCGTGCCGCGGGGGGTACTTGCGGATTAGTCCTCACGCATACAACAATGTGGAGGATGTGGAGAGGTTAATCGCTGCACTTGATTCGTACCGGGAATAACGTTTGTAAGATGTCACGACGCGCCGTTTACACTGGATCCTTTGACCCCGTTACCCTGGGGCATCTCAATGTCATCGAACGCAGCAGTCGACTGGTTGATCAGTTGGTTGTGGGAGTTGGGATCAATATTGGGAAGGAATCTCTGTTCACTGCTGATGAACGAGTGGAGTTGATTAGCCGCGTAACTGCGCATCTTTCGAACGTAGAAGTACGCAAGTTTCCCGGGCTTGCCGTTCATTTCGTGCGAGATTGTGAGGCACGGGTGATTATTCGAGGTGTGCGTTCACTCTCTGATATGGAAGCCGAATTCACAATGACGCTTGCCAATCGCAAGCTCGATCCTGATATCGAAACAGTCTTCTTGATGGCTGACGACGAGTTTTCGCACGTTTCCAGTTCGCTCATCAAAGAAATTACATCTCTGGCTGGTGATCAAGAACTGTCGCGGTTTGTGCCAGCTGCCATTGTTTCTGATTTGCGCAGTCGCCTGTCATAGTGAGCTTCGCGTATCGGTCGCATGTTCCATCTTGGAGTCGCCCACCCGTCTTTGCCGTGGCTTATCCGGCTGCGCGTATGATAAGAATGCAAATCGCAAACAGCCCGACCACGGCCAGGAAGGATTGCATTCGATCCAGAACGCGCGTTGGCACGGCCTTTGGCGCGACAGTTTGGGTTGGCGGTTCTGAAGTTGTGTTGGCGATGGGCCGTCCAGCAGGCCCGGTCGTGGAATGTTTCCAGGCAGATGTCGCAGCCAAGGTTGCCGCTTCGCTTTGGGTAGGCCACGTTGAACCGAGGTTGGGGTTGTCTGGAGTGTGGGCGTTCCAAGTCGGGTGGGCGATAGGCTTCTCTTGGCTGGGCGACTCAATGCGCGCTGCGTTCAGTGCTGTTGAGGAACGGTTTGGAAGGCTCACATTGGGAGCGTCTCTCGCTGCGTCAGCAAACAAGGTCTCTGAGCCTGGCTCGCCAATGTCCGGCGCCAGGGTTGCCAGGAATGATTCAACCCGCCGGCTAAAGCTTCCGATGGTGGTCCCCTGCCCTGCCCCAAACAAAACGCCAGCCAACTGGCCGTGTTGATTGAGGATTGGACCTCCCGAATCCCCCTGCCGTGCTTCGACAGTCAGTTCCACCATTTCTTCCGGATAGTTTGGGCTTGGCGCATAGTACTGTGTGCATCGGCCATGCGCAACCCGGTATTGGCCCTGGCCATATCCATGGATCGTGAGCGCATCTCCCGGTCGTGGTGGCTGATCCGCAATCGTTACGGGTATGGCCGCAGGTCGCCACACGACCAGCGCCGCGAGGTCCCAATCAGGATCGAATTTCAATGCTCGCGCCCGGGAACGAAACCCGTCTGGAAAACAGACTTCGACCGGACCCGTTGCGTCACATACGACGTGCCAGTTCGTGACGACCAATCCGTACTGGGCTCGCACATCGATTAAAGTACCGGTCCCATACGACGTTGCGTTATCCTCGGGCGCGATAATTCGAACTACTGCAGGGTGTGGGCGCGTCGTCTGCCTGGCAGGCATTTTGGGGGAATTGGACCAGGGTTTAAACCGCCATGGCTGGCGGACTGCGGTTCGGGTTTGCGG
Source organism: Pirellulales bacterium (assembly GCA_022448345.1). Taxonomy (GTDB): domain Bacteria; phylum Planctomycetota; class Planctomycetia; order Pirellulales; family Lacipirellulaceae; genus JAKVCB01. Next base: position 4,578 of record JAKVCB010000095.1, read on the forward strand.
TCCTGCCGACTCCAGTCGGGTCAACGACGATTGGCCACGCGATTCCTGCAAAAACAGCGGTGTCGAGATCACAAGGAATGCCGTCAGAATCCAAGTGCCAGTGGTTACCCGTCTGGTCAGGCCAGTTGGCGGAAATAGGCTGGGACACTGCAGGTGGGCAGAAGAAAAGCAAAACCTGGCTGAGCGGGCTCGACGTTTCTGACATGCTGGTTTTTCCAGGTCTGTCAGGTTTTTCCAGAAACAGGGTAAAATTGGACCGGTCAACTTTTCAGCGGCCTGGCCGCGAGACGCCACTGCCAGCATTCCGTGACATGCCCCCATAACATCCTGAGGTGGTGTGGTAGTTCTGGCAGGCTTACCCTGTCGGCTGATCGTGATGCTTTCTGGCACGCTCATTCGGTAGAATCATCCGCAGGAGTCGGTTGCAAACCGTGAGTTTCGATGGAAAAGAAGCGTTTGTTTTCTGTAAGGATGATGGGCATCGCTCTGGATGGGGCAAAATCTTCATCTTGTCCGATAGCTCATGGTTTTCAGGGCTGCCCAAATCGACAGAAATTGCGCCGGAACAAGCGTTCTTGCTCCTACACAAAATCGGATTTCTTCGCTTCGGCCCAACAAGCCTAAGGCCGTGCGCGATACGGGTTACCCGAACCTGTTCGTTAGGATAAGCCGAAGGAAGCTGATGATCCGCAAAGTTTTCCAGTGCGCCCCAATTTCGCGCCTGCCCAGAGGCCAGGCATCCGGTTTCCTGTGCGATGAAATGCCTGCGCTTGTTGAAAAGCCTGGCATCGGTTTGCCTGGCAGTTGCAGGCTTACTTTGGAGGAGCAGGCTGGCCAGCAGTGATGGCTTTGACGAGGCCCGCTCCAGTGTAAGTCTCTGCCACGGCATCCGGTTCATGGCCGGCGCTGCGCAATACATCTGCCGTGAGTGGACTAATTGCTGCAAGTTGGGTCTGCTTCAATTGACTTCCGTACAAATGAACAATGGCGCGGGCGATTGCAGAACTGGTGACTGTAACCCAATCGATCTTGCCTTGGGCCAGCATGTCCGTCACTTCAGGATCGGCGGTGCGAACGTCACGACTGGTGTAACTGACAACTTGCTGCACCTCCACTCCGCCGGAGGTCAACATTTCGGCCAGGACTTCGCGCCCTCGACTTGCGCGAACCAGCAGCATTTTTTGACCGGAGGCATTGGGCAGTAAGGCCTCGGCAAGAGCCTCGGCCCGATGGACCTCTGGGCAGAGATCGGCCCGGAGTGCGTAGTTGGCAAGTTGGGCGACGGTGGCTGGTCCAATGGCGGCAATTTGCACGCCCGCCAGTGCGCGGGAATCTTGCCCCAGTTTCTCAATGCGATCGAGGAAGTAGCGAACTCCGTTGCGACTGGAAAAAACAATCCAGTCGAAGGTACTCAACTGCTGAATGGCCTTATCGACGCTGCTCCAGTCGTCAGGCGGTGCGATTTCAATGGCCGGCTGGCAAACAATAGCTGCCCCCAGGGCTGCCAGGGAGGTTGTCATTTCACTTGCCTGGGCCGCTGGCCGGGTAACCAGGACGGTTTGGCCGAAAAGTGGCTGTGCCGAAAACCAATTCTGCGTGGGGGCGTGGCGGGCAACTTCTCCCACGATCACAATTGCCGGAGGACGCAAGTTTTCAGTCCACAGACGTTCGCTGATGTCTCCCAGCGTGCCAGTGAACGTCGTCTGGTCTGGCAATGAGCACCGGCGGATAATGGCGATGGGAGTCTCAGGAGATTTGCCATGTTCGATCAGCGATTGACTCCATTTGGCGGCTGTGGTCACTCCCATGTAAAAGACCAAAGTACCGGGCGTGTTCGCCAGTGCCGCGTAGTCGAGTTCCGTATTTTGCTCCTTGCCAGCCTGCTCCTGCCCGGTGACAAAGGTTACGCAGGAGGCGGTATCTCGGTGCGTGATGGGAATCCCCGTATAACTGGATGCCGCGCACGCTGCCGAAATTCCGGGCACCACTTCGTAGGGAATGCGGGCCGTTTCCAGCATGTCGAGTTCCTCGGCCAGATGGCCGAAGATTGCCGGATCTCCCCCCTTTAAGCGAACGACGAACTTGCCTTTTTTTGCTTCCGCTACAACACGCTCGTTAATTTCTTCCTGGCTGTAAATTCGGCCTTGGCCATGCCGTCCGAGACAAACAAGCTCGACATCCCGAGACGCGGTCTTGAGCAATTGTGGGCTGGCTAAATAGTCGTAAAAAACGACATCGGCGGACTGTAGTGCCTCGGCACCGCGCAAGGTGAGCAATCCGGGATCGCCGGGCCCGGCACCCACCAAAACAACCTTTCCCACTGACTCGTTCACCACAAAATCCTGGAGGGGGTTATTCTACAGCCGAAAAATCAATGGTTTTTGCCACTTTGCCCGTTGCCTGGTTTTGTAAGGCGTCATCCCAATTTTCGGCAAAACCGTATTTGGACAAAAAACTGTCCACTGCCGGGATGGGCCTGCACGAGAACTGGCGGGCAGGACCGCTTTGCTCTTGCAACCATTGCTGCTGTACTTTCACGGTTAATTTTCGGGGGCTGCCGGCCTACGATACAGCCCTGCCCTCTTCACCACCGTACCTGATTCCGTTGTGAGACAAAAGCCAATCGGTACAATGAAACCGGATAGCACTAATTGCAAATTTCGGGATAATCACCTCCCATGTCGAAAGAACCTTCTAAACCTTCTCCTTTCAACCGGCCTATTTCTCCGGCTGCACGTCTAAGGTTGCAGGCAGTCTTCGATCGTGCGCAAAAGGCCGTCGAACGGGGAGACCACGAATACGCCAACAACCTGTATACCGACTGCCTGGTGGAAGATCCCGGCAACCTGATCTATTTACAACAGTTCCTGGCGAACCTGGCCAAAAAGCATGGAGAAAATAAAAAAGGAGCGAGATTTTCAGGATTGAAGATCAAAGGGGCTCGGATGTCGATCGGTAAAGCAATCGACAAGGGACGCTGGGAAAAAGTTTTTCCGGCAGGCACTTCCGCGTTAAAACAAAACCCGTGGGATAGTGGGACCCTGATTCTACTGGCCCAGGCATGTGGCAAGTTGGGCTATCAGGAGTGTCAGCTCTATTATTTTCAGTGGGCCCTGGAGGCGGCTCCCGAAGATGTCACAGTCAATCGTGAAGCGGCAGTAGCCCTCGCCTCAATGGGATATTTTGATCGAGCCATTCGTTGTTGGCAGCGGGTGCTTCGAGCAAAACCAGATGATCGAGACGCCGAAAAAGCCATCGCCCGTCTGAGTGTCGACAAAACAATCCATCAGGGAGGCTATGATCAGGTCGGGCCTTCCACCGGCGACCCCGAGGGGAGCAGCCAGTCTCCGGTCGGGGCCAAATTGAGCGCGCGGGCAAATGTGGAGACTGCCCCCAAAGCCGAATCGGTGCCCAGTGACGAGTCTGAAGAAAAACGCCTTTGCGAGGTTATTGAATCCGATCCGGCTGAGATTTCCAATTACCTGGATTTAGCCCAACTTTACAGTCGTAATAATCGGTTTCGTGATACCGAGACGATTCTTACCCGTGCCCTCTCGGCCTCCGGTGGCGATCTGAAGGTAAGAGAGCACCTCGAGGACGCCCAGTTGCGCCATGTTCGCCAACAGGTCGATATTGCCATTTCCAGGGCTCGCAGCGAGGGGACCCAGCAAGCGGTCGATTTAGCCCGGCGGATGGAAGTTCAGGCAAATCAAGTGGAATTGGAGATTTATGCGGCCCGGGTTGAACGCAATCCAACGAATATTTCACTTCAATACGAACTGGCCCTTCGGCTCAAACGGGGTGGCAAATACCGGGAAGCTATTTCTGCCTTTCAGGCTGCACGAGAAGATTTGCGGCGAAAAGCCCTTGTGGAGGTCCACTTAGGCGAGTGTTTTCAGCAAATTCAGCAGTTTAAGCTGGCTGCAACCAGTTATGAGGCAGCCGTTAGCCTGTGTGAAGAGACCGACACAGAGACCAAAAAACTCGCTCTCTACCGGGCGGGTGTCTTGGCCACCGAGATGAAGGACATCGACCGGGGGGAAAATCACCTGACCAAGCTGGCAGCCATGGATTTTAGCTACCGAGATGTTGCCAAACGGCTGGACAAACTGGCCTCAATGCGCGATAGTGTGTGATTGGCTCGGTGATGCCTGTTGGCGGTGAGTGCGAGTCACTGCCAGTTATTTCCCCGGGCTGTTGTGGTTTAGTTGGTCTCCTGGAGCTCGCACCTGTCCCATTGTCCCTTGGGTTAAAGACTCAAAATTCTCATGCCAAACAGTAACAGTGCCAAGAAGCGGATGCGTCAGAACGTAACGCGTCGCGATCAAAACCGGTCAATCAAGTCAGCCGTTCGCACCCAAATTCGCAAGGTGCGCGCAGCGGTCGCCACCGGTGAAGTTGAGGTCAGTGAAGTTGAGTTTCGCGCCGTGGCCAAGAAACTCGACCGGGCTGCTGCCAGGAATGTCATCCACGCCAATGCTGCTGCCCGGACGAAGTCGCGACTTTCCAAGGCAATCAAGAATCTCAAGAACGCAGGCGATGCGGTAAGCGCTTGAGCAGTGCTGTTCTCAGGGAAATCGCATAACATCCGGGAGGGTGGTTTTACGGTGGCGACGGTGCCGGTCGGTTTTGCGTGCTGACGAGGAGTATGCCGTACCAGGGATGCTTGATTTGGGCAAACAAGGGTTAGGCAAATCCGGAGTTCCCAGGCACGAGTTGTTTGGATCGGGCCCAAGTTGGAATGGGGTTGCCAGGTTTACCAGACGATCTTTTTTGCGTCAAAGACGGGGCCATCTACGCAGGTGCGCTTGTAGTCCCAGGTGCCATCGGGTTGGGTAATCTTGGTGACACAACTGAAACAGATTCCAATCCCACAGGCCATGGGAGTTTCCAACGAGACTTGACACGGAACATTGGCTGACGCGGCAATCCCGGCAACGGCCTCCATCATGGCCTCGGGCCCGCAGCAGACCACTCGACACGTTGTAGTTTCTGCTTCGGCAAGACAGCGACTAAGGAGATCGGTAACCAGTCCATGGTGGCCGGCGGTACCATCGTCGGTGGCAACCCTGACGTCGATACCGACTGCCCGAAAGTCGTCGAGACCTGCCAGTAGATCAGCCGACCGGGCTCCGTAACAAAGGGTAACTTTCTCCGACGGCGCAACCTGCCGTGGTGGCCATCCGTAGTCGCGCTTCTGAAGTTGTTCTCGACCAAGAGCCAGGAAAGGAGTTTGGCCAATACCGCCGGCGACCATAATAAGGTGCTTTGCGTCTGGGAGCACAAAGCCATTGCCGAGTGGTCCCCAAATTTCGAGTTGGTCCCCTGCCTCGCAGGCAGCCAGGCGACGCGTCATCTTACCTACCACCAGGTAGACCACATCAAGTCCCACCCAGTTACCACGATCGTCGATGACGGTGTCATAAAGGGCCAGGGGGCGGGCCAGCAACGGATCGTTGCCGGCAGGGAGTCGCACCATCAGGAATTGGCCCGGAACGATTTGGCGAGCCGTTTGTGGGGCTTCAAGCCGGATCCGATAAGTGTCGCGGGCAACCTGCACATTTTCGATCACACCGACCTGCAGTTGGCAGGCATGGTCAGCATAGAACTTCGCATGGAGTGGATTTGAATCGACCTGGGCCATGTTGCCGCAATTCACGATCGCTTTACCTCACGCCTGGATATTTGTTGAATGGTCCGACGAAGTCCATCTACTTCGTTCCGGCTAAGCTGGCGCACGCCGCTGGGAGGTAGGTCAGCCAAGCGGATAGGACCAATGGCTACTCGAACGAGCTTTTGGACCTTGTGGCCAACGCGCGCCAGCAGTCGGCGGATTTCCCGGTTGCGTCCTTCATCAAGAACCATCTCCAGGATCGTTGACTTTTTTTTGCGCCCCTTGATTTTCACGTGTTTAATTTTTGTGAATCCTTCTGCCAGGTACATGCCGCGCCTCAACTGGCCGAGTACTTCTGTATCGGGATGTCCGGCCACCTGCACGTGATAAATTTTTTCGACGCCGTGTCGTGGGTGGGTCAGTTGATTTGCCAGTTCCCCATCGTTGGTGACAATAATTAAACCTTCACTTGCCATATCGAGTCGACCAACATTGAATACACGTGGTGTTCCAGGTGGTAGCAGGTCAATGACCCTTGGGCGGCCGGACGGGTCGCGTGCGGTCGAAACAACGCCCGGCGGTTTGTGGACTGCAAAATAAAGCAACTTGGGCGGTCGCAAGGACTCTCCATCGACCCGGATTTCCTGGGTTGCCAGACGGACGCGGGTGCCGAGTGTGTCAACAACCGTGCCATCGACCTCCACACGTCCTTCCAGGATCAACTGTTCACATTCGCGACGGCTTGCCACTCCAGCAGCCGCGAGCACTTTCTGCAACCGTTCGCCTTCTGGATGAGGCTTAGGCACCGCCGCGGGAGAAGTTCGCTGCGAGCGCAACTTTCTTTGGGGGCGCCGGGGCGCACCACGGTCGGTTTGTTGGCCTCTTTCTCGTCGTTTTGCCACAGTCAAAAAATGCGTTCGGGATCAAGGTGGGTAGCGGCGTACTACAAACCAATCTGTAGAGACTCACCACACGCTTCACAATACACCGAAAAGGTATCGTTTGGCTACCTACCGCCACGGATAACCGGCTCGTGGTGGTGGCGGTACAAACGTCTGTTCCCGCACAGCTTTCGGAACCGGGACCTGGTAAGAGAGTGGTCGACCTCCCACAACCGGAGGCCCGAGATCGGGCAACGGGTAGGGATCGTACGTCAGGGCCGCGTATCGCTGATAGCCGATTGGCCCAGGGTTGGCAAAATCAGGCCACTGAATCGTACTTGAGCAGCCACCTGCCATAAGCAGGGTTGCGGCCAAACCAATCTGAAAAATGGCAGTACGGGGTCTCATGATCCAAGCGGTCGTCGGTGGAAAAGATTCTATTTGGTCACAGTAAAAAAGCCGCTGTAGGATAGAAGACCAGGCATGCAACCGCCATGCGGACTTTTGGGTGGATGCTAGCGGCGACACCGCTGGCGGCCCCTCTCTTTTCAGGGGGAGGCCAGCCGGAATGGGCCCGATGCGGCCTGCCGACACATCATGCTGGTTGCTCGGGCCGGTTTGCTCTACTTCTGGAGACTTCATCGTCAGTAGATAAATCGATGGATGGCAATTTAGGGTAGGTACATTTCCAGGAAAACTGCCCTGCCCTGGGGAGTTAACAAGGTTGCTCCACATTCTGCCGGAAGCAGCAGCGTATCGCCAATTTGAAGTGGCGAGTCCAAGTGATCTCCGGTCACTTCCAATTTCCCCTCGATGACCGCGAGGAGACGAAATCGCCGATCACCGCCCATGGTGGCCGGCCGATCCAGTTTCCATCGATTCAGTACAAACTTATCACAGCGGATGAGTTGCTCGACACCCGGACGATCTGCTGGCTGCGGAAGTTGAGGTGCGATGGGCCCACGGGAAAAATCAATGGTTTGAAGGGATTGCTCAATGTGAAGCTCTCGAGGATGCCCGTCGGCATCGACTCGGTTCCAGTCAAATAGCCGAAATGTCGTATCGCTTGCTTGTTGGATTTCGGCCGTCAAGAGGCCTTCTCCAAGGGCGTGAACGGTTCCCGCGAGAATCAACAGACAGTCTCCCACTGCAGGTTCAAAGGCGTGCAGAGCTTGCTCGCACGTGCCTTGCTCGACGTGTTGCCGAAGCTGCTCGCAGTCCACACCTGGCTTCAGGCCGGCATAGATTTTGCTGCCTGGTTCGGCTGCCAGCACGACCCAGGCCTCGGTCTTTCCCAAGTCGGGTGGATCAAGCTGTCGCGCTTGCTCGTCGTTGGGGTGTACTTGAACCGAAAGTCTCTTTTGTGAATCGAGAAACTTAAACAATAAGGGAAATTGTTCTTGTGGGTGGTGGCGTCCGAACAGTTGCACTCCGTAGCGGGTCACGAGTTGCTGCAAAGGACATCCTGCCAGTGGGCCTCCAGCAACCACACTTTGATCTTCCTGGTGGTCAACAATTTCCCAACTTTCGGCATAGTTATTCCCGTCGGCGAGGGATTTTCCCAGGACGGTCCCGAGCCGCCTCCCACCCCAAAGATACCGACGCAGGATAGGTTCAAACCGCAGGGGATAGAGTTGGTTCATCGTGTTTGCCATAGTGGACGCCTGGCTGGATTAGCTGTAGCCGTACGTTGGGGCCCGACTCGCCAGATTGTCGTGCCGGCCGGAACCAGGGCCAACTGGTGACTTCAGCGACCCAGTTCGCTAAACGGCATCATCTGTTTTCTAAACAGGGTGTATTGTTTGAGAATCTTGCAATAGCCACAACCTCACGTTGTCGGCCAGGTGGTCGTTCTATTATCATCAACCGGCAGTGTGTAGAATTATAGTGTGTAGAATTGCACCGTGTAGAATTGTAGTATCCGGGACCTGAGGATGTTTTTGTCAATTCAGGTCTCAATCGGCAATCACGGCCGGCTACTGCGGCTTTAGGCGGTGTCCCTGGCCCCTGATGAAACTGCTGTCGACCCCTAGGAAACCGCTGGTCACCCCAGCTTTGTGGAGTACCTGCAGCCACGCGAAACCTCATTCAGTCCACTTGTTCCCTGCCAATTTGAAGTGCCCGATCAATACGACGAAGACCTGTTTGACAAAACAAAAATGACGTTTGGTGAGCATCTGGACGAGTTGCGCCAAGCGCTCATCAAGTCTGTCGCCGCGCTCGTGCTGGGTACCCTGGTGGGGCTGATCTTTGCCCAGCGATTGGTGATTTTTATTCAAACTCCGCTGGAAGCCGCCTTGGTGGATTACTACAAAGAGCGTGGAGAGGAGCAATATCTTGAGGAACTCGAGCAGCGAAAAGCCAACGGCGAAGAGGTCCCCGAGAACCTGCAGACTGCGGCAAGGGACTATGGCAAGCGGGAATTGGTACGTGAAAACCGGATGATTTCACGGCTTGCATTACAAGCTGCGTTGGACCGGGGGCCTGCTGGTCAATCGGTATCCGCCGAGGCAACCAACACCGATGTCTCTCTTCCGGCCCCGACTGACCTGATTCCAATTACTTTGTACTATCGGCTAAGTAAAGAGGATGATCCGCGGCTCAACACGATTGCTTTGAACATGCAGGAGCCGTTTCTGGTCTGGATAAAGGCAGCCCTGGTGTTGGGTATTGTTGTTGCCAGCCCATTTGTCTTTTTCTTCATCTGGGAATTTGTGGCTGCCGGGTTATATCCTCATGAACGACGGTACGTGCATATCTTCCTGCCTTTTAGCTTGGGGTTGTTTTTGTTTGGCGCCGGGCTTGCCTTTTTTGTCGTCTTTCAATTCGTGTTGCACTTTCTGCTGGCATTCTACGGCTGGATGGGGATCAATCCGGCACCCCGCATCACCGAGTGGGTCAATTTTGTGCTGATACTCCCGGTCGGGTTTGGCATCGGTTTTCAATTGCCACTGGTCATGCTTTTCCTGGAACGAATTGGCATTTTTACTGTCAAAATCTACCGGGAAAACTGGAGGATTGCTGTGCTGATCATTTCTGTTCTGTCCATGTTGCTGACGCCGGCTGACTGGCAAAGCATGATCTTCATGTTTGTTTCGCTGACCGTACTCTACTTTGGCGGGATCCTTCTCTGCGTGTTTATGCCGCGCCGGAAGACCCCGTTGGGCGATGCGATAGAATAAACCTTCTCCGCCAAGCAGTCAGGTCTTCTGCCGTCGGCTTGATCCGGCGCTCAGCAAATTCTGCATGCGGCTCAAATCTGATAGTTGGTTTTAGGCTGGAACTCGTTGTTTTCGTCACTTTGAGTTTTGAGTTTTGGCTTTTCCAGTACCACAGTTTTGTGGGGATCGACACTCTGAGTCAGCCACACACTCGAACCGATTACACTGTCGTGTCCGATGACAGTATGGCCTCCCAGTACCGTGGCGTTTGCGTATAGGACAACCCGATCTTCAATCGTCGGGTGTCGCTTCTGACCACGCACAAGGTGTCCGTCATTATCGGTGAGAAAGCTAAGTGCACCGAGGGTAACTCCCTGGTAGATCTTGACATGCTCACCAATTTCGCACGTCTCACCAACGACAACACCGGTGCCGTGGTCGATAAAAAAGAATCGTCCCACGGTTGCTCCGGGGTGAATATCGATACCCGTTTTACTGTGAGCCCATTCGGACATCATGCGGGGAATGAACGGGATCTCAAGTTGATACAACTCGTGAGCAAGGCGAAACACCGTGATAGCTTCCAGGCCGGGATAGCAAAAAATAACTTCGTCGACATTCTTGCACGCCGGATCGCCTTCGTAGGCGGCTTGCACATCGGTCGCCAGGAGTTCCCGAAGTTCTGGCAATCGTTCCAGGAATAGCAATGTTTTTACCTGGCCAAGTGCTTCGAAGTCTTGGGTAGATTCGCATATGCTGGTGGCCCCTGCCTCGTGACGCAGGGCCCGACCGATTTGGATGGTCAATTGATCGTGCAGGCGGTCGATCAGTTCGCCCACGTAATACTGGACATTTCCGCGATGGAGTCCCTCTCGGCGCCGAAAGCCGGGGTAAAGGATTTCCTTGAGTGCGTCGATTACGAGGACAATTTCATCG
>JAKVCB010000096.1 GCA_022448345.1 Pirellulales bacterium
GACCTCTGCTGGGGCGGTCGGTACCTCCAATGAATTGGCCAGTGCCGGTGGGTTGAGTACCAAACCGGCAACACTCATTCCTAGCAGCAGGAACAGAGCCTTTAAACAAGTTCTCATTGAGTTATCCTTATGGGACTTGCGTGTCGAATCTTGCAGGAAACAGTCGGTTCCCCTAAACGGGCGGCGAGTCCGTATGGGATAAACCTCTGGGGAAATCCGCAGCGGACTTTCCGGAGGGTCATTCGGAGGTTGAGGCCCAGACCTCTATTTTCTCTTGCCCGACCTTGGTTTTCAAGGAATTACCGGTTGGGTTATGACCAGATTGGCCAACCCTGGATTTGGTTGGAGCCGATAGGCTGCGATTCCCCACTGATCGCGGCCTCCTGGTCGACGGGGAAGATTATGGAGAGTCAGGCAGATGAAAGTCGGCCAGCCAGAGCTGGCTAGAATGATTTGGCGTTCGGTTGGAGGTCCACATCAGCTGTTTTCCGTCAGGGGAAAAGACCGGGAGAACGTCGGCGGCCGGGTGATTCGTGATCCGGATTGGGTTTCCCACCCCCCGGAGCTTGTCGCCATCCATTTCGTAAGCGAGCATCCAGAGGTCGTAGTTGGGTCGCTTGGTGGGATCGCTGTGATCCGCCCCGGTCCAAATAATATAGGGCTGTGTGGGGTGCCAATAGGGGGCCCAATTCACACCATCAATGTTGGTGAGGGCAACGTCATGCTGGCCGTCGGCTCGAATCGCATGGATTTGCAGGTAGTCAGATCGGACACGGTCAGTGCGATAGATAATCCAGTTGCCGTCGGGTGAAAAGAAGGGGCCGCCGTCGTAGCCAGGCTCGTTGGTGATTTGACGGATATTTGTACCGTCAACGTCCATTATGTAGAGATCGGGATCTCCATCTCGATCGCTGCAGAAAACAATTGTGGTACCATCCGGAGAATAGGCACACTCTGCATCATAGCCAGGGGTATCGGTCAGCCGTGTAAGCTTCTTACCGTCGCGATCTGCTACGAAGAGTTCCATGTAAGGATCAAAATCCCATTGGTACCGTCGACGGCGACCTGTGCGACGGTCTTCTTCTTGCTGCTCAAGTGCAGCTACTTCGGTACCGCGGAGATTGGGGTCAAGATGGCTTGAAGCAAAGAGAATCTGGTTTCCATCGGGAGAGAAGTAACTGCAAGTCGTCCTGCCATGTCCGGTGCTGATTCGGCGCGGCAAAGCCCCGTCGGCAAGTTGCTGGGAATAAATTTGATAAAAGGGATAGCCTGGGGAAATTGCCTGATAAACAATAGTTTGGCCGTCCGGTGCAAAGTACCCCTCTCCGGCCTTGGAAAATCCTTCAGTGATTGGTCGTATATTTGAAAGATAGTTTGCCTCGACAGGCGAATTGTCTGCCTGTGCCTTTAAAATCGGATTGCCATACGCCATTGCAGCGGTTGAAAGTATGGCGAGCGTAAGCCGACCGATCGTGAATTTCCACTTGGCGTTACTTACTTGCATATTCGACTAATTTGTGAAACAGGAAGGGTTGTGCCATAGAGAACTACTTCCATCGTTACGTGGTTCGTGATTTTGACAAGGGGGTTTCGATTTTGACAAGGTAGATTGCCTGAATAGGGGGCATGACGAGTCCCAGGATCCTACGGTATGATATCAAGTTCAGCCTATTTCCACTGGACCTCTTTCCCATAATCTTGCAGTACCATGGCCAAAATTTATACACGTACCGGCGACACTGGCGATACGGGACTCATCGGTGGTGGCCGTGCTCGCAAGGACAACCTTCGTGTGGCTGCCTATGGAGATGTGGATGAATTGAATGCCGCGATTGGCTTGGCTCGAGCCGAGTTGAGTCAGGCACTCCCCGCAGTTGAGGCGATCGATCTTATTCTAGTTCGTTTGCAACATCAGTTGTTCAACCTTGGTGCTGAACTGGCGACTGCCTCAACCAGTGAGACAGTGTCGTTTGAGGTTGAAGCTACCGATGTTGTGTCGCTGGAGAATGACATCGATCACTACAGTGGGGTCCTCAAACCGCTTACAGAGTTCGTTTTACCTGGGGGAAGCAAGTCGGCAGCGGCACTCCATTTGGCCCGTTGTATTTGTCGCCGGGCAGAGCGCAAAATTGTGACCCTTGCCGCAGTTGAACCAGTGCGGCCTGAGGTGCTCCGCTATGTGAACCGGCTCAGTGACCTGCTTTTTGTTTTGGCTCGTGCGTCGAACCATGTCTTTGGTGTCGAGGACGTCACGTGGCAAAAGGGGTGAAGGTCGATGGCTGCCGCACAGAAGTCCCTGTAAGAGATAAGACATTTCTCGTCGAAGGTGGACCAATGCTATGAGGTTTAAACTGCAGAAGGTCGAGACATTGCAAGGGCCAACAAATTTTTGGCTCAACAGCACTTTCGGGTGTCTGGAACTGGATATTTTGGGCTTGTAGAACTCTACGCCAGGCCAATGCTTTCCCCCGGACAGGAGACGTTCGCAAACGTGTTTGCGAACGTCTGCAATGATCCTATCAAGTCTTCTAGCAGATGGATCTGTGAGTGAGGTCGAAGTCGACCTGGTTATTTCCAGCGGTCTGAGAGCAATTGTTTGATAAAGTGCAACGTCATAATTGGTGGAGCGCTACTTCGCCATGGGATAGACTTTGGCAGTGACGTCGTCGTTTTTGGATCGTATTCGTGTTACTGTTGTCGTCAAGCGACTTGCTTCCTGCCAGTGGTGGCGCTTCCGATATTGGATGTTCAACTCCTCCGCGGTAAGGGTATTCAGCCGAACGGGGGTGACCAGCCACATTTTGCGATCGACCTGGTGGGCGACCTTGGCCTGTGAGTCATCCACACAAGACTTTTCAGATCGCGTTCTTTATTATCCCTTTTCACCTCGATTTGGGGCGTTTTCTGGGCCGCTTAAATCTAGTACGATGGGACGTGGTTGCTACAGTAGGTGGGGCCGTTGGTTCTGCTGCTCTGCTGCTCTATTTGCCAATGGATGGTTGGTGGGGTATCTTGACGGCCAGATAGACCCGTTTGAGCCGTTTGAGCTGTTGCTGAGGGTGAGAACTTGATTCGATTGAAGGTGTTCATCTTGTGTTTGGGGAGAATTGTCGCCATATTTTCCAGTTAGATATTCGGCTGGATATGCGATATTAAGGTCACACCCACCTTCTTAAGAGCTACAGATGTGGGTTTGGAAATCCGGGAGATTCAGGGGATCGACATGGACTTTCACGGCGAAGAGAATACTATTTAACCGACACATGATTCCAACTTGTTACCAAGAAAGACAAGAGGGTTAAGTCCTGAAGAGGTGACCAGTGTAACGCGTAGGCGGCACAGGCTTGCTGTGTTAGTATGTCCTGTGAAACTTTGCATGACTATTCCCTTCGGCAGCATGTTGCCTGTCGGTCGGGGTTCTTAAGCAGCTAACTTTTAGGGAGCCAAGGCGATGAAAAAAGTCGAAGCTATTATCCGCCATTTCAAACTTGAAGAAGTAAAGAACGTATTGAGCGAACAGGGAGTGGTTGGCATGACCGTTACCGAGGTTCGCGGGTTTGGGCGTCAGAAGGGCCACACGGAAATGTATCGAGGGACAGAGTACGCGGTTGACTTTGTGCCGAAAGTGAAATTAGAGATTGCCATCGATGATGGTCGCCTACAGGCGGTTCTTGATACGGTCGTCAAGTCGGCACAAACCGGTCAAATCGGAGATGGAAAAATATTTGTATCGGACCTGTCAGAAACAATTCGTATTCGTACGGGCGAAACAGGTCCTGAAGCGCTTTAGGACTTTGTCCAAAGTACTGCAGGACGCCGAGGTCTCAAGGCGCCTTATGGCGAGTTGGTTTGTCTCTGGCCAGCTAGCCGTGACAGGGTCTTGTGATCTTGATCTTCTCCGTTTGTTTTTTTACTGCGCCGTCAGCGAATTCCTCCCCGACCGGTGATGCTATGGCATCTCGTCTTCGTCCGAGCATCTTGGCCGCAAGGCAGCGGCTTGTCGATGGCCGGAGAAAAAATCAAGATTTTCACGATCGGGGTGGCACAGGTATCAAGGTGTGCGCAAGGATGACCGCCCTGGTCGACTCCACAATTTGCGAGATCTACGATGCCGTTCTCGACGACTTGAAACCCCACGACGCAGACCAAATTCGTAATCGAATTGCCTTAGTTGCCCACGGCGGGTATGGAAGAAGGGAACTGGCACCCTATTCCGATATCGATTTGATGATCTTGCATAGTGGTTCAGCGGACTCTGCGATTACAGACTTCGTTACGCGAATAAGCCAGGACATTTACGATACCGGTGAGCAATTGGGGCAAAGTGTCAGAACGCCGCAACAGGCAATTCGATTGGCCCGCCAAGATCCTCTTGTCGGCACATCACTGTTGGAGTCACGGTTGTTAGTTGGAGCGACTGATCTTCACGAGCATTTTGTTGCTGCTTTTAAGAAGATGATTCACCGGCGACCCGCGGCCCAATGCCGAGAATTCATCGAAGCCCGCAAGGCTGAACGACATCAGTACGGGGAGTCAGTCTATCTGCTGGAACCCAACATCAAGCGATCACGTGGTGGGTTGCGAGACTTGCATTTGCTTCGCTGGTTGTGGTTTGTGAAATGTGGTGTTGCCGAACCCGATCTCCTGCACAGCATGGGGGTTATTTCGAAATTTGACTATCGCCGGCTTGTTTCTGCCCGCAGTTTGTTGTTGAGAGTGCGGAATGACATGCATTTTCACGCAAAGTCGAGTCGTGATATCGTCACTCGACAGGAACAGATTCGTCTCTCGGACAAGTTAGGTTATCGCGGTACTTCTGGGTTATTGCCTGCCGAGCAGTTTATGCGCGATTACTTTCACGCTACCCAACACGTGTCGTCCCTTGCTCACCGAATCGCCGCGTTGGTTGAGCCGGCGTCGACGGTGTCTCGGGTATTGGAGCCTGTGCTTGGTCGGGTTGTTAATGACGATTATCGAATTGGGATCCGCGAGATTACCGCAACCAGTCGCGGACGTAGCAAGCTGAAGTCTCGCATTCAGGAAGTTCTGAAACTGGTCGATCTCGCTCGACTTCACCAGAAGTGGATTGCCCAAGATACCTGGTACCTGATTTACCGGTGTTCTCCCGAGTATTCCCGGGAATTGGATGCCGAAACGATCGATTGTTTTCTGGATATCATGGCGAATCCGGCGCAGTTGGGAGAGTTGTTGCGACGCCTCCATGCCTTAGGCGTATTGGAGAGAATCATCCCTGAATTTACCCATGCCCGGTGTTTGTTGCAGTTTAATCAATACCACAAATACACAGTCGACGAGCATTGTATCCGGGCAGTTGAAGAAGCAACGCATTTTGCTGAGCGATCCGATTTGCCGGCGAAAGTTTATAACGAACTTTCAACAAAAAGAACGCTTCACCTGGTGCTTTTGCTCCACGATTTGGGTAAAGGGTTCGAGGAAGATCACAGCGAAGTTGGAGCAAGGATTGCCCAGAGTAATTCCGCGAGGTTGGATTTACCTGCTGACGAAGCAGAGACGATTGCTTTTCTTGTCCTCAAGCACCTGCGGATGTCCCATATAGCATTCCGTCGAGACACAAGTCAACAAGGACTTATTGAGAGTTTTGCCAAGGAGGTCCAAACTCCAGAGCGACTGGCCATGCTCTATCTGCTGAGTTGTGCGGATCTTTCCGCAGTGGGGCCTGACGTGTTCAACGACTGGAAGGCTGGGGTTCTTGATGACTTGTACCTCCGTACAATGCAGGTTCTGCAACCGGAACCACAGAGGGTGTCTCGCGATCGTCGAAGCACGATTCGTGCGAGCGTACTCGGTGAATGTGCTGGAGTTGAGGCAGATATAGAATGGTTCGAGCGCCAATTTGACGCGTTGCCAGAAAGCTATGTTGCTGGCCGTCCGGCGCACAAAGTGTCCGAAACACTTCGCCGCTTGCGTGGTTTGCAACCGCGGGCAGGTTGTGCCTGGGGTAGCTACGATGTCCCAACCAACACCATTGAGTTCACTGCTGGTGTTGATCAAGGCAGTGGCCGCGGGATTTTTTCGAGTATGGCTGGCATTTTTACAAGTCGTGAAATTGAGATCCTTGCTGCCGAAACAGCGACGCTTGCAGACGGTTTACTTTTGCAACGGTATACCGTGCATGATAACGAATCAACGGGACCTCCCTCCGAAGGCCGTTTGCAGGAAATTAGTGATGCGTTGGTCAACGCGATCGATTCTCGCGACCCGCCCATTTTCCGCTCAATTTTTGGCCGCCAACAGCGCGAGGTTGAAGCCTCACTTGCGAATCTTCCTCAAGAAGTACGGATTGATAATAACCTTTCCGAAGACTGCACGATCATCGAGGTGTTTACCGTTGACCGGCGTGGGTTGCTTTATGAAATTGCCCGTGCATTGCACAATCTCCGGTTTATTATCAAGTTTGCCAAGATTGGTACCTATTTGGATCAGGTGGTCGATGTTTTTTATGTCACCGAGCGAAATGGGATGAAACCCCTTGAGGATGCCCGCATCGAAGAGATTCGTGTTCACCTGGAAAAAATCATCAACACGACCGACTGATTCGTGGCAATGGCCCCAAGATGTAGAGCCGCAATTGTGTTCGGCTTGTTCACATTTGGGGGAGAACAGTCATGTCGGTTTGGGCTGGCCAGGCCGCTTGCGGGATTTTATTCAGAGGAACCGGTAGGAGTTTCGTACTCAAACTCTTTCCATTTCATGGCCCGCCGGAAAGGCTCAATCCGAAGCATCACTTCGCCTTTCTGAAAGATTCGAACAGTACCGTTCGATGCGCTGACGGTAACGGCGATTGCGCTGGTCGCGTGTGTGATTTCGGCAGCAGCCCAATGTCGCGATCCAAGTCCCTTCGAAAGAGAGATGTTGGACGATCCAGAAGCCGAAATGTGTTGCGCTGCGGCGATGATCGTAGCATCCGCCGATACTACAAATGCACCGTCCATCTGCGCGATTTCTTTTACGCCTTCACGAACTTTTGTATCGTTCAAACTTCTTTCCACTCGATTATATCCGCGCATCGGATCAAACCCCATCGAGTGACAGTTGGCGAGCACTTTGCGATGGTCCCCGACGGTAAAAAGGGTGCCGACCGGTTTGCCTTCGCGACCCTCGCGGCCAATTTGCACCGCCAGATCGACGACAGTTTTTAGTGTGCTGATTGGAACCCGTGTTTCCAATTGGCGGAGGTCGCGAACCGTTAGCTGTCCGAGGTGCTCACCGAGACGAATGATGCTTAGCGAATCAATAGCCCGGTCTTCAAAACCACTATAGACGGCAACCACGGATGCCGCCGCAGGGAGGAGTTCGTCAGCGACTCCCTCCAGCAACGCTTGAGTCAGGCGTTCGTAAACAGGAGCATCCGAAGACATGTTAAGTTCAATTGTGTCGAAGTCTTCCTCACTTGCCCCATACAAGGTTTCTTCCGAATCGCCTGCCACCAAAACCGCATATCCCTTGGTGGCTCTTCGGAGTTGGCGCCAGTCCGTGAGTTTCTCCATAAGGAACAATATCGCATCGGCATTGTGCAGATCTGCTAGATGACATGCCTGGTCGCAAAACGCTTTTAGCTGGTTGCTAAATTTTTTCGATGTGGCCATGGTGCTCGGTCCCTTGAAATGAAGGATGCCTAGCAGCATCCCCAGTCCTTTGGAATCACTGCCACCGACTTGCGGTCTGGTTGCCACTAGTATGATGTGGAGCGGATGGTAACCCACATCACAAAGAAAGAGGGGGGTACAGCGAAACTCTCCTAATCGTAATCGACCAGGGGAGGGGACGACAATAGGGACGTTGGCCAAAGTTGCCCCAGCGGCGAATCGAACGGTCCCGGGAAACGTCAAACGGGTCGAACCGGGCACAGAATTCTGGCCAACTTTTTCGGGTAGAGATACAGTCTAGCGACGTGTTTTACGGTTACTGTAGGTACCCTTTGCATTGCTGAAGGTGGTCCTTTGCCGCTGGTTTCGTTTTCGTTTAGCGACGGGGGTTGGTTTTGCTTTCTCAAACGCGTCGTGTATCTGAAAAACGCGTTCGTCGTACAGCACCAAGGCGTGTATTGCATGACTCAATGGACCAACTTCCCAGTCATGCCTATAGTCGCGGGCCATCAGAGTTGCAAGATAATCGACAGCACGGACTATTTTAGATGGATAGAGTTCTTCGTCGTCGAGTGTGTACATTAGCCATTCCAGGATATGCCCGGAAGTCTTGATGCGCCGGTTCTTGTCTTCGTCGTTGCCAGCCCCGCGAAACCACTCGGTGCTGAAACTACCATCGGAGTTTTGAAATTGCAGGGCATATCGCTCATACTTATCGATAAATTCCTTAGCGCGGAGATACTCTCCATCGATCGGCTCGTTACGCATTTGCCGCGTGCGGACCGCCAGGCTTAACCCACCAAGTCGATGGGTGCCACCACAGGGCGCCCCACGGACGGGTTGTTTAAGTTCCTCGCGAATTAACCGTGGAATATCCCACTTCGATCCCCGTTCGTTGAGCCAAACCACATCGGAGGGGCAGTAGTGCATCAGGCTGATCAGCTTGAAGGAAAGCTCTTCACCGGCATGGCAGGTTTTCTTTTCTGCAGCAATCAAGTCATCAACCGAGAACTGCTGGTTATTTACACGAATCGGGTAATTCTCGGTGACACGGCACTGGGCCAGCATCGCCAGGAATTGTCCGTAGTGTCCCTGTAACCCCACTCCCCAACGGGCCCGCAACTCGTTGTCATTGTTCACATAAAGAAGTGTCTTGTTTTTACATGTCCGGTTGTAACAAAGCCAACCAACTGCAGTAATGGGCTGGCCACGGGGTCCATCCCGCAATATCCGACTGTGAACCCCGTAGGCTAGCATCCCGTGCATAATTTCCCAAGGATCATGATCACGGCTATTGAGTGGGCGTTTGTAGTACATTTTCAGTACATGCCGAACTTTGTTCTGTACCTGTTTCTGATACCGCGTAAGCGGGATTGTTGGCCGCGCGATTGCAAACCTGGGGCTGGGCTCTTTGGCTTGCCGCTGTGGATTAGTGAGCGTGGAAGCGACTGCGGATTGGGAAGATGAAGTGTTTTGTCCATCGGCGAAGGTTATGCGCCCTGGTTGCACTGGAGAGTTTTTGGATTCTGGTGTGACGGTTTTGGATTCTGGTGTGACGGATCGAGGGAGTCGAGAATCGCTTGTGTTTGTTGGCTTACCCCTGTTTTGAGGAGTCCTGTCGGGTGCCGATGAAGATAGGGCCCGGATACTGGTGGTTGCGCCGTTTGATATCTTTAAAGTTTTGGTCTCAGTGTTTTGGTGTTGAGGACGAGATCGGAATTGAAGATTTTTGGCAGGTTGCATTTTTGACCGGGCGTCTACCGATCCATTTTTTAATTTTGTCGTGTCGGGCTGTATCGCGAGATCCCGCAACTCAAAGTCCGAAAGAGCAGAGCGGTCCCGTTCTAGGGAGGTGGACTTCCGGTAGATTTCAGTGCGGGTTGGCCTCCAAGCTGGGTTGCGGGTGACGCGGATGCTCGAGTTGCCTGGCAGTTCTGCAGAAGGCTGATTTTTGATCAACGGTTCCTTGTCGCCCAGCAAGTTGTTGATCGATTCGTCACCGATGAATTCACCCGGTTTAATTTCACTCGTCAGCGTTGGAGACGAACTGATAGACCAGTTCGTAGTCGTGATGTTGGTCGCAGGGGCTACATGGCTTGAGGCTGTAAGCCAGCAGCCAAGCACAGCGATGCAGATAGCACGCCACAGGGTGCGCAAATCTTTTTCGCCACGGGAGAATGATTTGGGACCACATCGCGTTCTGGACGGTGTGGATGGTTCTGTCTGCCTGCTATCAGTCAACATGGTGAGTCGCTTGCCTGGCCTGCTTTACGGTACGATCCGAACGCACGGCCAGCACGGGAGCAAAATTAACCTTTGTCCGGGTGACCCGCGAAAAACACATCCGGAAGAATCGGAGTGTTTCCTCTAGACTGGATATCGGGTGACGGCGGCCAAAAAATCAAAAGAATCAAGCGTTCTGAACTGCAAACCAACTAACTCGGGCTAATTCAGGTAGGTTTCGCCTGACAAGTTGGTGCCAGAGATCGAAAAATGGGTGAGCTAACAGAGCGTCAACTCCCCAGGTCCGCTATTTTCGCAGCCCGTTAGAATGGGGTAACTTTGCGAATTTTTTCAGCGAGCGAAACAGGGCGTTCTTGGATTGCCGGGGCCTCGCCGTTGGCATATTGCTGCCAGGCCCGTACATCGCCTCCAAAATCTTGTCCTGATATGGATTTGAGTGACTCGACCGCCACGAACTGCAAAGCAGGGTCACGATCTTCCAGGGCAAAGGACAAGGCCTGAATTGAATCGGGTGTCTTAATGCTTCCCAGGGCCTCGGCTGCAGCCAGTCGAACGTCCTGATCGTTCTCTCCACGAAGAGTTTTTTCAAGGTTTATCACTGCCCCGGGATCTCCCTGGATTCCCAACCCATGGCAGCTAGCGATCCGGACTGCCGATTCTTCATCGTGCAAGCCTGCTTGGAGAACTTGTTGTGCTAGTGGTGTCCGAAAATTGGCAATGGTTTCAATGATGATCTCGCGCACGAGTGGGTCGGGCTCGATTTGGATCTGGCGGGCCAGCTGATTGGTAATCTTGCGCTGATCTTCAGCGTCGGTTCCGGTCGAACGGGAGGAGAATTCACGAATTGCATCGATTCTCATCTGCGGCGTACGATAGGTGGAGTGGTCAACTGATACTAAAGGCCAGAACTTGGCCCACGACGGGACCGTTGTACAGCCGCCTCCTGCAGAAAGACAGGCTATCGCAAGTGCGGATCTCAAAGTGGCCGATCGTTTGGACATCGCTCATATACTGCAAGAGTTACCCGTAAGCCTGTTTCCGGAGTGGATCGCCCGTTTCAGCAACGATCTCCCGGAAAAACAGCGGGGACTGTATCAGACCACCACTACAAAGACCATCCCGGATAGGCAATGTAAGTCGTATTTGTTTTAGTTGTGGCAGAAAAAATTTGCTTTACCGGTTTGCTAGCATCACCGGGACGATTTGCGACAGGTCGATTACCACCTGAAGAGAGGCAAGCGCTTAATCGACAGAGGAGATTATATAAGACTGGAGAAAGTCGACCGTATCATCCAATGAAATTAGTGTTTGAGAAAGTCGCCGCATGACGGGCACTTTGCAAACCACATTGGTATCGCCTCACCACATCGGGAGCACTTGACTCGATGGCGAATCACTGAAGATCCGAGCAGGCCTTTCTTGGTGTCGCTCAATTCTTCCTGGGGGTGGTCAAACACGGAAGAATCTGATCCTGCCACAGGATGTTCGGCGCGGTGTTGGTTAACAATAGCCTGACGATAAGCCTGATTCGTTTCTGTAGCCAACAAGACGTCGGGTACTTGGACAACGACTTGTCCCTCGCAGTGAGGACACAGGCCTTTTACACCGGAGTATTTATCCTTCACACGGAAGACATGCCCATTTGGGCATTCGACTTGAATTCCCATGATCAGTCGCTTTCTTCAGCAAGTTTGAACTTTGCCAATCGCGGCGACGACAGTCAGGCCAAGAACTTGCCGAAAGCAAGCGGCCTGAAACAGCCGGCACGACGCCACTTTTGGGTGCCTCAGAACTCTGTTGCCGAAGTGTTGAGGGTCAATTCTATTGGGTCAGGTCAATCCCAGCGAAAGTTTTTATCCCGCCGATGCCGAAGTCGCGAATCGAATTGAGAGAAGTATTTTCATCAAGCCATCCATGCCAGCCCGGTTGAAGGTTTTGTCTGGCATTTGACAAACGACCGAACGGAGTTGGGGCAGGAGATAAGCAGGCACTGGGCAACTACCCGAACAAAAACCGCCGCTGCACTTTAGTTTAGTGTAGTATGGCGGATCTTGAAACAAAATTCTTTGCATGGTATCTCAAAATTTGTGTCGGGGTGACCGACGATGGAAGTTCTAATTTCCCCCATTTCCCAAATTCCCGTCTGACTACGTAGACTACCAGAGATGGTTCCCTCCTTGTCGTTGATCGGTCGTATGATTGGCCTGGCGGTATTGGCTGGGTTGTTGTTGGTGGTGGTGCGTTGGGGGGACCCCCGTCTGGCTGGTTTGTTGGCGAACACAGCCTGGCTGGTATGTGGCGCGTGTGCCATAGCGATTCCTGTGGGAACGTTTTGTGCTGTGGCGATCGTCAAAACGAATTTGCCTGGTCGGTATGTTGCTGCGTTGCTACTAGCTTCTGTAGTCTTCGCACCGCTTTTTGTACAAGCTGCGGCCTGGGATTCCGGCTTTGGAATGCAGGGGTGGTATACACTGGCAACCAACCCGCGGCTCACAGCAGCGCCACTTTTGGTGGGGTGGCCGGCGGCAATATGGGTCCATGGGTTAGCTGCAGTTCCTTGGATCGCCCTCATTGTTGGTGTCAGTCTCCGGAACGTCGAACCGGAATTGGAAGAAGATGCAGTCCTTCTTGCCTCACCTGGTACAGTGCTGTGGAAGGTGTCGACTCGACGGTGCTTCATGGCGATGGTGGTCGCTGGATTGTGGGTAGCGATTGTTTGTACGGCTGAAATATCAGTAACCGACTTGTTTCAGGTGCGCACTTTTGCCGAGGAGGTTTATACACAATCAACACTTGGCACTCTCGATCTTCCCGGCGATAACGATTCCGTTGATCAGGCCGGTTTTGGCGCGGTGGGGTTGATCATGGGATTGGTACTGACTGCGGTTTTCGTGGTCACCTTGCTCCTCGTGGCGATGGGGTTGTGGCCTGAGGTAAGCGAACCGCCAACCCGCCCAGGATGGGTAGCCCGACTCGGGAAAATGCGTTGGCTAGTAGGGTTGGTGTTATGGATCGTGCTGACCGTCCTTGTCGGTGTGCCCTTGGCGAGCCTTGTCTACAAAGCAGGGGTGTCTGTTTCTTCAACCGAAAATGGGCGCGAGCGAAGCTGGTCGGTAAGCAAGGCTATGACCTTGGTAGCCAGGGCCCCAGGGGAGCAGCGCCGCGAGCTCTTGCAAACGACAAGGATTGCCGCTGCCGCCGCGACTGGGGCCGTACTGGTCGGTTTTTGCCTTGCGTGGTCGTTGCGGCGCAACCGCCGCGTAGGCTGGATCCGTTTGGGGCTGATCGGGTTTTGTTTGACAATTCCAGGACCTCTTTTGGGCTTGCTGGTCATTCGCTTGATGAATCAACCTCCTGATTCGTGGTTGGCACCATTGGCCTGGTTGTACGACAAGACTCTTTTTGCCCCCTGGCTGGTGCAGACTGTGCGGTCCTTGCCTGTCGCCACACTCGTTCTTTGGCCTGCCCTGGCCAGTATGCCGCAGAGTTTGCTCGACAGTGCTGCGACTGCGGGTGCTGGCCCGTTCTCCCGCCTGTTGTTCATCGTTTTGCCAACCCGCTGGCATGCGCTGCTTGCTGCCTGGATACTTGCTTTTGCCGTCGCTGCCGGAGAATTGGGGGCGACGATTCTTGTCATTCCACCAGGTCCAACGACCATCGCGATTCGAATCTTTTCACTTTCCCATTACGGGGTTGAAGACCGGTTGGCATCAATCTGTCTGGTGATCATGGGAATCATTTCCGTCATGACCGTGGTTGCTGCCACGTTACTGGGCTGGATAAGTCGTAAATAGTGGCTAGCGGGACCACTTTTTTCCAAGGCGAACCTTTTCTGTTATCACAGGGCTTGTCATTTTCAGTTTGATTTCCGATAGAATGTGTCGTGGAGAGGATCACCGACTGGGAAAATGATCGACATGATGAACAAGAAGCAGGCACAAATGTATCACCTGCCGTCGTCAACTCAGATGGATGGTCTCTATTGGGTTTTGCCATCCTTATTGGTTCTCGCGATGCTCACGATTGGTGGGTGTGGCGGTTGTCGATCTGACAATCCGCCGTCCAAGACGGAGAAAGAGGAAGTAGAGAAAGAAAAAGAGGAAGAGAAGAAAGAAAAATTTGAAACCAGTCCCCTCCGAGTCTTACCCAGTGGTTCATTCTTCAACCAGGACAGCTTGGACAATGTGCTTCCAATGTCGTTGTTTGTGAAACCGGGTCATTGGGTAGCTTCGTCACAGGAAATCACGGTCAATCATTTTGACTTTACTGGTCGGGTTGCGTTACACATCACCGATCAAAAACAGCGAGATATTCCCGTGCAGGGGACACAGTTCGTATTGCGCAGTGAACGTCCTGTGGTTCTCGCGAAGGAGCGTCCCAAGAACATTGAGTCCCTGCTGTTTGTGCCAGCCGTTGACAAAAGAATGCGAGTATACAATGAGTT
Organism: Pirellulales bacterium; assembly: GCA_022448345.1. Classification (GTDB taxonomy): domain Bacteria; phylum Planctomycetota; class Planctomycetia; order Pirellulales; family Lacipirellulaceae; genus JAKVCB01. Next base: position 14,317 of record JAKVCB010000096.1, read on the forward strand.
ACACGAACGTCGTTCAGGCGTAACAGCAGATGAACAGTGGTATGGTTTGAATATAATGCCACTCTACCAGTACAACTTTGTTGTGCTTGCCACTGAGCCGGAGCGATACAGTTTTTTAAAATTTCTCGATTCGGTACAAGTTCCCTTTGGAGGGTTTAGCGAACACGACGTTCCCGAAAAAACGACCGTCTACCGAGTGCTGTTCCCCAATATTTCGGAGCGAATTCCGTTGCCCGAGAATTCGCTTGCCTGGACAAGCATAGCCTACATCTTATGGGACGAAGTTAATCCAGAGTTGTTTACTCCCGATCAGCAGACAGCATTGCTGGACTGGCTTGCGTGGGGTGGGCAAATTCTGATGAACGGGCCTGACTCGCTCGACCTGCTGGCCGGGAGCTTTCTCGAGCCCTATTTGCCGGCAATTTCG
>JAKVCB010000097.1 GCA_022448345.1 Pirellulales bacterium
TTGCATGGCCCGATCTTGAAATGCGAACAGCTTTTGTGGGTCAAAACTTGCCGGTCCTTTGTTAACCCGTTCCAAGGAAAACACATCGATCATTTGCTCGCGCGTAAACTCCTCGGTCTTATCGTCAAGTGACCATCCCAAAAGAAGCAAGTAGTTGATCAAAGCATCGGGAAGATAGCCAACTTGTTCGTAAAAGTCGACAATTACCGGGTTAAAAGTCTCGGCCGATGTTGGCAAAGCAAGCTTTTCGGCAATCACCTGCCCATGCATATTCAACCTGGAAAATTCACGGTTCTTGAGATATTTGTCGAGTTTTCGTTTGCTTAACTTTTGTGAACTCCCAGGTTCAGCTACGAAGGGCAAGTGAGCAAACTGTGGAGGCTGATAGTTAAGTGCCTCAGCAATAAACCATTGCCGCGGTGTATTGGAGAGATGTTCCTCTGCCCGAATCACGTGGGAAATTTGCATATCGTGATCATCAACCACCGTTGCCAAGTGGTAAAGGCAAGTACCATCAGCCCGCTGAATCACGTGGTCCTGCTCGTGGGACCAGTTGAACTCAACAGTGCCACGAACCAGGTCCTCAAACATGAGAGTTCCTTCACGTGGCATTTTGAGTCGAACAATGCTGCGACGTCCCTCTGCCTCAAAGCGAGCAATATCCTCCTCGGACTCAGCCATCCAACGTCGACTGTACGTAAACGCAGTTCCCGCCTGCTGGGCAGCTTCCCGTTCGGCCGCGATTTCCGCAGCCGTAGAGAAATCGCGATACGCGGCCCCGCTGGCCAGCAAGGCTTCTACGGCAGTTTGATATTTGTCGCCACGCTCCGATTGAAAGTAGGGACCATGGGGCCCACCTTCTTCGGGGCCTTCGTCCCATGTTAATCCTAGCCAGCGAAAACCATGCAAAATGGGGGCCAGCGCCTCGGCCACATTCCGGTCCTGGTCCGTGTCGTCAATACGCAGCACAAACTGCCCGCCCTGGCTGCGGGCAAATAACCAGTTAAAAAGTGCCGTCCGCACTCCACCAATGTGAAGGTAGCCGGTGGGACTGGGAGCGAAACGCGTACGAACGGTCATCGTGGTAGCATCCGGTCTGAAGAAACAAGTGAAGTGAACATATTGGACAAAACCACAAGGCCGTAGAATTGGCTCACCGCGGCACGAACCGCCACGATCGAACAGAACCGCAGCAACAATCCCGCAACAAGCAAACCGCCACTAAAACCAAGGCTCCGAAGACGACAGCCGCTATCGTTAGCAGCGACCAGACACGTCAGCGTACTGATTTTTTCGATCCGCCTCAATCAGGCGGCCCGACGTTGCTGCGCTTTTTGTTTTCTCAGCCGTTTGCGTTCCGACTTACTCAACTTGCGTCTACGGGGCTCCGAGTCGCTGTCCCGGTACTCCGCGTCGGGCAAGCTGCCATCGTTCCACTCAATCGGCTTTGCGGTCGACGAACTCTTCTGGGCTAGCTGACTATGATCGCCGCCGCCCTTTGCCACTTTGGGCGTTTCTGCGGTGGTTACCTTTTTGGCCGATACTGAGGAGGCCGATTGCGACGTTGCTTTTTTGCGCTTGGCTGCAACACGCACAACCTCTTTGCTATCGGTTGACTTTACCCCTCCTGACACGGGCAGCAAACCGTCGGCATCCAAAATCACAAAACGAGCGTAGGCAGAAACAGCGGTTAACAGAGAAAACCAGGCCAGCAGAACCGCCGCCGGTGAGATCAATCGAGTCAAACCAGGATCCATATCGGTAAGACCCGGCAAACCATAGAAATGTTGGGCCGCCGCCAGGCAAAAAATAACCAACGTCGCCAGAGAGACAAGGCGTGCCAACCGGCTCTCCCATACATCGATCAGGGCTCGTATCGCAGTCCACCCAAAGATGACGAGCCCCGCAGCCAGCCACCAAATCGCGTGCCCTGGTAGAGCCGTCCAACCAACGACTCTGGCAGCAGTTGCCGCCAGCACGGCGTGAAGGCCGGTCACTGAATTGATGCTTAGAAAGAGGCAACCTACCGTCGCCCAAAGCCAAACGCGGTACCGCCCGCGATAGTCGTCCAGGCGGTGGCGGCGAGTGGAGTAGATGAAAACGGCGTGAGCCGCTGTCAGTAGTAACACCACACTGGAAAACCAACTACCTATGCTCCCGGCACCAGAAATCGAAAAAAGGAGGGTATTACCGGTAAGAGTTTCACCCAGCAAGGCCCTCAGGCTATCCTGATAGTAGTCGAGTGCGACCAGGCCAGAGACTGCCAGCAGCCCCAAAACCCACCCAAGCCACAAGGTGCTAGCCCGGCGGGGCACGAAATCGGAAACTCGCACGTGATTGGAACTGGTAGCTGCTTCGCTATAGGTCGGTCGCGGGCTCTTGTCCGTGGCCAGGTCCTTCGAGTGTCCAACTGCAGCTTTCGTGGCTGAGGCAGCAGCCATCTCTTCATTCAACACGCGGCGACGCCGACCTTCTCGACCAAGTGAACCATCCATCTTTCTGCGGCGCCTCAACAACTTGATAAAAACCAAACCGGGCCAAGCCGGCTGAACAACCATCCGTGAAATTCAACCACCGTTTTAGCCGTACGAATCTTGCAACCTCGACATCCGGCTAGTCCCGCACAATTGGTTTCGACCAGCAAGGTCACACACCTCAAAATCAACTGACCTGCGCGCGATTGTTCCGGTTAGGGGGATTGCGCAAGGCCTGTCAAATAAGGACTCCCCGCTGCGTAAAACCCACAGCCCCCCAGCGGTGGGTTTCCCAGCCTGGCCTGCCACCATTCTGAACATAACCTATGGTTTTTATAGGTGGTGGTTACGTCCGCACGGGGCCTCCCACCGTGCAAGCAAGCAACCAACCACCACTTATCCACTCGTAAACAGCTCCCTTTCTCAACCACCTCGTTGACAACCCGTTGGTTGATTTCGGTCCTCGCCGTCTCACGCAATGCCTGACTCTCAAGCTACGAGCCACGCTTCCGAAGCAGCCCAACCGCGATACCCCGCCGCTGCGCCAAGTTTGGTGGGTGCTGATGGGCAAGTCAAAGAGATTGTTTCCCTGCTCCGTTCGCTGGACAACGTACCCCGACCAAGTGATCTCTCGAAAAACATCAAGCGGGATACAAGGTGCCACCAAACCCATCTGGATACGGCTCGTCTCGGAATTGCGAGTGGCCTGTTTTCCGCACTGCGATACAAGCACCGGCCTTCGGCTGATCACTCATTGCGGGTAGCACTCGGCTGTAGCAGTTGGGCAACAATGCTCGGGCTGCCCACCGATCAGCGGGACGCGTTGGAAATTGCTGCCTTGCTGCACGATGTTGGCAAGATTGGCGTTCCTGATCCAGTGCTTACAAAACCAAGCCGCTTGCTCCCTGAAGAAGCCATGCTAATGGCCCAACACCGTCAGATCGGGCTCGCGATACTTTCAAACTGCGGTGTACCAGAAGGTGTACTCGACATTATCCGCCTGGCAAGCGCCGGGTACGCCGAAGGCAATTTGGAACAACCGCACTGCGGAACTCTTCCTGCAATCCCCTCACGGATGCTCGCCATTGTTGACGCATTTGACGCAATGACGAGCGAACAGGTCTACCGACCAGCCAAATCACCTGAGCGGGCGCTGGCTGAACTTATCCAGTTCGGGGGAACACAATTCGATGACAGCTTGGTCAAAGAGTTCAACCAGATTTTCTCGTGTGGCCAAAACCTGTTCGCCAAACAAGTTACCCAGCGTTGGCTTCACCAACTACCCCAGGAAAAAACAAACCTTCCCTGGAAAGCTGAAAACAACGACCAGATGCCGAGTATTGAAACCACACAATCACACCAACTCTTTGAGGAAAAGCTGATTAACAACATGCACGATGGAGTTGTGTTTGTCGACAACCAGTCTCGGATATTCCTCTGGAGCGCAGGAGTGGAACAACTCACCGGCTTGTCTGCAGGAACCGTCGGGGGACACCTATTGACGCCCGACCTGCTCAAAATGTCCGACGATGCAGGGAAACCACTCTCTGACAAACAGTGCCCTGTTGTCCAATCAATCCGCCGAGGAACTCAAAACATCCAGAGAGTAGGCATCCGCGGTCGCAATGGACAGCGAATCAACATTGACCTCCACACCATTCCTGTTCGAACTCAGGCCGGTGGATTGCTTGGCGCTACAGTAGTACTTCGAGAAGCTCCGAATGAAACATCTCTTGAAAAAAAGTACCGGGCCCTACACGCCCAGGTCACCAAGGATGCCATGACCCAGGTTGCTAACCGGGCCGAATTCGACCGCATGCTGGAATCCTTCCTGGAAGCCCACCTTGAAACAAGACGCCCTTGCAGCCTGATCATGACCGACATTGATCACTTCAAGAACATTAACGACACCTATGGACATCCGGCAGGAGACGAAGCGATCATCGCTGTAGCCCACCTCTTAAAATCAACGTGCCACCCAGGCGACTTCGTTGCCCGCTATGGAGGAGAGGAATTTGGAGTACTGCTTGCTGACTGCCACAACGACACAGCTGTAGTAAGGGCCAACGATATTCGCAAACAACTCGCCAGCCAAAAGTTTTCATTTCTCGACAACCATGGCGTGACCGCCAGTTTTGGAGTCGCCGAATCGCAGGTAGATGACACGCCCCAAACTATCCTCCGCCGTGCCGACCAGGCACTGTTACAAGCAAAAAATCAAGGGCGAAATCAGGTGGTACAATTCGGAGAATGCGAAAAACCAAAAAACGTTTTTTGTTAAAACACTGCACCACTCGCAGCACGCAGCATCCGGCTTCGACGGAACAACCCCACTTTTACGTGGTTCGCTTTCTTGTCCACCGTTCACGAACCATAAGGAATCGTTGTCACGCTGCCCATTTTCGTGGCAACTTCTTGAACTACAAACAGTAACAGTCCCAAGTTTGAACGGTCTTTAAGCTTGCGTCTGCCACTTCAGGCTGGCGATCTCTTAGGGCACAACGCCTGAACGGGACGAACTGCTGTGATACTCTCCCGGACTGTTACAAACGGCCAACGCGTTGAGAAGCGGGCGAGATTCTCCGCCTGGTGACATACCAAGTGGTCACTCCTGCTGGACTCCATCCCTCCTGTGTCGAGGAGCCGCAAACTACCGTTGGAAACCCATCTCAACACTCCACGGGAGGCAATTGCCAACCCGTATCGAGCGCGGTATCCTACGTCTCCGACATTCAGCTCACCATCCTTCAGGCAAGGAGAATTTATCCATGGCATACGAACTTCCCGATCTCCCCTATGCGAACAATGCACTCGAACCACATATCGATGCCAAAACGATGGAAATCCATCATGACAAGCATCACAACGCCTACGTCACCAAGGTAAACGGTGCCCTGGATGGCGCAGGAGTCGCCGATCAGTCCATCGAAGATCTTTGTCGCAATATCGACAGCGTCCCTGAAAATATCCGCGGTGCCGTCCGAAATAACGGTGGTGGTCACGCCAACCACTCGCTCTTCTGGACCATCCTCAGTGGCAGTGGCGGCGGAAGCCCGACAGGAGATCTGGCGGCTGCTATTGACACCGAACTGGGCGGATTCGACAAGTTCAAAGAAGACTTCAGCAACGCAGCCGCCACGCGGTTTGGCAGTGGCTGGGCCTGGCTGTCCGTAGATGGATCTGGCAAACTCGTCGTGGAAAGTAGCCCCAATCAAGACAACCCTTACATGGACGGACGCACTCCCATCCTCGGGCTGGATGTATGGGAACACGCTTACTACCTGAACTATCAAAATCGTCGGCCCGATTATATCGCTGCATTTTTTAATGTGATTGACTGGAATGCGGTTGCCCAGCGGTATGCGGCTGCCAAGAGCTAGTGTGCCCTCAGCCCGGCTGCCGCAAGCGCTAGAACCGCTTCGACAAACCTGCCTAGCGCACCAATTGACAAAGCAATTTAACGGGACCGCCTCATTCGGGCGGTCCCGTTTTTGGTTTGGCAACCCCCGCCGACATCACTCACCAATCTACCCGGTGGCCCCCTCCCTTCGGATGAACTAAAGTGGATTGGATTTCCCTTCCCGATCGTCCGGCAGAAAACAAAGCTTGTCACCCAGGAAATCCATACTTTATCTACCAAATGGCCAAATGGCTCGCTGCTTGCCCACACAACCGAATCGAGAGTTGACGTGCTTTTTCTGAATGCCGTCCCGTTTACTAAGGAAAATGCTCATGCGCCGTTTTGATCTTCATCTCCTGACCCCATCTCTACAATTCCTGGCAAGCTACCTACCAGATTGGCTCCCCACCCTGGTAACGATCCTGGCATTGGCTCTCTGCTGCCGAACGGCTCACTCAGAAACCTGGACCGACAACACAGGCAACTTCCAAGTGGACGCCCGGTTTATTGCTTTCGATGGCAAGGTCCTGGTTTTAGAGAAAAAGGCTGGCAACACGATTCGGATCCCGACACGACGACTCAGCGACAAAAGCTTGGCCTTGGCCCGAAAATTGGCCAGGCCATCGTCCCCCTCTGCCACTTCTTCTGAAACCACGGGCCAACCTGAAACCAGGCCCGCTCAACCGGCGACTTCTCCTGGGCCTGAGGCAAGGACAACCATCCCCTCCCCACTAGCTGCAGGCACAACTCCCGAGACAGCCGCACAAACGTTACTCAAGGCGATTGAAACGGGGAATCTTGCCGTGATGTGGTCACAGCTTCCGCCCACCTACCAATCTGATCTTAATGAAGTGGTTCACACCTTTGGCCAGAACATGGACCCCGAAGTATGGAAACTCGGTATTGGGATTGCACAAAAGGCAGCGAAGATCCTGCAGACCCAAACACACTTTATCGCTCAGTCGCCGGCCCTCTCCGCACTACCGGTGGATGCCAAAACAATCACCGACAATCTCGACGTGCCCCTCAAGGCACTAACATTGCTACTCAACAGTGACCTGGCTGATTTGCAAAAACTCCAAACACTTGACCTTGCAACATTCGCCCGGGGACAAGGCTTAGAAATCGCGCAGCAACTTTCCCAGTTACCAACTTCCATGCCCGATAATTTGAAGTCACTGACACTAGGGGTCGATGTAGAGACAGCCTTTAAGTCGACCGTCAGTGCCAAAGTCGAGAATATCGCACAAACGACAAATACGGCCACGTTGCAAATGACCGCGAAAACTGGCAATGTGGAAACCCTTGAAATGGTTCTGGTTGAGGGCAAATGGGTTCCCACCGATTTGGCCGACGCGTGGGACGCACAGATGGCCGCTGCCAAAACTGCCTTGCTTGCCATGAAACCCCAACTGGAAGCCAACAAGATGATGATCATGCTACCGCTGCGAATGGCAGACGGCGCGGCCAAGGAGATTCTGGCTGTCAAATCGCAAGAAGAATTCGACCAAGCCATCGCCGACATCACGAAAAATGTCGGCATGGTCCTTGGGCCCCTTATGGGACAAGGCAATGGCCCACCCCCTTTTGGACCCTCGGCAAACCTCAGTGACGGAGGTGAACAGGCGGACTCTTTTGACTTTGGAAACGGCCTGGATGCAGATTTTGCGGACACGCCACTGAATGATGACACAAACCTTGGTGACAACGCCGACTTTGGCCAAGCGGACTTTGAAGATACCGATGTTGAGGACTTTGGCTTTGAGGACAACGATGACGACGGCGCGAACAAATAAGGTCGTCCAACCGCACCGGAACCTCAACGGCCAGATCGGCCGAGGCGAACATCGGACAATTGCTGTGGGAATCACCGGTTACGAGATGTCCGTCTTTGGCACGTCCATCAGCAGTTTACGTTCTCATAAAAAAAACTCGGCGCTTGCAAACGCAAGCGCCGAGCCTTGTTATTGCTTCGAGAACAGGCCCTACCCAGCGGATCCACCGGGAGGGCGGGAACTCGGAAGCAGGTGGTGGCCGCAACGGGCGACCCGCCGGCCAAACTCAGGTACGACCACCTCGCTGGCTACTAAAACACACTTCAAACAATGGACCACCTCCTTCCTACTAGAAACTGTGGCGGGGCTGATGTGAATGCCAGAGACACATCCTCCCGGCCCTCTAGTCCGTCCGTGCTGCGTCGCACGAACACGTCAACATTCATTATAATCAGCCATTAGGATCCTTCCATACAATTGATCCGCCTCCCGCGTCCACTAAACGGCTAAAAGCCAACCCAAGACCTTCCACGCAACCTCTTTCCGCAAAGGAGGTTATGGCATATTACCCGGGGAACCGAATACAACTATTGTTGCGGAACCCCGCGTCGCCAAAATTTTGTCGCCGCTCGCCTGGACGCATACAACAACGGTTTCTTGCTGGCGTGCGCAATTTTCCCAAGCTCTCAAGTGCTGCCCCTTATTCCACCATGCACCGCAAGCAACTCCAAAAGCTTGGCATTCCACCAACCTGTGCTAAAGCTGCAACTGCGGCCCTCGGAAAGGCAGCTCAGGAGGGGGAAGGTATGGGCCTCAAAGGAAAACGGGCCCGGCAATGGATCACGGCGGTCAAACGGAATCCGCGGAAATATGAGTCTGATCCCATTTGGGGAGAACTGGCCCGCCAATTGCTGGCCGAACCGATCGACGTGGCCACCGAACCGACTGCCTACCAGACGTGGGGCACCGAAATTGATACGGCGGCACACACTCAAATGCGACAGGCATGCCGTGTCCCTTCGGCAGTGGGTGCGGCTTTAATGCCCGATGCCCATGTTGGCTATGGGCTGCCGATCGGAGGTGTGCTGGCCTGTGAAAATGCGGTCATCCCCTACGCCGTCGGTGTTGATATTGCCTGCCGAATGAAACTCTCTGTGTTGGATGCACCGGTCCATTCGCTCACACAACACTTCAATCGGTACAAAGAAGCGATCATGGGGGGAACCCGTTTTGGAGTGGGAGTCCAGCACCACCCCCGAAAACAGCACGAAGTGATGGACCAAGATTGGACTGTTACACGCATTACCCGCGAAAAAAAGGATACGGCCTGGAATCAACTCGGCACCAGTGGTTCCGGCAATCACTTTGTTGAGTTTGGCGTTTTGTCACTGCCGGAGAATGACGCACAGTTAGGGCTGGAAGCGGGTACCTACGTCGCTTTGCTAAGCCACAGTGGAAGCCGAGGAGCTGGCGCAGCTGTTTGCAACACGTATAGCCAGATTGCCCAACGACAACTTCCCCAGCGATACCGGGGCGACTTTGGTCGGCTTGCCTGGCTGAGCCTCGACAGCGAAGAAGGCCAGCAGTATTGGACCGCAATGAAACTCATGGGCGACTATGCAGCGGCGAACCACGCCGTGATTCACCGGCTAGTGACCAAGGCGACAAGCAGCCACGTGCTAGCGGAAATTGAAAACCACCACAACTTTGCCTGGCGAGAGCAACACCACAGTCGCGAACTGGTGGTCCACCGCAAAGGGGCAACGCCGGCAGGAAAAGGTGTACTGGGCATCATCCCTGGGTCGATGGCAGACCCCGCCTTTGTCGTCCGTGGCCGAGGCAATGCCCACAGCCTGCATTCGGCTGCCCATGGTGCCGGACGGCGCATGTCACGCAGGAAGGCCAAGGATACCTATCGTTTCAAAGCGGTGCAAAAAGAATTAGCACAGCAGGGCATCCAGGTTCTTGCCGCCGGATCGGACGAAGTGCCGGGTGTGTACAAAAACATTCACGAAGTGATGGCTGCACAAAGCGAGTTGGTCGAGATCGTGGCCCGATTTGATCCAAAAATTGTGCGGATGTGCGGAGATGGCAGTCGGGCTGAAGACTGACCGGTTTGTGATGCCCCTCAAAGATGGCCACCGCCAGAGGAACCGTTAATTTTGATCCACGGCTGGCGGGTCACCGGCCAGATGGCGGCGGAGGTAGCTGGCCCGCTCGATATTGCGATCCGACGGATCAAGTTCCATACCTGTCAGTTTTTGAAGGTGGGCTGGTTGGGTATGGATAAATAGCATGTTGACCGTGGGAATCTGGACATTCTCAATCAGTCCCAGATTGACTCCCATCCTCACACTCGAAAGCAGGTGCATGGTTTCTTCAGAACTAATCGTCTTGGCACTCTGCAAAATCCCAAAAGCCCGGCTAATTCGGTCGTGCAAGGTTTCCTGACTCTCACGAATCAGGAAATCCCGGGCCTGACGTTCATAATCAATCAGCACGGGAATGACATCAGAAACGTCCTTGGTCACTTCTTCTTCACTTTTTCCAAGTGTGATCTGATTGCTAATTTGATAAAAGTCGCCGGTGGCTTGCGAACCCTCACCGTAAAGACCCCGCACAGCAAGATTGATCTTTTGCAAGCTGCGGAAGACTTTTTCGATTTGCCTGGTAATCACCAGCGCCGGCAGGTGCAGCATCACGCTGATTCGCACACCAGTGCCCACGTTGGTGGGACAAGCGGTAAGGTATCCGAGTCGATCATTATACGCGAAGGTTATTTTTTCTTCGATCAAATCATCCAAGGCATTGATTTGCTTCCAGGCCACATTCAGATCGAGTCCACTATACATAACCTGTATGCGAAGATGATCTTCTTCGTTGATCATCACACTGAACTGCTCACCTTGATCAATGACCACGGCTCGCGCACCTTCGCTTTCGGCGTGTTCGCGGCTGATCAACTGTCGTTCAACCAGGAATTGGCGATCGACATCGTCCAACTGACTGACATCAAGATAACTCGGGGAGCCCCCGAGTTTGCCCGACTCCCGTAACGCCTCAACCCGCCCCCGGAGAATGCTTTCGATCTCTGCCTTGTCGGAATCAGTCGCCCGGGCAATGAAAGGAAAATCAGCCAGATTGCGGGCGAGGCGAATCCTACTGCTAATCACGATGTCAGATTCGGGGCCAGAACCCCTGAGCCATTCACCGCTCGTTTTTGCAAGGTCTTCAAAATTCACCGAATCATACGGCCCTTAAAGTGGGCAGCCCCCGATAACCGCGCCACCTATTACGGCAGCTGAAAAAAATGATGGCTTAAAAATGTCAGTCCTCGTCCCGTCCAGCACATTCAATCCCTCGAATCTCGTCCCGAAGTTCCGATGCCCGCTCGTAAGCTTCATCCGCTACTGCTTCTTTCATTTCACGACGAAGTCGTATCAGCTGAGTTTGCTGTTCAGCGTTGACTGAACAAAATTTCGGAACCTTTCCGACATGCTGCGTTTCACCATGGATATTCACCAGCAAGGGATCCAGCTCTTTCTGAAAGCAGACATAATCATGCGGGCATCCCAGCCGCCCTTGCTTGCGAAACTCTAAAAAAGTAATTCCGCAGACCGGACAAGCCTGCTGGTCGAGCCGAGCCAACTCCTCCGCTGTTTCTCCCACGGCCAGATGCTGTGCCAGCAAACCAGCCATGGCTGGCATCACTTCGGATGAATCGTCGTGGGCAGGCGCCAAAAATGAGTGCGCACACTGTTCGCACAAATGGAGTTCCTTCGGTTCCCCGTCGATCAAATCCGTAATATGAAAAGTCGCTGGCTTTTCGCATTTTTGACACTTCATACTGAACCTCTGCTTGGGGGGGAGGCCGGGCGTCTACCTTGACAAACCAGCCCCAAACAGCCTCTAGAAGCCACGACTTTAGAAGCTACAACTTTAGAAGCCATGCAACGCGAAACGTCCTGGCCACCTTCTATTTATACCACAAGTAAACGGATTCTAACTGGGGGTGTCCCACTGTCAAGCCGAAGTGCACACGGCAGGGAAAACGCTAAGTCGTTTTGGCTGGAGAAGATAGTGCAATCGGCATTCACTTCTCTTACGCGATGTTGTGGGGGATTGGCACGGGTGCTAAGCTGAGCACCAACGGCCCGTTCAGCCCAGCCTCTCATGAAACACGCTCCTTCCGCTACCGAATTCTGCAACCTCGCCCGTTCGGCCGACTATGTACCGGTCTACCGGCGGCTGCTCAGCGATGCCCTGACTCCAGTCAGCGCCTTCTGCAAAATCGATGATGGGGCCAGTGCGTGCCTCTTCGAAAGCGTGATCGGCGGTGAAAAAGTGGGGCGCTACAGTTTTCTCGCTGCGGAACCTTTCCTGCTGCTTGAGGCGCGGAACCAACAGGTCACGATCACACGATTTCAGGTGCCCACCTGCCAGCCGGGTGAAAATCAAGCTTCGACCATACTGAGCCAGGAAGAATTTGTCGCAGAGAATCCCCTGGAAGAACTCCGCCGACAAGTCCAGTCGGTGCGCATCCTGGAACTTGAAGACTTGCCTCCTTTTGCCGGCGGGGCAGTTGGCTATGCCGGATACGATACGGTTCGCTATGTCGAACACCTTCCCGACTCTCCAACCGATGACCGCGAGCTACCCGACCTGGCCTTTGCTTTCTATGACCACATGGTTGTTTTCGATAACGTCCAGAAGACCGTTTTGGTAATTGCCCTGGCGCAAGTCGGCAATTCTGATAGCGACGAAGAAATTCTCCTCTCCTACCAAGGTGCCTGCGACCGCGTTGACCGCCTTGTGGAAAAGCTTTCCACGCCAACCGTCGCCGCCCAACCAGCAGATATCCATGTCGCCGGTACTCCTGCCCTCGAATACCAGTCGAACTTCACTCAGGCGGAATTCGAAAATGCTGTACAAAAGTGTGTCGAATACATTCGTGCTGGTGATATCTTTCAGGTCGTGATCAGCCAGCGACTGGAAGTGCCACTGAAAGCAGATCCGTTTGAGGTTTATCGAACGCTGCGAGTCGTCAACCCAAGTCCATTCATGTTCTACCTGCGAACTCCACAATGCACACTGGTCGGGAGTTCGCCAGAAATCATGGTCCGCGTCGTTGATGGAAAAGTCACGGTCCGCCCGCTCGCCGGCACGCGCCGCCGGGGGCACACCGAGGCCGAAGATCTCCAACTGGCCGACGAACTGATTAATGACCCCAAGGAGCGAGCTGAACACGTAATGCTCGTTGATCTGGGTCGTAATGACGTGGGTCGCGTTGCCCAATATGGTTCAGTGGAACTTTCAGACGTGATGGTGATCGAACGCTACAGCCATGTCATGCACATCACGTCGAACGTGACCGGCCAACTCACCGACGATGACGATGCCTTCGATGCCCTGGCTGCCTGCTTACCTGCAGGAACCGTATCAGGAGCTCCCAAAGTTCGCGCGATGGAAATCATCGACGAACTGGAACCCCACCGACGCGGCCCGTATGCCGGCGCAGTTGGCTATATCGACTTCGCAGGCAATATGGATACCTGCATCGCCCTGCGGACCATGGTGATTCAAGACGGAGTCGCTTACGTCCAGGCGGGCGCAGGCATCGTCGCAGACAGCCAACCGGAGCTTGAATACAAGGAAACGCTCAATAAAGCCCGTGGACTGCTCAAGGCCATCGAAATCACCGGGCAACGGGAAACCGAATAAAAAACGCCGGGCCAGGGCCACCTGTTAACGCTGCCAAGACTCGCTTGCTTAAAACCTTCGGCCGGCAATGAACCGATAAATTACCAGCAGCACGATGGCACCACAGGTCGCGGTAAGAATACTCGGTATGCTCAAGCCTCCTTCTACTGCCCCGGCAATGCCAAGCTGCCCGCCAAGCCACCCCCCCACAAAAGCACCTGCGATTCCCAGCAAGATCGTAACGATGCATCCAGCCGGGTTACCGGGGATGATTAGCTTGGCCAGAATACCAGCCACAAGGCCCAACACAATCCAGGTCAACCAAACGGGCATGATTTCACTCCAAGTTTGAGTTCGTATTTAGCTTATCTTGACTTCCGTTCCTGCTATCGCGTCAGACGTACGACTCGCGCTCTTGATTCCAGTTAGCCTCGACCACCAGGCGGCACTTCATTCAGTCTAAATTCGCCCCAATCCTGCTCGGCAATGACTTGCCCGATAGTACGACCGGTGAGGTAAACTAGTGGACGCCAGAAATGCGAGTGCAGACAAACGGGCCAACTCTACAATCGTCAACATCGTGCCAGGCTTTATCTTTTGACAAACACCGGATGAGCCCACCCCTTTTTCAGAATCGGGGCCCCACGCCAAGCGAAACCGACTGACTGGACTCCATTGCCTTCGGTTTCTTGACATTCTGGCTCGATTGGATGCCCTGTGGCCATTGGCACAGGCAGCCAACCGTTAACCACCCCCGGATAATTTCCCTACCGGAGTCTCCGCGCGCAGTTCTGAAATCATATCTCGGGTCGCCGCTTCCACTGCCGCCTGCCAACTCGCTTGCCCAAATTTCTCTCGATACCTGGGGCTCCGCTGGGCAAACAGAATCCCTCGAGAATTGTTGATCACCGCCCCCAGTCCCTGGACGTCGAATGCGCCGGCCACGTCGGCTGCCTTTCCTCCCTGGCTGCCAAAGCCGGGTACCAGAAACCAGGCATGGGACATCGCCGCTCGCAGTTCATGCAGTTGCTCCGGGTAAGTCGCCCCCACGACTGCCCCCACAGCACCGTAACCACACTCACCGGCGGTACGACTGGCACTCTCTTCAACAAGTTCCGCAACGTGCCGGTAAACAGGCCGCTCGTCGGCAATCAGGTCTTGGAATCTGCCGCCGCCCGGATTCGAAGTTTTGACCAGTACAAACAAACCGGCTTCTCGCTGGACCGCAACATCGATAAATGGTGTCAGGCTGTCCTCTCCGAGATAGGGGTTCACCGTCAGCGCATCAGCCCCCCAGGCACTTTGGCCGCGTCCCAAGATACCCCGGGCATACGCTTCTGCCGTGCTGCCAATGTCACCCCGTTTACCGTCCAAAATAAC
>JAKVCB010000098.1 GCA_022448345.1 Pirellulales bacterium
GGGTTTCAATATTTATCGAATCCTAGGCGGGCTGGGGATTGGCTTCTCTTCGGTGCTTGCGCCAATGTACATTGCCGAAATCGCTCCGGCCGAACGACGCGGGCGCCTGGTGCTGATGTATCAATTGGCGATCACAATCGGTGCCATGCTGGGTTTTCTGTTTACGGCCGCCTGCGCCAACTGGATCGCCGACACCAATCTTAATTGGCGGTGGATGTTTGGCTCGGAAGCTTTGCCAGCGGTCCTGTTTGCATTTTTGTTAATCATGGTTCCCCGGAGTCCCCGCTGGCTGGCGGAAAAAGGACTGGATGATGAATCCTTGGAGGTACTGACCCGAGTCAACGGCCCCGAACGGGCTGGCGAGATTCTGCGCGAAATTCGCAAATCGATTGATGCAGAAAGCGGAAGCTTCCTTGAGTTGTTCAAGCCCGGAATACGGTATGCATTGCTAATTGCCTGCATTCTGGCGGTCTTCAACAATTGGACCGGCTGGTCGAGCATTGCCTACTATTTGCCCACGCTCATGCAAATGGGGGGTTACCCTGATCCGGCTGACGCGATCTCCAGTTCCATGGCATTGTTCCTGCTGAACATGTTGTTGACGTTTGTAGCGATTGCCACCGTGGACCGCTGGGGCCGAAAAAAACTCTGGATCCTGGGTTCGGTATGGATGATTTTTTCCACGATGATTGTGGGATATATTTTCTACGCAGGCATGACCGGCCCGATTGTGATTGCAGGCATTCTGTTGATCATTATTCCGCATGCCATTGCCCTGGGACCTTTGCCATGGCTGATGCTCTCGGAATTGTTTCCCACCCGTATTCGCACCTGGGGCACGGGTGTAGCGACCACGGTCTTGTGGACAGGGGCCTGGGTTGGAACATACCTCTTTCCGCTCATCCTGGATCAAAGCGAAAAATCGATTCCGACCCGTCAAAATATTGCGCTGGAGGGAAGTTCGTTTGCATTTCAACCGACAGAGATGGATTTTATTAAAATCAAAAATCCCAGCCAGACTTTTGTCGATGCGGATTTCAAAGCAGGCGAGCGGATCAAGGTCTCTGGAGCCAGCAAGCCAAAAAATAATGGCACTTTTGAACTATTTCAGGTGCAGCCTGACATCCTGATGCTTGGCGCAGGCAGCCAACTGGTGCAAGAACCTCGTGGTGCCGAAATCACCCTCGCCGGCCCTGAAACATCACTCACGTCGCGAAACATTTCTTTCGAAGATGCCAACTATTCGACAATTCGTGACTCGAAGAAAGAATTTGCCAAGGCCGGGTTTAAGTTGAATCAAAAAATTGCGATCTCGGGTGCTTCCAAACCAGAAAACAACCTGGTCGCTGCGCTCAAGGCCGTCACCCCAGCAGAACTCGTGATCAATTCGGTACTTGTACCAGAGGCAGCAGGCACGCCGGTTCGGATCCGTGTAGGTTCGGTCGTGGGTGGTTTTTTGGTCTTCACGGTCCTGTGTGTACTGTCACTTCTGTTCGGCATCTTCATGCTACCGGAAACCAAGAACCGCACCCTGGAGGAAATTGCTGCCTCCTGGACGAAGAAATAATCCAACCAGTCACCCTCCAACTGTCACTCCATCAGCAATCCCTGAAAAATGAAGCCTCGCGTCGTATTTACCGATCCCCATCAGCATGTTTTCGAGCAGGAATTGCTCGCACTGCTTGAAAACCTTGGCGCTACCTATGAAGCGCGGCGGTGCCAGACCGACCAGGAGGTGATTGACCTTTGCCAGGATGCAGATGCAATCATGACCTCTCAGGCGGTCCTTAGTCGCACCGCAATCGAATCTTTCGAAAAGTGCCGGCATATTGCCAGGGTAGGAACCGGCTATGACAACATAGACCACGTGGCTGCCGGCGAACATGGAATCACGGTGACCAATGTCCCGGCCTTCTGTACCGACGAAGTTGCATCGCACGCGGTCTTGCTGGGTCTTGCTTGCGACCGAAAACTGGTCTATCTGGACCAACAATTACGGCAAGGCCACTGGAGACAGTTTGACCTCTGCGAAAGCAGCGAGCGACTCGATGGACGTCTATTTGGCGTCGTCGGATTCGGGGCGATTGGCCAGGCGGCTGCCAGGCGCGCTGCCGCCTTCGGTATGCGCATCCTGTTCTACGATCCTTTTTTCGGTGAATCCCCCGCAGACCTTACCGCAGAAAAATGCGACTCGCTGCAGACACTATTGGAGCAAGCTGATTTTGTTTCGTTGCACACGGCACTAACCGCTGAAAGTCGACACCTGATTGGACCACAGGAATTTCAGCAAATGAAATCGACAGCCATACTTATCAACACAGCGAGGGGACCGGTTGTCGACCAGGATGCCTTGATTACCGCTCTTAAAACAGGCCAAATTGCAGCGGCCGGTCTGGATGTGTTCAATCCGGAGCCAGTCCCCCAGGAATGCCCCCTCTTAAAAATGGACAACGTCGTCCTTTCACCGCACACGGCTGCTCACACGAGAGGCTCCCTGGCAGAACTCAGGCAGCGAACGGTCGAAGAAGTGATGCGAATCCTCCAGGGAGAACCGCCACTGCATGTCGTCAACACTCCGTGGCTCAAGTCCGCCGGCAGCTAGAAACGGGCCAGCGGCAGCAACCACCTAAAGGTTCTTTCGGACCTGGCTTATAATGCCACTTACGTTGTTGAGCATGTAGGCAAAGTCGCAACCACATTGCACCCAGTCCGCTCCCATTTTGGCCCAACTCAGCGTGCTTTGGGCATCCGCTTCATCGCCAAATCCAACCGGCAATCCGGCCGCATGCGCCTTTTCGAGGATCACCTCAATGGCTTCCCGAACGGTGGGATGCTCAACCTGGCCAGGAACCCCCAGCGACGCCGAAAGGTCGTAGGGCCCAACCACGAGCGAATCAAGGTGTTTGACCTTGAGGATGTCGTCAATATTTTTAAGTCCATCCTTATTTTCTATCTGGACCGCCACGAAGAGTTCTTCGTTGGATCCCTGTACAATTTCTGCTTGCGAAAGTCGGCCGTAGTTTGATGGTCGCCGCGGTCCCCACCCTCGGTTGCCCATGGGAGTGTAACGACAGGCGTTGACGATCGCCTGCACTTCCTCAGCCGTACGAACCTGGGGAACAATAATCCCCTCGGCTCCGGTGTCGAGAATACGCTTCAGGACATTCAAATCTGAGCCGGGGATACGTACCAAAGCCGGCACTCCACCGGCCCGGGCGGCGATCAGTTGCCCCAATAACGTTTCGATCCCCATCGGAGTGTGCTCGGTATCAATCCAAACAAAGTCAACCACTTCAGACAGTGCTTCGACAACCACTGGATCATTCAGCGTGATCCCAGCTCCCAGGCTTAGCTCCTTCGCGGCTAGTTGTTTCCGGAATTTCTGAATATTGCTGATCAATGTTGACTCCCGATGTTTGATTTTCCCGCGAAATAAAATGTCCTGTTATGCCAGTGCCCCGGCGGATTGGCAAGTTTACGTCAGCTCGTAGTGTCGCACAAGGACCCGCGAATCGACTGCTCGCTGACGTGCCACGAACCGAAAGTGGTCATCGCGCCTGCTTGAAAAATCGCTTTTGATTGACTGTTTACGAACCGTCCAGGTAAACTAACAGTACGCCATCGCATTGCAACACCGGAAAATGGTTGGTCAACGCGATTACCAGGCTGTTAAAAATGCGCCAAAACATTCACCTACAGAATCTTTTGGTTCAATATTACAAATTTCCGTTTCGCTGACATGATGTTCTTAACCCGTGTTTAGCCATCCTCTTTTCAGGCCACCAATATGCAGTCTTTGAATTTGCACAGCATCTCCCTGATACTGGCTCTCCAACTGGCCTTTTTAGGGACTGGAATATGCGAACAGGTCCCCGAGACACTGGACCTTGTCCGCTCTGCCGGACATGCGATCAATGCACTTACCGGAACCATCGACCAACGAGGTGAGTTCATGTTCCGCTGTTCGATTGCGCCTCCTTCGTTGGCCCACGATGCGTACAGCTTCTCGGCCTGCGGTCCCAAGTACATTGAGTCCATGGCAATGACCAGCTTGATGACCGGCAAAACCCTGGACGAGTCGGAAGCTCGCGTGGCCGTCAATTACCTGGTCTCCTGCCTGGGAGAAGATGGCCTGTTCTATTGCAAAATTGGCCCGGAACGTCCCTGGGATACCTCCAGCCCTGAAGACTGGGCCAACATGTATGGCCAGGGGCGGATGCTGCGGGCCATGCTGGCCATGGAGCAGTTGGAAGGCAGGCCAGAGTGGCGGGAGCGGATGCGGCAACTGGTACATACCTTAAAACGAATTGTGATTTGTAAAACTGATTCGTCCACCGGTGAGACTTACGCCTACTATCCCACCACGCCTGGCTATGGTGATATTTTTAGTTATCCAAAAAGTGGCTGGAAAACAACCGAGCTTTTAACGGCAGCCGATGCGGATGAAATTGGAAAATCGATTGCTGACATGCCTGACCACAGCTTTGGCATTCCACTCTACTTAGGGGGCATGGTCGAGCCACTCACACGGTATGCGGTCACCCACAACGACCCGGAAACTCTTGAGTTGGCTGGCCAGTTGGTGCGATTTGTGATGAAAAAAGAATCCTCCTGGATGCCCGACGGGCATGCGCAGGGGGTGATCCCAGAGCAGAACGGTCAGTTCTATGGTCATTTCCATGGCCACACGCTCGCGCTCCGCGGAATTCTTGAGTACGGAGTTGCCACCAACAATCAGCAGCTGAAAAATTTTGCCCGCGCTGGTTACGAGTATGCCCGCACTTTGGGTATTAGCCGGCTCGGCTGGTTTCAGGAGTACACCGGCAAGCACTCCCACGAGACCTGCGGCTTGGTCAACATGACTGCCCTGGCAATCAAGCTAAGCAGGGCAGGGGTGGGTGACTACTGGGATGACGTCGATGGCTACGTCCGTAACCACCTGACCGAGTCGCAGTTTGTCGATGTTGACAGCTTTTACCGGGCCAACCAGAACCAGAAACTCAACGACGAACAAAAAGCCATCCTCGGACGACTGGTCGGTACGTTTGCCGGCTGGGGATCTCCCGAAAGCCTTGAGGACGCGCGGATCATGAACTGCTGCACGGCCAACGGATCGCAGGGTCTGTACTACGCATGGGACGGGATCCTTGAACACCGTAACGGGACCGTCACGGTCAACCTCCTCCTGAATCGTCGTTCCCCCTGGGTGAACGTAGCCAGTTCACTTCCTTACCGGGGAGAAGTTCGCCTGCAAAACAAGTCGGCCGGTCGTATCATGGCCCGGATTCCTGGCTGGGTTGATAAAGGAGAGGTGAAAGTCCTGGTTGCCGGTCAGGACAGCACACCAGCGTGGCTCCAAAATTACCTCTTGATCGACGACCTGAAACCAGAGGAAGAAATCGTGATCCGTTTCCCCATGGAGGAGTCGGTCGAGCGGTATGCACTGGACAGCTACGAATTTCGGGGTACCAAGTACCTGGGGCGACACCACTACACAATTACTTTTCGCGGGAACACGGCGATCGGGATTACCCCAACGGCCGACGGTGGTTATGCCACCTACAACCGGGGTTACTTTAAAAACCGTACCGTCCCTGAAACCGAAGCAGCCGACTACACCGCAACGAAAAGAATTGCCTGGTAACAGGACTACCCGAACCACCAGATCTCTATCACCATCAGGATCAGCGCCACGACTGCCCACAGGCGGTAATCGTAGACCCAAGATCGGCGGCGGGAGCCTTGATCTTTATCTCCATCTGCAACCACTGGTGAATCGGAGCGGTCAAATGCTCGCTGATCGAATGTCAAGGTTCGCTCGGGAGTCCACAAGATCGGTTCCAGCTCGGCGTCGGTTTTGCGATTTGTGAACAGGGAAATCCCCACCAGCAGTGCAGTCAACAGCCCCACGGCAATGGGCAACCAGTAAACAACGTGCTGAGGCCACCAGTCAGCCACCCCCGGTAACCATTCGTTCAACACATCGTGACCATTTTGAGCAAAAAGGCAAACGAAAGGTGCTGCGACAAAGGTTACCACAGCACCGGCCGAGGTAGCCCCCCGCCAAAACACTCCTGCGATAAAGACGACAATCACCGGGGCAGCCAGGTAGGCCAGGCCACTCTGGAGAAACTGCATCAGCGAGGGGGTCTCTTTCAGCGTCAAAGCACGCGCGACAGCACAAACCAGTATTGCGACCGACGCAACTCGTCCGACCAGGACAAGCTTTTGCTGACTCGCCTCGCGATCCATCCAGCGATGATAAAAATCGTTGGTCACGATGGTGGCCAGGGAATTAAGCCCCGAGTCGGCCGACGACATCAGTGAGGCAACCATGGCTGCCATCACAAGGCCCATCAAACCGGTCGGGACGACAGCCTTAATAAGCAACGGAAGTGCCTTGTCGGCCTCGGCACCAATGCCCAGGTCGGGAATTAAGACCACCGCCAACACACCAGGGAGAACCAGCACGAATGGCAGGATTAACTTAATGTAACCGGCGCCAACCGCCCCCATCCGCGAGTCCCAGTCGCTGCGGCCCGCCAGGGTGCGCTGTACGATGGTCTGGTTCTGGCACCAGTAGTAAATCGAAATCATGATGTACCCACCAATCAGGGTAGCGGGAAACGGAAACGCCTCGTGGTCGGCTGGCAGGAACACACTCATATGCCCCTCTGGCAAATGTTCGCAGAACTTGCCCCAACCTCCAATCTTGACAAGCGCCAGGACGGTCACCGTCAACCCTCCGGCGACCATCAGTACACCTTGAATCACGTCAGTCCAGACCACGGCGCTAAGGCCACCGATGGTGGTGTAAAGCCCTACAAAAAGTGCAATTCCCAGGACCGACCAGAAAAACGGCAGTGCGAACAGAGTCTCAAGAAAAAGACCCCCGGCGTAAAACATAAAGGGAAGGTAAACCGACAACTCAACAAAAACAACGGTCCCCGCGAACAAGGTGCGGGCCCAGGGGCCATACCGTTTTTCCAGGAACTCGGGCGTGGTCATCACAGTAGTACGTCGATAGTACGGAAGGAACACGAACGCGAGTAAAACGAGGCAAATAATCGCCCCCCATTCGAGCGTGCTCACAGCAATCCCATAACGATAAGCGTCGCCGGCTAAAGCAACTAACGACCCACTGGAGATATTCGAAGCAAAAAGCGAAAGCGCGATTGCATACCAGGGCAAACTCCGCCCGGCCAGAAAAAAGTCCTGGGACGACTTGTCGCGCATCGACATGTACAGCCCAAACGCAAACACAACCGCCAGGTAAACCCCAAAAACAATCCAGTCGATCGAGTGTACGGTCATATCGATTTAGGTTTGAGTAGAAGTAATGTGTGGGGTGGCGTTGGAAATTCGTTTCAGAAGCATGGCGGTTGTGTGCCGTGCAGCCTCTTGGCATAATCCCCCCACTCGGGAAAAGGTAAAACAGTCTCGTTGTTAACGCCACTCCAAATCGCACGACGGGCCCACAGGGGCCATGTTTCCAAACGCCACCCGGGAACAAAGAACCAAGGCAAACCCAGGAATTTTTCAGCTTAACTCCTCCCCCAGGCTCCGTGTCGCACCTTTGCATTTGAAGATGGCTGCCTTTTTATGGCAACCGGCAAAAGAGGCTTTGGCGAACAGGCCTAACCGACCCTCGGGGAGAGTTTTGCCGTAAAATGAACAGGAACTCCCAAGACCCGTTCGAGCAGTGATGGAACGCACTGTTTCGGCTGAGGGGACCTTGGTCGGTAAAAACGAGGAACCAACCCTTGAGAACGATTTTTGAAGTCCTGAAGGCACCTGCCACCGATGATCGCCGCTGCCTTGCCAATCGCCGCTGCCTTGCCAGTGGTGTCTTGCGCCGGTTGGTGGTCTGCCTGGTGGCGTTCGCCAGCCTGTCGGTGGGAGATTTCGTATGGGGTGATGAAACATCGGGCGCGGTAACCGATGCACAACCTGAGGGCAATCAACTTGACCAGCAGGTTGGAAAAACCGTCACGGTTCACCTGCGGTCAGGACGCCGCTGGGAGGATGCAAAGCTGGTACGCATTGATCGCCACAGCCAAACCAACCAGGTTCTTCGCCTCCGGCTACAACTGGCCGGCGGCACAAAAAAAACGGTGAGCATCCAGGCAGTCGAGCGTGTGCAGGCCGCCGGAGCGTCCGTCTACGAGGCCCCTGGTTCGCAATCCAAGGCCAAGACAGGGGCACTCGAAGACCCCGAAAAACCGAACTCAAAACGGCAGCGACGTGCCCGCCGCCCGCCGCCCCTGACTCCCGAGCAACTGCGGGCACAACAAGAACAACAGCGCCGGTGGCTGGGCCGCCTGCGGGCTCGCGGAATCCAACCGTGGACCCCTGAATCAAAACAGGAACACCAGGCAGCACTCCAGCGGTATCAAAAAATGATCCAGCAGGTATCACAGACGTTTCCCAACGTTCATCTGTACGAGACCCAGCACTTCCTGTTTTGCTCAAACATGCCCCCAACAGAGGCGACCCGTTACGCACAGGTTTTGGATGGGATGTTTGACTGGATGTGTGAGATTTACGGAGTTGCCCCAGGCACACAGGTCTGGCTAGGCAAGGCACCCGTCTTTGCGTTCAACACGCAAATGGAATTTCAAGCATTCGAGCGGCAGTTTTACCAGGGCCATGTTAGCGCAGCCACTGCCGGACTCTGTCACTCAAGCTCTCGGGGGGACGTGGTCATTTCCTGCTACCGCCGTGACAATCCGGATGCTTTTGGGCACATGCTGGTCCATGAAACAAGTCACGGGTTCATTCACCGCTATAAAACCAAGGTCTCCCTGCCGACGTGGGTGAATGAAGGGATGGCAGAGTTCATTGGCGCCAAGATCGTACCCCGCAGCGACGCGATCAAGAACAAAGAAACGGTGGCCCTGGCCAGGCTAAAAGAGCATGGCCATTTGGGACCAGGATTTTTCAATCCCAAGGGGCGACTAAAACCGTGGCAATACGGGGTTGCATCGAGTCTGGCACGTTTCATGATCACGTCGCATGAAAAAAACTATGTGCAATTTATCGAGGCCCTCAAGGAAGGCATGCCATGGGAAGAGGCGCTTGCGGTTACCTATGGTGTTTCCCCACAAGAGTTGGTAACCAAATATGGAATGTGGTTTGGCGTTCCCAACTTAACACCCTGAATGCCCGGCTCGCCCCCGCAAGAGGCTCCGCCAGATAAGGCTCCCCCGCATGGTGACGAACCTGTTGTGTTTGGTGTACTTTGGGGAACGCCTCGCAGGCTGCCCCTGGTTTGCCTGGCAACCTTCTGTTTGTTTAAACTTATCGCAGCTAAATTAATGCCCCCGGATTGATCCTGGAGCAGGGAATCGCTATGCAATTCAAACTCGGCATCCTGGGCGCCACAGGCTATATCGGCGTTCCCTACCGAAAAGAAATCCGTGAAGCGTCTGGGGATGCTACGATCATTGCCCTTTGTGCCCGGCGAAAAGCACCTCTGGAGCAAGCAGCCCGGGAAGACGGTGGCCTGCTCGCAACCACAAAGTGGCAAGAAGTCGTCGAGCACCCGGAGGTCAACCTGGTGCTGGTGGCAACTCCCGATGCGTTTCACCACGAGGCCGTACTGGCAGCAGCTGCTGCTGGGAAACACATGATTTGCGAGAAACCGCTGGGGATGAACGTGGCCGAGGCCAAAGCGATGTGGAATGTTTATCGTGATTCACCCCTGGCCAGTTTTGTTCCTTATTGGACACGTTATTTACCCTGTTTTGTCAGGGCTCGCGAGATAGTCCAAGCTGGAGATCTCGGCACAATCCAGAGTGTGATGTACCGTTGGTTCAATCCACGCCCGGCGGCTATACCATTCACCTGGCGCGACGATGCATCCGTGTCATCCGCTGGCAGCATTGCCGATGTAGGATCGCATGCCTACGACACGATGCGTTGGATACTCAACCAGGAAGCCACCGAGGTGCTTGCCCATGCCACGGTACTTACCGAGGCAAAACCGGATCTGGGCGAAGTGAACCTGACCGAAGCGTTAGCGTGGGGAAGCGGACACACCATAAAGAACGCCTCGACGACTCGCGCCGGAAGCGCGAATGACTACGCATCGATTTCCTTTGTAATGAATACTGGGACCGTCGGCACACTTATTCTCTCCCACGCGAGCTCTATTCGCAAAGGCCTGGCACCGGAACTGGAACTGCACGGCAGCGAGGGATCGCTGGCGGTCGATCGCAATGCCGGCTCGCTTACGTTGGTGCGGCCCGGATCCAGTCCGGAATTACTGGTAACGCTTCCGGTCGACAAACTACCCAACCGTTTTGAAGAATTTGTTTTTCCGGCGCTGCGGTCTCAACTGGAAAGCGGAGCAGTGGACCATCCGCATCTTGCCGATGGAGTTAAGGTACAACGATTCACCGACGCTGCCGCCCTGTCTTCCAAAAAAGGCGCATGGGTCCAACTCTCCGAACTCTGACCCATCCTCGACGGCACGGTTTTACCAGGCTTCAGTCAACAAGGCTCACGGCCTGAATATCGTCCTATCACATCACGGGGTGTGATTGCAGGCGGCCTCGGCTGCGGGCAATTCCGCTTCGCGAATCTGACCTTTCTTGGCTTCCCAGCACACATCGACCGCTTGCCGACACCACTGGGCGTTCCAGCGACAGGGACGAACAGGCTTTTCACCCACTTCTACAAAAATCGGATTGGTATGAACCGACGGCAAGATCCGTATGGCAATCCAGCTGGAATGGTCGAGATCGACATTAAATTCGAGCAATTGCGTTGAACCATCTGCCTCAACCTCCTGACCAGCAACCGGGCATCTATTGACTTAGCCCACCCCCTGGGGGACCGCCCAATGGTCGCGGTAGGTACGGCCAACGAGAAGGTCGGCCTCAGGATCGTTCACAATCCGCTCGGCTTCAGGATCGAACTGGAGACTTCGCCCTAGCCGCGTGGCCATATTGCCCAGGTGAGCAAGACTGGCTGACAGGTGGCCAATTTCAATATCTGCATTGGGCCGGCGCTCGTTCCGAATCGAATCGATAAAGTCGTCCATGTGGGCACTGGCATTCTGCGCGAGAGGCTTTACAGGAACAGCAATACGCTTGTTGTCAGAATCCAAAACCTGAATCTTTCCCCGTCGGCTCAAAAACATCCGGCCATCGGTTCCGTAAAATTCCACTCCGCTGTCGACGTTATAGACAGAAGGATAATTCGTCGACCAAAGACGTTGCTCATAGATCAGCATTCGCTGGCTTCCCGGCCTGCCATCTCCTGGGTACTCAAAGCTGACTTGCTGAGTGTCGGCAAATTGCTGGTCATCGTCAAAAAAGTATTTACCACCGGCAGCGCTAATTTTGGTTGGGTGCATCTCCACTCCCAATCCCCAGCGACCATAGTCGAGGTCGTGCACGCCATCGTTACCCATATCGCCAGTTCCAAAATCGGCCCACCAATGCCAGTGGCCATGAAGCAGGTTGCTCCGATAGTCTCGCATGGGAGCAGGCCCTACCCACAAGTCAAAATCAATTCCTGGAGGCACGGGCACATTTTTACCACGGCCAATGCTATCCCGTTTTTGCACGTTCCAAACCCGTGCAACCAACACATCCCCAATGACTCCCCCGTGCAGCAATTGCGTGGCTTCCTGCATCATGGTGGTACTGCGAACTTGCGTGCCATGCTGGACCACCCGGTCATTGCGGCGGGCTGCCTCGACCAGCAAGCGTCCTTCACGAATGTTGTGCGAACAGGGCTTTTCGACATAGACGTGCTTGCCGGCGTCACATGCCAGGATGGCTGCCGGGGCATGCCAATGGTCAGGCGTTGCGACGAGGACCGCGTCGACCGTGGGATCATCCAGGACCCTGCGCATGTCACTAACCGAATTGGCAGGTTTAACTCCCAATATCTTTGCGAGCTTATCGAGCCGCTGCTGATCAGGATCACACACATGAGAAACCTCGACGCCATCCTTCTCCGCAGCCAACTGTGATATGTGCCGACCTCGGCCACCCGCACCGATCACACCAACCCGGAGATCTGCAGCCGGTTTCCGTTCTCCCGCAATCGCAGGAAGTGTCGTTACTAGCGCGGTCGCCATGCCGGTACCGCTTTGTTTAATAAAGTCGCGCCGATCTGACGTACTCATATTGAAAAGCCCTCACCAAAGAATAAAGGAGCCCGAATCCTGGTGGACTGCAACACGGAACCCTTCACCTCACAGGAAATATACTAGAAAGGACCATCGCCCCTTATTATTAATTCATTAGAGGGGAAGCATAGATCGATGGCAACCGACGGCAAGTTTCCACCTGCTTTTTCTTTTGCGAATCCAGACACCCCCGTGGCCAGGCATCCGCTTGGCAAAGGGGGTAAGCGGCGGCTTTCCACTGGCCGGGGTCCCGGGAAATCACGGCCCCAGTAACGACAGATCCAAAGTCCACCATTGGACACCAGGCTGTAGCTGCCTGTTACAATAAATCTTGCTGCCAACATAGCCGCGCCAGGCGACTGCGATTCTGCGTGCCAGGCGATACCCCCCTCAGAAAGGGAATATGAAATGCCTTTTTTTCACCAGAAAGGCAGTATTGATTTCGGGTTCGCGATTGCTTTGTGGTTAACGCTTGGCTCGCTTGCTCCCGCCTTGGAACTGGACCGCGGACACCGCGTCCTGCTGGAACATGGCCTGCAGTTACAAGCCCAGGTGTCTGTGGCGTCAACAGGCTATTTCGATACGACTCGCTGGGCCGAGTCGAATTTCACAACGATCGACACCATTGGCCTGCCCTACGAAGCCAGCCTGATGCCCGCCCCCCCTGGCTTGCCCTGGGCAACGTCAGGAATCGACGCACAGCAAGTGGAAGTCGAACTAGAAGGACTTCCCTACATGTCCATGCTAAGGACCATGGGTGTCGGGGGCGAAAATCTTCCTGTCCAGGTGCCAGCCCACCGCGAGTTGTTCAAAGCCAGCATAAACAGCATGCACGAAAGCTGGCCAGACGTGATCACGTACACCAATCAGGGCCCCAGACACAACACGGCCGAGCAATTGCGCGATTACATGGCGGATGTTCAACCAGACATGCTCTTTTCGCATGCCTATCCGTTTGGTGGAACTTTGGTCGGAGGCAGCCCGACTGACCTTTACGGCCCCCTGGAAAAGTATCGTGTAACCGCGCTGCGAGGCAATGATGGCACCGGCAACCAGCCAATACCTGCTGGATTTTTCACGCAAAGCTGGGTGAACGACAATTACCCTCCCGCTCCTGGTTACATTCTTTCCGAGTCCGAGCTTCGCTTGAACGATTTCGCGCTGTGGACGTTCGGCATGAAGGTTAAGACCAACTTTATTTATGAATGGCGAGCTCCCTATCTCCTGCCAGTCCTCTTTAATGGACAAAATACGAACACCCCTACTCCCTTGTTCTACCAGGTGGCTGAAACCAATCGACAAAGCCTGAATCTCGGACCCGCACTCGTGAGATTGGTGAGTTCGGACTTGCGATTTATCACGGGACGCCACATGGACGGCGGCACACCGACATTCAATGAAGTACCCCACTACATCGACGTGGATTCGGACCCGCAAGTTTTTTTGTCAAGCTGGGATGTCGCTGCGGATCCCTACATCACAGATATTCAAGCCACAAACCTGGGAAGCACAAACGGCGGCCTGGAAGGAGATGTTTTGGTGGGCTATTTCAAACCACTCGATGCTTCATTTACAGACTTTGGCCACGACGACGACACTTACTTTATGGTCCTAAACGGTCTTAGCGATACCAACGGAACTCCTGCCGAGACAAATCAGCAAATCCGTCTCGAGTTTGACTTCGGAACCAGCGGCATCAACAGCCTCGAGCGCATGAGTCGGCATACGGGGCTTGTGGAAACCGTGAATCTAGTTTCTGACGGCGGTTCACAGTACCACCTCGACTTGACCCTCGAAGGCGGGACGGCTGATTTGTTTAAATTTAACAACGGCGGCACCTTCGTTTCGGCAACTCCGGTCGATCCACCTTTGGTGCTTACCGATGACTTTGAAAGCTACAGCCCGGGAAACCTGGTTGGCCAACCGGCAGCGATCGGATCCGGCAACTGGCTGCAGGGAGATCTTTCGATCGCCTATGGCAATGGCGCCTTGAGTCCCGTGGTCGTGGACGGCATCGGCAATTCCGGAAAAGGTATCCAGGGGCAGCAAAGTTCCAACTGCTGCGACACAAGTGCTGCCTTTGACTATGGCGAAGCGTTACCCGATGGGGCTCGCGTGAGTATCCAGATGGATAACTCCACCGGCGGAGGCGACGAATCTTGGATCGCAGTCGGCACCGATTCCATCGCCAACGGAACGGCGGGCGATGAACTGGCATACGCCATCAAAAGTAGCGATTACCACTACTCACTCGTCTATC
Organism: Pirellulales bacterium; assembly: GCA_022448345.1. Taxonomy (GTDB): domain Bacteria; phylum Planctomycetota; class Planctomycetia; order Pirellulales; family Lacipirellulaceae; genus JAKVCB01. The sequence goes on from JAKVCB010000098.1 coordinate 14,406, forward strand.
TGGA
>JAKVCB010000099.1 GCA_022448345.1 Pirellulales bacterium
CAGCCAAAGGAAACCTACTTTGAGATTTCCGGTAGCAAGACTGGATGGGTTTTTAGTCGATATCATTACGTATGCCATGGGCGGATATCTGGTGAACAACGTTGTTCAATCTTCCGAGAGTTTTTTTTGCCATTGATTCCATTGTTTTTCAACTTCGGCAGGGTTCGTGGATCCGTAGCTCCGAAAGGCGTCGACAGCAGCTTGAACGCCAAGAATCTCGTGGGCCGATCCGCTTAAGGTGGGGTGGGCAGCGGTGAAGTGCTCGATCGGTAACTGGCGAAGCGGAACCCCGAGATCTAATGCCGAGGCAACGAGTTGACCAATGATTTCATGGGCCGTGCGTTGGGGCACGCCCTGGGAGATTAGGTACTCCATCAGCGTGGTAGCATCGAGGTAACCATCCTCCAGCCGGTTGGCGATCACTGCGCGATTCAGTTCAGCATCAGCGACCAGTGGCGCTAGCAATTCCAGGCATGCGGCGACTGTATCGGCCGAGTCAAACACCGGCGATTTGTCTTCCTGGAGGTCCCGGTTGTAGGCCAGTGGCAAACCTTTTACGAGTACCAGCAGGCTCGTAAGGTTGCCCACAACGCGCCCAGTTTTTCCGCGCACCAGCTCCAGGACATCGGGATTGATCTTCTGCGGCATAATTGAGCTGCCCGTGCAGAATGCCTGCGGCAGTTTTAGAAAATCAAACTCGCTCGTCGACCAAAGAATCCATTCCTCGGCAAGGCCGCTGAGATGTTCGGCGATCAATGCCAGGCAGCTGGCAAACTCGATGACAAAGTCACGGGCACCGGAGGAATCAAGACTATTGGCCAGTAGCCCGTCAAATCCGAGTAGATCGGCCACCATTTGACGGTCAACTGCAATGGTCGTTCCTGCCAAAGCGGCCGTGCCGAGCGGAAGTTGATTCACGCGGCGTCGGCAGTCAAGTAGCCGACCCTGATCTCGCTGGAGTTTTTCGCAATAGGCAAGCCAATAATGGATTGCCAAGACTGGTTGGGCTCGTTGCAAGTGCGTGTAACCGGGCAAGATTACGCCTTGATCCTGCTTGCCGCGGCCAACAAATGCCCGCTGGAGGTCCTTGATTAAAGCGATAATGCGGTCGATTTCGTCGCGAATCCAGAGCCGAAGATCGGTAGAGACTTGATCGTTCCGACTCCGCCCGGTGTGAAGCTTACGGCCCACATCTCCGATGCGAGCAATCAGCGCTTGCTCGATATTCATGTGAACATCTTCGAATTCCTGGCGAAAATCAAACTGACCAGAGGCAATCTCTGCACCAATTTCGCCCAGACCGGTTGTAATCTGATCGCGTTCCTCGCCCGTTAGAATGCCGATCGTGGCGAGCATCTGTGTATGGGCTTGGGACCCCTGAATGTCATAGATGGCAAGACGCTGATCGAAGCTGATGCTTTCGGTGAATTTCTCGACCCTTGGGTCGGTCGCTTCGCGAAAGACACCGCCCCAAGGTTTTTTCACATTTGGGGTCTGGGTCACCGTAGCCACCGTTGCTTCTAAATTCAGGTTGTGTAGTTCGTAGAACGAATCCAATGAGAGGTCCAACGGGGTCCACTTCGCTGTGCGGTCTACTGTTACGTCTCTTGCTTGCTTGGGAAATTTCTCCAAGTCCGTCTATTCAGAGGTCTCCGCACGGATCCGTGTGGATCACACTGGGAGGTTCTGCGACTGGGGGATCCGCGATTGGCCGGGACGTAAAAACTGCGATTCCCACAAAGTAGCACCACAGTGCAACTGTCGAACATGTTTACAGTACGCACGTTACGACAAAGTGTCAACGAGTCCCAGGCAGTCAACGCCCAGAAAATAGGCACAGATCCCTGGCCGCTAGTGCCGGTTTTTTCGGTCGCAGGAGTAGATCCGGCGGTCCGGCGGTCATTTTGCCCCGGTTCAGCAGGAGGATCTCCTCTCACGATCAGCAGCAGCGGGTTTAGGGTTCAGGGCTGCTCGGTCAGGATTCTCTCCCGGATAGAAAAAGTCGTCGTTGATGCTGAGCGACTTGTCCGCTGTCGAGAGGCAACAATTGGGGAGAGCCCAGCGATACCGATTTTCGCACACGCTGGTAAATCTGACAGGGCCAGCGGACCATGCGTTGGTGGATTTGTTCGGTTGTGACCAGGAAGGTCGTGGCCAGGCAGTTCCGCAACTGCTGTTCGATTGCCCGCAACTCTCCAAATCCTTGTTCGGCGATCAGCTGGGCGTATAGTGGAGCGGCGGCTTGGGCAACAAGCTCTTCAGGAGCCATCAGGCTCACCGCGAATCTGTGTGCGTCATGTTCCATATGTGGCCAGGCAGGGCTGCTGCGGAGTGCGAGGTAATCTTCGATAGAACTTGTTTGGTCGAGGACTTCTTTGTGGAGGGTCAGGTGGCCAAGAACTTTTGCCAGAATCTGGCGATAGGACGGCTCGGATCGCGAATCGGCAATGAATTTTTCGATCGCGACGACGACTTCCCCATTTGGGTGAAGCTGATAGGCACAGCACTCGATGCTAAACCGAGGAATCAGCCCGGCAACGACGACCAGGGAGATGCCTTGTAGTTCCAAGAGCAAGTCGACATCGATTGGCAAACAGGCCCTCACCTTAGGTTTCCGACGCAAGAGTTCCCAAGCAATATTCTCGATTTCCAACTCGGTGTATTGGCGGAGCATAACGTACAGGCGGTATTGAATTCCGTTGGACCGGAAATAAGTTACGAGCCAGGAGGTGAATACCCGGCATTGCAATGCCGGAGGGTCTCCTGGAGAGATTCCTCAGTCAGTTGGATTTTGGCCGACGTGGTCACCACCAACGGCGCGACGTGTGGATGCTGCTGCGGACCGCCGAGTGGCACTTCGCAGGCGACTTTGGCCAGATTGATCAGTTCTTCAAACTGGGGGGAGTTGGCCGCAATGCCGAGCACGTCGGCAACTTTTTGTAGCTTTTGGCAGCTCTTCCATGGCAGGCGGTGACCCTGTTCGACGGCACTTACGGTCGAGGGCCGTTCGTTTAACAGGCCGGCGAATTTTCGCAATCCAAGCCCTGCCTGCAGGCGGAGCGTTCGAAGGTGGAGGCCAAATTGTGGCATTATACGGCCCAACCGAAGGGAAATCGCATAGGTTGCCATCATACTGATCTGCTGGAAATTGAAAAGCGGCCACTCCCAAAAGATGCAGTTTGCTAGAAACTAGAGACTCGCTGCCCAAGTGGGATGGGTGCACTTTTGGAAAGTCGCGACCGGGATACCGGGGTCTCTTGAAGACCATAATCAGGGCATGCTATCCTTGAGCGATTTTACTCGTGGCTTCATATGCTGGTTCGGCCTCGGCGTGATAAGGTTTCCCCTGCGCTATGGCCAGAATGATGCTGCTTACTCCATTCCGGACGGTTCCACGATCCGTCTGTCACACCAAACTTCAAGCGAATACCTATTGTGCCACGACGTGACGACATCCAAAAAATATTGATCGTTGGCTCCGGTCCCATCATCATCGGGCAGGCGTGCGAATTTGATTATTCCGGTACCCAAGCTTGCAAAGCGCTGCGGGAAGAAGGCTACGAGGTCATCCTTGTGAATTCGAATCCGGCCACGATCATGACCGACCCCTCGACAGCCGACCGCACCTATATCGAGCCTCTCACTTGGGAGATGGTTGCCAAGGTGATCGAGGTCGAGCGACCCGATGCGATCCTTCCCACGCTGGGAGGTCAGACTGGGCTGAACCTAGCCATGGATCTTGACCAGCATGGTGTTTTGGAGAAATACGGCGTAGAGATGATCGGGGCCAACGCCGATGCGATTGACAAGGCTGAGCGGCGAGATCGCTTCCAACTCGCCATGCAGAACATAGGCCTCGATTTGGCCAAGGGCAAAACGGTCGAAAGTCTGGATGAGGCACGTGACTGGCTCGACGAACTTGGGTTGCCTGTTGTCGTCCGACCGAGTTTTACCCTGGGGGGAAGCGGCTCCAGCATTGCTTATAACCGCGGGGAATTCGACCAACTCGTCACGCGCGGACTCGACCAATCACCGATCAATCAGGTATTGATCGAGGAATCGATCATTGGTTGGAAAGAGTACGAAATGGAGGTGATGCGGGACGTTGATGACAATGTAGTCATTATTTGTTCCATCGAGAATTTCGATGCGATGGGCGTTCACACCGGAGACTCGATTACCGTTGCCCCGGCCCAGACACTCACTGACAAGGAATACCAGCGGATGCGTGACGCCAGCTTGGCTGTCATTCGCGAGATTGGTGTCGAAACGGGGGGTTCGAACATTCAGTTTGCGATCGAGCCTCCAACGGGCCGAATGATCGTGATCGAGATGAATCCGCGTGTCAGCCGCTCGAGTGCACTGGCCAGCAAGGCAACCGGTTTTCCAATTGCAAAAATAGCAGCCAAACTTGCAGTCGGTTACCGTCTGCATGAGTTGCCCAATGATATTACTCGGGAAACCACGGCTTGTTTTGAGCCCACAATCGACTACGTGGTCACAAAGATTCCCCGGTTTACTTTCGAAAAGTTCCCCGATGCCGACTCAACGCTCAATACACAAATGAAAAGCGTGGGCGAGACGATGGCAATCGGGAGTACTTTCAAGGAATCGTTTCAAAAAGCACTCCGTGGTCTTGAAGTTGGAAGTGCCGGCTTTGGTTCCGATGGACTGGATCGTTGGGGTACGGACGAACAGCCAGGCGCCGATGAAATCATCGCCCACCTGTCGCGACCAGGTCCCGATCGTGTGTGGTACCTCCGGTATGCTTTGAAAGGTGGGATGTCGATTGAAGAGATCTTCAGCCTGACCGGTATTGATCCTTGGTTCCTCGACAATCTTCAAGAGATTGTTGAAACCGAAGACCAGCTTCGCGCAGTAGGTTGCTGGGAGAGCGTAACCGATGCTCAGCTTCGCACGGCCAAGCGGTTTGGGTTCTCTGATGAGCAGCTAGGTGCGATTTTCGAGATTGATCCGGGCCAGGTCCGCAAGGAGCGAATGCAGCGCGGCATCACTGCGGTCTTCAAGTCGGTCGATACCTGTGCGGCGGAGTTTGAAGCGTTTACTCCGTACTACTATTCGACCTACGAAACAGAAAACGAGGTACCACCAAAACCTGAAGGTGGCCGCAGAATTGTGATTCTCGGGGGTGGGCCGAATCGGATCGGGCAGGGAATCGAGTTCGACTACTGTTGCTGTCATGCCAGCTTCGCGCTTCGCGAACTTGGTATTGAGTCGGTCATGGTCAACAGCAATCCCGAAACGGTAAGCACTGATTACGACACGAGCGACTTACTCTTCTTTGAACCACTCACCGTCGAAGACGTGCTCAATATTTGCGAACAGGTTGAGGCCGATGGAGTGATTGTCCAGTTTGGTGGACAAACGCCGCTGAATCTTGCCCGGACACTCGCCGAGGCCCAGGTCCCGATCATTGGTACTAGCGTCGATGCCATTGGGCGCGCCGAAGACCGAGAGCAATTTCAGCAATTGCTCCATAAACTTCAACTCCAACAACCCGCCAGCGGCATTGCGCATTCGATTGCCGAAGCCCATCAGGAGGCAGAGAAAATTGGTTATCCGTTGTTAGTCCGTCCCAGCTTTGTGTTGGGTGGCCGAGCAATGGAAATTTCGTACGACCGCTCTCAATTGGATCGATACATCGGTGAGGCATTCCTGGCTGCCCAGGGACAACCTGTCTTGATTGATCGTTTCTTGGAGGGAGCAACAGAAGTCGATGTGGATGCGATTGCAGACGGCACTCACGTGGTGGTGGCTGGAATCATGGAGCACATCGAAAACGCGGGTGTTCATTCGGGTGATTCAGCTTGTGCAATTCCCCCGTACAGCCTTCCAGGTCCTGTTGTACGTGAGATGCGAGAAGCGACCGAGGCACTTGCCCGCGAGTTAGAAGTTGTCGGACTGATGAATATCCAGTTTGCGGTGAAGCACGAACAAGGCAAATACGAACTTTATGTCATTGAGGTCAATCCTCGGGCCAGTCGTACGGTGCCATTTGTTGCCAAGGCGACTGGTTGTCCCGTTGCGAAAGTTGCGGCAAAAGTCATGGCTGGGGTATCGCTTGCCGAGCAGGGGATCACAGAAGATCCGCTTGCCACACACGTCTCAGTCAAAGAAGCCGTTTTCCCCTTCATTAAGTTTGCCGGAGTCGACATTGTATTGGGGCCGGAAATGCGTTCTACCGGCGAAGTGATGGGCGTCAGTCCGCGATTCTCGATGGCGTTTGCCAAAAGCCAACTGGGAGCAGGAACCCCCCTGCCCGCAGCAGGCAATATCTTTTTAAGTGTGGCGCCACAACACAAGTCGCCAGTCATCGATCTGGCACGGACACTGACCAAAATGGGTTATCCGTTGCTGGCCACGCGTGGTACAGCCGCTGCGCTGGCCGCAGAAAATATCGAAACAACACAAATCAACAAGATTGCTGAAGGCCCCCCGAATCTGCTTGATTATCTAGCGGACTCCAATGTGGCAATGGTCATAAACACCCCTGTTGGTAAAGGTGCCCATACCGACGAAGGAAAGATTCGCGCTGCAACGGTTCAGGCCGGCGTTCCCTGCGTCACCACCATGGAAGCTGCGACAGCTGCTGTCCTCGCAATGGAAACCCTTCGCGAGGAAAAAATGTCGGTGCAGGCACTGCAAGACCGCTTTCCTTAGGCCCTGGCTTTGCAGGGGTCCTTCTGGTTGAAAAAAACTTATCGGGATCCTGTCGGATAACGCAAACGGAGCGGATCGTTCTTTGAATACGCAGATTTCCCGCGAACCTTTTGGCGGGGTTTGTAAACTGCTAGCAGTGACATCAGGTCATCGGCGGGACCACCAAATTTCCTTGCTGCAAGCGTGGTAGCATCGGTTTTTGCGATTGCAAAGTTTCTATGCGTATAAAACGGCCTTGACCGTTCAGGCGACCTCTCGTATCTTCCCGATCCCGCAGTGGGAGTTGCGAACAAGGCAACTCCTAATCAACCGCACATTGATCAGTGAAGAATTTCGTCCGATTTAAAAATTCCACGCGAAGCGAATCGCGAATATTAACCAGCAGGAATGGAGTCCACGTGGAAGGGTCATGTCCCCAATCTGGCAAGCCGTAACTTTTGCCGGACCGGTGGTGCAGGATCCTCGCAGCGGTTGGTTTGGCACGGAAGCTCGCCTACCGCTACGATACACTTTCTGATGCAGGATTAGTTGGTTTGCCTTTACCAACGAGCCTGCGTCCGCCCGCCCGCAGGCGTAATTGCGTCCAATCGCTCCCGGAAAAGATTTGCATCCTTTGCCCCCCTGGGACGCACCTTTTCTGGGAGCTTTTTTTGCGCCTATCTGTTGAGCTATACCCAAAAGCCGTAGTGGGAGATCCGCTCCCGGTGATTCTCGTTTTGGAGAGAAGTACCTTTGGTGGTTATCGCAACTTACGGCTGGGGTGATTCGAAAGTTCGTCGAAACTTGTCTGGAGGCATGGCCAAATATCTTGGCAGCGATCCAGCCACATGTTCCTGTTTTTAGGGTGGTGGTCCTTGGTGCTCGGAGGCAATGCTGACTGCGCGCACTGCTACCATCGACGGCGAGCGCACGACTCGAGACTGTTTTGTGGTCAGATGGCAACACAGTCACGTTGTCGTACCCGGCCGCCCGCTCTACAATCCGCGACCATATTCCCGTGTGCAAATGCGCGAGTTACACCTGAGTTGCCGGCATGATGCACGCCAGTCTGCCTCCCATACTTCGTAGCTAAAGATTCAATACGCATGGAAGCGATCGCACATAAAAGCCCAAGCCAGCCGCTGCTCTCAAAAGAAGAACAGCTTCGCGCTGCCCGCGAAATCATGCGACTCGAAGCAGTCGCCCTTTGGAAGTTGTCTGGTCGCCTGGACGAGACATTCCACCGTGTCGTCGAGCAGATCTATCAAAGCCGCGGGAGCTTGATCGTCACTGGCATGGGAAAAGCAGGACTGATTGGCCAGAAGATTGCGGCAACGATGACATCGGTTGGCACGCGGGCCCATTTCCTCCATCCAGCGGAGGCATTTCATGGCGATTTAGGGCGGATTCACGCGGACGACGTCGTGCTGATGCTCAGCCAAAGCGGCGAAACATCCGAGGTGGTGCAACTGCTGCCGGCGATCCACAATTTTGGTGTTCCACTGATTGCCATCACAGGCCGGCGTCAGAGTACGATCGGTCGTGCCGCCAGTGAAATCCTGGAGCTTGGCGCCCTTGACGAGGCGTGTTCGCTTGGGCTGGCTCCAAGCACTAGCACGACCGCTATGCTGGCGCTTGGCGATGCACTTGCTTTGGTCCTTTGTCGCCTTCGAGGATTTCAAGCGGAGGATTTTGCGAGGTTTCATCCGGGAGGCAGCCTGGGCCGTCGTTTCAGCAAAGTAGACACTCATATGCGGCCGCTGGAACAATGCCGTGTTACGTCCGATCGCTTGTCCGTTCGAGAAGTTCTCGTAGCGTGCAGCCGACCTGGGCGGCGGACCGGAGCCATCATGTTGACAGATCAGGCAGGGAGGCTCACCGGCTTGTTCACCGACAGTGACCTGGCCCGGCTATTCGAACAGCGTGCCGAAGCAGCCCTTGATCGACCTGTTCATGACGTAATGATTGTTCAGCCGATCACGGTGGAGACAGGATCCTTGTTGCGTGACGCGGTTGGTTTGATGACTGCCCGTAAGATCAGTGAACTACCCGTTGTTGACGGCGAGCAGCGTCCGTTGGGCGTGATGGATGTGACCGACCTGGTTGGCATGGAGGTCGCTGAAGAACCTGATCCGTCTTCCCATGAAGAGACGCAGAAAAGACCTCCAGCAGTCCGCCTGTTTGCCGAAGAATCGGAAGCGTAAGAAAACGAAGATCTGGAGAGAGCGGTTTGTGGATGTGCGGAGAGTGTTCACACGAATATAGACATCCCCAGTAAGCCAAACCTGACCAAACTGCCAATAACCTCAATGGCTTTCTCGTGAGTTACGTTAGCGAAGCTTGTGCCAAAATTACGATCATGCTTACGGACGTTGACGGCGTGCTGACCGACGGCCAACTGCAGTTTGATAACGATGGCGTTGAGTCCAAGCAATTTCATGTTCGCGATGGATTGGGCATTCGGTTGTGGCAGCGAGCAGGGCACAAGTTTGGTGTCGTGACGGGTCGCGAATCAAAAATTGTGGAGCGACGGGCAGCAGAGCTTGATATTGGCATTGTCCGTCAAGGTGATGACGACAAGTTGGGCCAAACCGAGCGGATTGCCCGAGAGCTTGGGGTCGAGCTCGAGGCAATTTGCTATATCGGCGACGACCTTCCTGACCTGCCGGCTATTCGCGCCGTTGGCCTGGGAGTGGCCGTTGAAGATGCTGCCGCAGAGGTCCGTGCCGCAGCTGACCACGTCACCCGTATGGCCGGTGGCCGGGGCGCGCTGCGGGAAATCATAGAAATGATTCTCCGAAGCACCGATCGCTGGGACGGCCTCGTGTCTCGGTACGTCACATAATTCAACAAGAGGCGCTGTACCGCCAACGACACGGGATTTCCAACGCAATGATTACCCGCTTGCTTCGCAGCACGATTTCATTGGCCGCAATCGTAGTGGTGTATCAACTCTACGCCCTGCTGGTTGTGCCCTACCTGGAACCGGCTTTGGCAGTGCGGCAACAACAGGCATCGACTGCGGCAGAACAGCAAATGGGAAGACGGCTGGCCGATAAGTACCAGCAATTGCTGGCAAATTATTTTCCTCCCGCACACTGGTCGCAAACACGTCCGCCAAAAGTCATCAAGAGTGGGCACGGGATGTTGGTGATTGATGATTACCATCAGGAAAAACCTGGCCAAATTGAACTGTCGCACTTCGCACTGCTGTTCTTTCCTTCCCCCGTCGAAGAAGGCCAACCTGCCCCTACCGATGTGATTATCGTCGAAGCGCCATCTGGGGCAGCCATTACGTTTGACGAAAATTTCAACCCGGCATCGGGACGACTGGGGCGGATTGTGTCGGGCGAACTTAATGGCTTGGTCACCATTCGTAGCGACATGCGGCAACCAGGTCCAGCCGATGACCTGTTTATCCAGACTGGCAAGCTGCGACTCAATTCCAAGGGATTGCTGGAAACGAGTGAACAAGTTGAATTTCGCCTGGGATCCCATCGTGGTCGTGGCCGGCAACTCGAAATTCAGCTTTTGGACGAAGAGCAAACCGGAGAAGCATCAACGGGTGTTCAGTTCAGCGGAATCGAGGCGATTCGTGTTCGCCAAAACGTCTATTTTCAACTTGGAACTGCATCTGGAAAGCTTGTGCCGGGTGACACGACAGATCAACCAGTCGAAATTACATGTACGGGGCCTTTCGAATTCCAGCTGGTTGGCGACCAACAAGATTATGTCGCCCGGTTTCAAGACAATGTCGAAGTTTGGCAATTCAATCCCAAAGGGCCAAGCGACCAAATGACCTGCAAGCAGCTCAATGTGCAGTTTGCGCCGAAACAGATTCCCGGCTTCGCGCGGCCTATTCAAACGGGCGAACGTCAAAGGGCTGAGTTCAGTCGATTGGAGCCGTATGTACTGGAAGCGACCGGTTCGCCAGTCATTATGCTCTCACCGCAGCGCAACTTTGAAGCCCGAAGTGCCCGTATGCGGCTGACGATTCCCGAACAGAAAATTTCCCTCGACGGAGATGTGCAGCTCCGCTCAGACCAAAGTGTCGTACGGGCACCGGCGATCGTTTACACACATCCAGCTTCAGAGGCAGGAACGAAGATTGGCGCGTTTTGCGCGCAAGGAGCAGGAAACCTTTCGTTCATCCCGAATCCGGAACAGCCCAATGATTTACTCACGGTTGCCTGGCAAGACTCGGTTCAATTGGTTCGCCAGGAAGGCGAACCGGTCCTCTGGCTACAGGGCCGTCCACGCCTCGCGATGCAGGGGCGTGGACAGTTAGTCGCCGACGAAATAAAAGTCTATCTCCGCGAAATAGCCCCTGACGACCCGACTGCATCGATGGCCTGGAGTTTGAGTGGTCACGATCAGGAAAAGATTGGGGGTGAGCCGCAAAAGCAGGACGCGACCACTGTCCGCCCCGACCGGCTTTTGGCTCTTGGGAATGTAATGTTCGATTCACCCCAATTAGCTGGTCAGACCCATGAGCTTTCGACCTGGTTCCGTTACGAAATACCCCAGCAAGCGGACCTGCAGCAGCCTGGCTCCAGCCGGTTTGACTTGGCGAATCCAGCACAGGCAGAAGAAGGATATGCCATTCAGGCCGATCGATTACGTTTGGAGATCGTCGTGCAGGGTCGGCGGGCAGAACCGGCGAATCTTTTTTGTGATGGCAACGTTGTCTTTCGAGAAACCCGGACGCGCGAACCGTCAGCTGCACCGCTGGTTCTTTATGGGCAACGATTAACCTTAGAGGACATGAGTCACGGTGCCACGCGCGTAGCGGTCCTGGGAAGCGACGCCAATGGCGGACAACCTGCCCGACTCGCAGAAATGACCGCCCGTGGTGTGACGCTGATGAGCCGAGCCGTCTATCTTGACGAAGCCCGAAACCATGCCTGGATTGAAGGAGCGGGTGAGGCCCATCTGAAGCTTGCTGAAGATTTGCAGGGTCGGCCGACCGAAACGCCCTATCCACTCGCCATTCGTTGGGAAAAAGGCCTTAATTTCGACGGTCGGAAGGTTCAGCTCTCTGGCGATGTGTTTGCCGAAGGGCCAGAGGACTGGCTGCGCTGCGATCAACTTGTAGGGACGCTAAGCCGCCCTGTCGATTTCGGCACAAAAGCTGACCAGACATCGCTCGAGTTGAGTGAGCTTGATTGCCAGGGACACGTTGTTTTCGATCACCGGACACGTGATGCAGGAGGGCCAACTTCACACGAACGCCTGCAACTGGCACAGCTTGCCATCAATCAACAAAGCGGGCAAATCCGTGGCCGCGGGCCAGGCTGGGTTCGTTCGGTTCATTACGGCGAAGAACTTCAACCAACAATGAAGCCCCGCCCAGATGCTGCTGCGATCTCCGGTGGGCCAAGATTGCATTTTCTTCGTGTCAATTTTCAAAACGGAGTTACTGGCAATTTGCATCAGCGGCAACTTGCGTTTTTGGGGCGGGTTCGTACCGTCTACGGTCCAGTCGATGCCTGGGAGCAGGAACTCGATCTGCGTCACCCCGAGCAGTTACCTCCTTCGGCCGTAACGCTAAGGTGTGCCGAACTCGCGGTCAACGAAGATTTGACCGTACAGCAAAAGTCGGTGACAAGCGCGAACCCAGAAACCAAGTTCCCCCTGGGTGGATTAGGGCAGGGTCAATTTGGACCCGTTGAATTACTCGCCCGTGGCGATGTAACTATTGAAGGGACGACCGATCAGCAGCAAAGGTTCAAGGCGATTGCTGGCCGGGCAAGTTTTAATCAATTTAAAGATGTGTTTGTGCTGGAAGGGGACGGAAACAGCTCCGCCACAATTTACCTGTGGCGGGGAACGGGCACTGCACCGCAACAATCGTCTGCCCGGAAAATTACCTATTGGCGGACCAGTGGTGAAATTCACGCGCAGGATATTCGCAGTATCGACCTGACACCGGCACCATCGGCTGCGTTCGCGCCACAACCGTCTTTCGGCCCCGCGGCAATCCAGCAACGGTGAGGCATCACGCAACTCGATTTGTACCACGATGTAGAAAGCAACCAGAAGTCTTTGAAGTCAATCACGAGGCTTCCAAGTACACGCGGCGCAGTCATGTGCCAACCGGCTGCGGGTCAAGCATGTTGCCGTCGTACGTAAACAGCCAGCCACGCTGGCGCTGGGTTTCGTATTTGTAGGCCATGGCCCTAGACGAATGACAGCTTTGCCCATGCCTCCGGTGACTGAACCTCGGCAGACCGATCGGATTGGCTCCGGGCAATGTGGCCAGTTTCACTTCGCATGGTCGACTGGCGCGCATCCTGATAACGCCAGTCGCAGCTCCAGCGGATACTCTCAGAATGATTGGGTTGGCCCATGTGAAAAAGCAGGTTGCTGAAAAGGACCACGTCTCCGGGATCCAGGATGACGTCGATGGCTTGTTCCAGTTGAGGCTTGAGGGCGCCGTCTGAGATTTCAAGATAATGTTCCCGCTCATTATGGGACACAAGGCCCAACTTGTGGGTTCCTGGAACGAATTGCATGCAGCCGTTTTCAGGTCGGGCCGGTACCAGGGGTGACCAGACGTTGACCATCCTCAGGGCATCTTCGGTCAAATCTCCCGCATTTGCGTCATGGCCGTGTTGTCCGCTGGCCGTGTAGGCGGCGTCTTGATGCCAGAGAACTTGCGTCAAAGCATCGTCGGGCAGTTTGGGTCGGACCGTATAATTTGGATAAAGTCGGATTTCCTGCCCCAACACACCTTCGACGATATCCAGTAGCTGGGGACAAAAAAACAAGCCAAACAGCGCAGGTGTGTGCAGATCCTCGCGAATCGTCTTGAGCCGTGGTGCGCCTTCTTCTACGAGTCGCAACCAGCGGGTTTCAAACGGTTCCGCTTCGTGGAGGTCGTCAATGACACCGTCGGCCAGAAGCTGATTTGCCTGACGGTCGATCCATCCGGCAAGATCGCCGCGGACTGCGTCGATTACGTCGGCGCGAAAAAAACCGTGCAGGACAACGTACCCATCTTCGGCGAGCTTATTTTTAATCTGTGTGTGGCTGATGGTCAGGTAACTCCAGAATACCAAATGCAAAACGCGACTATAACATCCTCTGATTCGACTAACAGTTCAATGTCCTTGCAAACTGGCTACAAAAAAGGTGGCCGATTGCCTGATAGCATTGAATTCCTGTAGGTCCTTCGTTTGGCAACAGGTCGCCTATCTGTAAACCCAAAAGATCTGCGATCATTTACAAGGTGTGCAACCGTAACCGCTCGTTTTTCAAGCCGGCAGCGATAAAATCGACAGTCTGCTCCGACATTGCATTGTAATAGTCGAAACCATGACCACCGGCCGAAGTTTCCAGGTCACATTCAAACAGAATCCCAATCGAGGCGAGTTTCATGCGAAGGCGATCGACCGAATTCCACCAGAGATGATCTTCTGGATCGCAGCAGAAAAACTGGTGTCGT